>CAYGTC010000047.1:0-35463 GCA_964352735.1 uncultured Alcanivoracaceae bacterium | reverse complement strand
CAAATATTGAGAATCTAGATTATGAAACAGGACTCTTGTGCAGAGCCATGTAAAATTATTATTTTCATTATGACTTTTACTATTTTTATAGTATCGGCAAATGCAAAGGTATATACATTGGTTGTTGAACCAATATATCCATCTTATCAAAGTAAAGAAGTTTTCGAACCATTAAAACAATGGCTGACAATTGAAACAGGCTATGAAATAGAAATTGTTATCGACATCAGTTATGGTATGTATTGGAAAAATGCCAAGGGATCAAATATGCCAGATTTTAGCTTTGATGCATCCCATATTGCCTCTTACCGGCAACAATTTATGGGATATAAACCCATTGCAACGACTGTTGAACCGGTCTCATTTCATTTAATTGCATTAGAAGAACCCAATAAAAATCTGAACGTACAGGAATATTTTACTGGTAAAAAAGTGGTCATGCTACCCAAGCCCAGTTATGCCAATCAATTATTCAACTTATGGTTCACTGATCTTTTTTCATCACCATACAAAGATGTCACTGCTTTATCATGGCAAGACACTGTTGACTCCGTATTTGATGAAACTGTAGATGCGGCCATTGTACCCAGCTGGATGCTAAACTTATACCCAAATCTCACTTCATTGTTATCAAGTAAAGAGCTGCCAGGGTCAACGTTCATGGCATCACCCAATGTCCCGAATGATGTCATTCAAAAGATGAAAGCGGCATTACTGTCGCTGGCAGATTCTCAAGAAAGCTATGAAGTATTGGTTGAACTCAACACACAAGGTTTAAAGAAGTCGATCCAACAAAGTTTGATCAGATTTACAAGTTACTTTCTAGAAAGCAAGAAGGCATGAGAGAAAACCTCAATGCTTTTCTTGCTCAATAGAAAATTAATTTGGAAGATAGATCAGATTTATTGATTATAATCACAATGAATCATTTTTATGAACCTTTAAGAAAATGATTTAAAAAGTAATCACCCTATGCAAATACACCTTACAATTCCGAGGTCAATTCCAGTAGCCTTGCCAAAACAGATTGAACTTTAAAAATTCCATCATTGGCGTCAATGCCACCATTGTTGTCATTGGTCATGCCCACCACCACAAAAGGTGGACGACCATTGTCTTCGAGTAACCAAGCATGTGTCAATACATGATAACCATTAGTACCAGAAACCAAGCTACCACCTTTGTACCACACCCTATCCCATGCATTGCGCACCTCACTTTGTGCAGTTTGGGAACCATAGGCTGCATCTACCATGATGCGTGGGTTTGTGCCTTTCTCATAGTGTCTTAAGCGTGCCATATTGGCACAGATATCCATTGCAGTGGCTCTCCAACTGCCTGCGGTAAGTAATGACTCATTATTGAATGGGAAACTACTGACAGGACCCAATGGCACAATGGTGTTATCGATGAATTGTTGTTGAAAGGCTTCTGAGCCGTTGACATACTGCAACGCATTGGCCAAATCAAATGAAAAGAATAGATGGAACTGTTCATTAACAGATAACAGGGGTTTCAATACATTGGTATCATTAACCCCAGAGTCATCAATGTAAGCATCAATGACACCTCGTCCAACGGTTTCATGGACCAGATCTGTGGCGGTATTATCACTGATGCCCATCATAAGAATTGCCAAATCCAATAGTGGAAATGCAGTGCCGTCAGGTTCCCTATTAATAACACTGCCACCAAAAACCCGTTCACTACTGACTAAATTAACCATTTGATCAAGCATAACGCTTCCAGCTTCAATGGCTTCAGCCACACCGCCCAGTACCCATGCTTTAAAAATAGAACCTGTGGCCAATAATGCATCAGAATTACGATCTATAATGGCTTGACATTGATTGTTCTCGTCAATATAGGCAATCAAAAGACCGGTATCTGCTGCCAAAGTTGTAAATTTATCAGCAGCCTGATCGAGTGTCAAACTTTGATCTTCAGGGAATTGTAAAGTACCACCATAGAAATTAACACCAAAGGACACTATTTTCTGATCCTCAGAATAACGCGCTTCCAATGTCAGAAATGAGCGAAAAGCATTGGCATCCTGACCTTGTATCACAACATTCAATGATACAGGTGTTACCGCAACCACATCCACCACTTGTGCACTGGGATAGTCTGACCTGACAGCTTGAATGAAATCACGGGTTTGTTCAGCAGTTATTTGCGACAACCAACTCGCATCAAAATGATCATTGATATCAGCAATACTGGTATCACTTTGTGCTAATTGTTGCAAAATCCAATCTAATTGATTGCTCGTTGGGCCAGCTGGTAATTGAAAAATGCCATTAACCTGCGGATAAAGCGGCTCGATGTCTAGCTCTTCAAAACTGGCTTTAAAAATGGGCCTCGATAGTGCGCTACTTGTTATAAGAATACACATTACCAGCCAATACATATTATTTTTCATCAGCTTACCCCCTTTGCAAAGACATTATCCTAGCATGTGCAATCGAATCTGGTCAAGCCAAATCACATCACATTAAAAGTGCCAAAAAAGCTAAAGAACCCAGTTATTTGTGAAATAAATGATCACGGGTTCTATCATTCTATTTTTTTCATAATTGATAACGAACAATGATGACTTCTGCCAAACTGTCAATCTCAATGAGTGTATTCATCATAATCGAAAGCGACCATGTTTTACCTCTGTTATCAAAGCCTGAGCTGATCAAAGGAAAAGCCACACTCTTTAGTTGATGTTCATTAACCCGGATATTTTCTCATAGAATGGATTTTAGGGTAAAAATGGCAAAATATGTTGGAGAAATATTGCTTCAAAGCCGTTATTAATAGTTTATAAAGCCTCATGGCTTTGAGGCGATTAACATGATCATTAAATTCATGTGTGAATTTAAGCAATATATGCAGCCATTTTTTTCATAAAACCATTCAGGTATAAAGTGTCCTTTTAATAAATTGTCTAACTCAATATTCTCCATAGATAAAATCGATTTTTTTACCGATTTGATAAAATATCCGAGTTAACTATATTCATAGCATTGATGAACGATTTTCTCACCGAATACTCTGTAGTAAACCAGAGCATATTGATTCCAGCTACATAAATGATTGATAAGGTAAATCACCTGCTGAAGTCAGACGAGCTTCTCTCAATGGGATTGATCTAAATTTACTTATTTGTTTAAATGGTAATAAACCACATTTTTTCTTAATGGCTCCAGAAACACCTTGAGATATCAATAACCATCACGGAATGATATTTCTGTTCCAGCTATTGACTATAACCTCAACATCTTGTTCAAGTATATTACCTCTCACTATTTTTGGGTGGGGCATGATTGATCTGTTATATTCCAAACTTCATTGGTAAACAATAAACAAAATAAGTTGCCATGAACTTATAACTTTCTAAATAACAAGCTTTTCTTCCACCACACATTGATATAGACATACCAGATGGCCCTGCATTAACTCTTGCTCCTTGACACAATGCGTGGATGCCACATTCAAAAAACCCATTTCGACCAAATTATTGATCCATGGCTCTGAGTCTGATACTTTTAGGTGATGAATTTTGACAGACAGATTCTTGAATTACGCATATATTTCTTTCATTTCCATCATACAAAAAAGCCCTGAATATCAGGGCTTTTAAAAAACAATTGAAAAATCAATCGATTATCAAAATGGAATATCGTCATCAAAATCATCAAAAGCTGGTTGGCTTGGAGGGTTATTTGATTGACTTGGAGGATTGTTGGGTGGGTTATTTTGTGGCCCGCCATAACCGCCTTGGTTGTTGTTTGGTTGACCGCCGTAACCGCCTTGATTCTGGTTATTTTGTTGCATGTTGTTTGATCGTGGTGCTGCTGGTGCTTGTCCACCACCGAATTGGCTTTGCCCACCGCTTTGTTTACCACCCAACATTTGCATTTCATTGGCAACAATCTCTGTAGTATAACGGTCCTGATTGTTTTGATCTTGCCATTTACGTGTTTGTAGTTTACCTTCAATGTAAACTTGGCTACCACGTTTGAGGTATTCGCCTGCAATTTCTGCCAATCTGCCAAAAAAAACGATGCGATGCCATTCTGTTTTAACCACGTCTTCGCCTGTATTTTTATCTTTCCAGCTTTCTGAGGTTGCAACCGATATGTTGGTGACTGCACTGCCTGATGTGGTGTATCTGACTTCTGGGTCTTGACCCAAATTGCCGACGATGGTGACTTTATTTATGCCTCTGGCCATTTCTATATCTCCTATATAATTTGCGTTGACTCTATTGGTTAATTGTATTGATAGAGTGTAATCGATAATTGTTGTTTTCAACAATTGCTATCGAAAGTGCATTATATCCAAGACTAAAATTGAATGGAACAGGTTAAGTGAATTTTATAAGATTTTTTTCACTCAGTGCTTTTTATTTTTGTTTGGCAATGAGCATGATAAACAGCACTGAAAAAACAACCATCATCGCTGTGCCATAAAACACCATTGTTGAGCCATACGGCATCAATAATCCAGCAATGATTGAACCCGCAAATGCTCCGCTGAATTGTGAAGTCGAATAAGCTCCCATGGCTGCCCCTCGGTATTGTTCACCAGCAATTCGCGATAACATGGCTGGCATTGCTGCTTCAAGAAAGTTGAAAAAAGCGAAGAAAAACACCATAACTACTGCAATGATGATAAGACTAGACTGTAAATTTGCCAACATGATTTGCGACAATGCCAAGCCCATCAAAGCAAAGCTAATGAATTGAAAATACTTTTTGATTTTCTCATGCATGATGATCATGGGCACAAAAAACACCACTGAGCACAACAAAACGGGCAAATACAGTTTCCAATGTTGTGGTGTAGCAAAATCAAGTTGGTTCACCAATATTAATGGTAACGCTACAAATACCGCAGTCATAATGGCATGAATGACAAACACTGCAACATTGAGTGACATTAATCGGCTGTCTTTGATACTGTACAAAAACTCTTTAAAACTGAATGATTTCCTGATTTTTTGATCCGGTTCTTTGACAAAAACATGCAACTGCAACAAGGCCAATGTTGCTAAAATCGCCGTAATCCAAAACAAGCCAGATACGCCAAACCAGGCCGATAAAATTGGCCCTGTAATGAATGCCAGCATGAAAGCCATACCGATGCCCATGCCAACAAATGCCATCATTTTTGTACGCTGTTCTGCCCTGGAGACATCAGCGATCAAAGCCATGCCTGTCGAGGCAATGGCACCCATGCCTTGAATGGCACGCCCCATCACAACACCATAAATATCAGTAGCCAACGCTGCAATGACACTACCAATAATAAACACCAATAAACCTATGGTGATGATTTTTTTGCGACCATAAAAATCTGATGCCAAACCCAATGGAATTTGCAATGCCGCTTGTGTCAAGCCATAAACACCCAGTGCCATTGCAATTAGCAAAGGCGTTGCATCAGTCAGGTTTTGTGCATAAACCGAGAAAACGGGCATGATCAAGAACAATCCGTACATACGCAGAGCAATCAAAAGCGCAATTGAGTAAGCGGCTTTTTTTTCTGTCGGATTAAATCCACTCATAGATTCTAATGGTAAATTAAAAGAAAGAAGTAATATAACGTTTTAAATGATAAATCCAAGTAAAATTGGTGATTTTCAGTATAATATCAATTTTTAATGACTGACTGATAGAATTGAAACAAGAATTAAGCCAAAACACTATTGACTCCATCGATAAGGTTTTAGATATTACTCACACAGACATGACTCATGTCAATGAAACCATACGTAACAGTCTCGATTCCCACGTGGTGTTGATCAAACAAATCTCAACTTATATCATCAACAGTGGTGGTAAACGTTTGCGTCCAATGCTCGTAATATTAATGGCACAAGCCTTTGGATATAAAGGTGATAAACACATTCAACTGGCCGCAATCATAGAATTTATACACACAGCGACCTTATTGCATGATGATGTGGTTGATGAATCTGACATGCGTCGTGGCAATAAAACAGCGAATGAAGTATGGGGTAATTCAGCCAGCGTATTGGTCGGTGATTTTCTTTACTCTCGTTCTTTTCAGATGATGGTCACCATAAAAAATATGCAAGTCATGCACATATTGGCCAATGCCACCAATACCATTTCTGAAGGCGAGGTATTACAACTGTTAAATATCGGCAATCTTGATATAACTGAACAACAGTATTATGAAGTGATTCGTAACAAAACCGCACAGTTATTTGAAGCAGGCTGCGAGTTATCAGCATTGATCAGTTGCAAAGATGAAGTGTTAATCCAAAAGATGTCAGATTATGGCAGGTATCTGGGTATGGCCTTTCAAATTGCTGACGACATGTTAGATTACGCTTTAGATAACGATGAATTGGATAAAAACATTGGTGATGATTTAGCCGAAGGCAAACTCACTTTGCCGTTGATATATTTATTGGAAAACGGTACTCCCGATGATAAGGAAGTCATAGCTGAAGCCATCAAGTCACAATCCATCAAACATTTAAAAACCATACAACAACGCATCAATGAAACACCCGCTTTGTCTTATACACAAAGTAAGGCCGATGAATTTGCACAATTGGCCAAACAACAGTTGATTGATTTACCTGAAAGCGATGCAAAAGCTGCTTTACTTTTTTTATGTGATTTTGCTTGTCACCGTAACCATTGATTTCACACATTTAGGACACTTTCTACAGATGCTGCATTAAGGGAATTTCTTCATATTTAACTGACTTGGTATCAATCAATGGCGCATTGGACTCACTGTGATAAGTATATACCACTGCGTTTTTAGATTTTTTGGTCTGGTTTCTTCCAGCTGCATGAAAAACACCAGCATGAAAAAACAATAAATCACATTCATTTAACTGGACATTGGTAGATTTTTCTAACCAAGCCTGGTTTTCACTCAAGTCTTTGCGTAAAAACAGCCTTTCATCTAATCTTTCTTTTGGCGTATTCCATAAATGCGAACCAGGAATAATTTGTAAACAACCGTTTTCTATGGTTTCATCACCCAGCGGCAACCAGGTATTGATCAGATTATTGTTGTTAAAATGCCAATATCTGATGTCTTTATGCCAATGCGTTTCAGAACTGTATTGCGGTTGTTTGGTCATGATACAGTTGTGATGAGACTGCACCAAAAACAGTTTACTGGCTTCTAACAGTGTCTGGATGACATATAATACTTTATCATTTTGGGCCCATTGTCGGAATATGTCATGCCTTTCATAGGCAAACAATAAACGTCTGATGGTATCACCGCCTTTTTCAGTGGTGGTTTTCGGTGAGCCAGGGTAATTGACTTCTTGTTCCAGTTCATAAGGTTCAAGCTTTTCTTTAAGGTGTTGTTTGACAACACCAAGAATGGCTGCAATGGTTTCAAGATCAACAAAATTCTTTTTGATCAAATAACCGTTATCATGAAAAAATTGGATTTCTTCTGGTGAAAGTATTGCGACTGTGCTCATGGTATGATCATATCTAGAATTGTCAGTGATATTATCATTTATTTAGCACCAATGAAATGGATTTAAGTTAAGATACGATCAATTTCTTTTGATAAATTTCTGACTATGCACAAGCTGATCAAAAAATACCAATGGTTGATATTTGATGCGGATAATACTTTATTCGATTTTGACAAAGCAGAACAGCTGGCCCTGCTAAAAACTTTAGATGATTATGCTATCACTTATCAAACAAATAGTATTATTGACATTTATCATGCCATCAATCGTAAACTATGGATGCAACTCGAGACCGGTGAAGTCAAATCTCAAACAGAGATAAAAATCAAAAGAACCAAACAACTGTTTGAAGCATTACAAGTCACAAGAGATGTCGATTCATTTGCTGAGGATTATTTATTTAACCTCTCTGAAAATGGACATTTATTAGACAATGCCATTAATGTCGTTGAACATTTGGCCAAAAATCATAAATTGATGATCATGACCAATGGCATTACAACCGTACAAAAACCTCGCCTGAATAACTCGCCTATTAGCCATTATTTTGAACAAGTTATTATCTCAGAAGAAATCGGTCATTCTAAACCTTCTACCGCAATTTTTGATCATGCCTTTGATCTGATGAATCACCCCGATAAAAAAGACGTGGTTATTATTGGCGACAGTTTAGGATCTGATATCCAAGGTGGAATCAATTATAACATTGACTCAATTTGGTATAACCCACAAAACATTGATGTTGAACACAACGCCACTTTTGAAATCAATGATTTGATGATGTTGATGGAAAAACAACCATAAGACAGTGGGCCCTAAAGCCCACTTTGTGAATTGATTGATTATTTACTTTTACTGAAGCTACTATTTGGCGAAGTACTTTGAGATTGATACTTTTGTTTATATCTTTTATAGAGTTCTTGTTGCCGACCTTCTAACTGCAACTTTCTACCATCAATATAGGCCTCAGTGAGAATGTTTCCACGCATATCCAAAGCATCTCCTTTAGTGATGAAAAAAGTTGCACTTTTACCCACTTCGATTGTGCCATATCGCTTATCAATACCCAATACTTTTGCCGCGTTTGCCGTGATCAGTTGTAATGCTTGCTCTTTTTCTAGCCCATAGTTGACCAAAGTACCTGCTGTAAATGGCAAATTCCTTGAACTCATGACACCCGATGAAGCATCATAGGCCAAAGCCACTAACACACCTGCATTGTGTAATTTAACAGCGACATCATAACCTGCATCAACGGAACTGTCTTTGCGTTTGGGTAAGCTATGTGCAGATCGAACTACAACTGGTACGCCTGACTCTTTAATGAAACCGATCACAGGCTCTGCATTTTGATCTACAACCAAAACCACATTCTTAAGGCCAATTTTATGAAAGAAATTAATCGATTCAACAATGGCTTTTGGAGATTGCGTATGAACAAATACTTTCCTTTTACCTGAAAAGACTGGAACGACTGCTTCTAATTTAAGATTAGAGTCAGCAGCATTTGTCTGTTGCTGTTGTGCTTTGGCATCAAGAAACAAGTTACTTATTTTTTTTATCTGCGTATCATAGTCTTTGTTCTTTTCTGATTTCATTTTAAAAGTAGAAAAATCAAATCTACTTTTCATGGCATCTGGCCAATTAACATGCACAGCATCATCAAGATTGACCGCTGCGTCTTCCCAGTTCCATGCATCCAACTGTACCACAGAAGACAAGCCACTGACCAATCCTCCTTTAGGTGTCGTCTGTGCCAATAACACACCATTGAATTTAAATGTTGGGATGATTTCAGAATCGGTATTGTAGGCAATAATGCTTCTGATATTGGGGTTCATGTCACCTGCTTCAGTGTCATCTCTGGTCGCTTTTACAGCATTGACTTCAGTTAACCCTATCTCAGAAATAGGTAAAATAAGACCAGGATAAATGTGACCGCCTTTTAAGTCAATATCGCTTTTTTGCCAAGCCCTTTTAAAATATCCAACGCCTGTGATTTTACCATTGTCAAAAATTAAAGAGGCCCCCTCTAGCACACGGCCATTACCAACATGTATGTTGGCATTATTGTAAACTATTGCTTGTTTTTGTGGTGCAGCTGGTTGTGGTGATAATGCCTCGGAAACAGTTGTCAAAAAAACGCAGGCCATGACAAGAATTGTTGTAATAATAGACTTCATTCTACTGCTCCTAATAAATATTCGTAACCACTGATGCTTTCACATTGCATGTGTCTTCGGGGTTTCATGGATGATGGCATTTTCTTTTCATCTGATTGATTGATTTTATCGATCAATCGAGCACGATGTTGCGCAATCTCTGCTTCAATTTCTGCTTGTCTGTCACGATCAAATAACAGTTTTCCGTCAACAAAAGTTTTGCGGGCCTTGGCATAAATACTCAACGGATTATTGGTCCACAATACCACATCTGCATCTTTGCCCTCTTTGATACTGCCCATGCGTTCATCCAAGTGCAATAGTTTTGCCGGATTAAGTGTTACCATTTTCCAGGCTTCTTGTTCAGACATGCCACCATATTTGATCGATTTGGCCGCCTCTTGATTGAGTCTTCTGGCCATTTCATCATCATCAGAATTAATCGCTGTTGTGACCCCTGCTGCAGTCATGATTGAAGCATTGTAAGGTATGGCATAATTCACCTCCCATTTATAGGCCCACCAATCGGCAAAGGTTGAAGCACCAACACCATGTTCGCGCATTTTATCAGCCACTTTATAGCCTTCAAGAATGTGGGTGAAAGTATTGATATTAAAACCGTAATCTTCAGCAACCTTCATCAACATATTGATTTCCGATTGGACATATGAATGACTTGAAACAAAACGGTTCTTATTAATGACCTCAAGTGTTGCCTCCATCGTTAAATCTTTTCTTGGCATGCCTAATCGTAGCTTTTCTTTATAACTGGCATTGTTATAGGCCTGCCATTGGCGCTCATAAGCCAAAGCATTATTGAAAGCATCCCTAAAAACTTGTTCTACGCCCATTCGTGTTAATGGGTATCGTGCCGCACTCGGAGACGATGACCGCTTAACATTTTCACCCAAAGCAAATTTAATGAACCCATCAGCTCCATCAATCAACATTTCCTCACTTGTGGCGCCCCAGCGCATTTTAACCAATGCAGATTGACCACCGATAGGATTGGCAGAACCATGTAATAGCTGAGCAGCAGTTACGCCACCTGCCAAATTGCGGTAAATTTGCACGTCATCTGAATCAATCGCATCTTCCATACGTACCATTGACGAGTTAACGGCAATATCATTGACTGACAATAGTGCGATATGTGAGTGCTCATCAATGATGCCTGCTGTCAAATGCATGCCATTGCCATCAATGGTTTTATCTGCTTTTACTGTCAGGTTTTTACCAATTTCTACAATTGTGCCGTTATTCAAAAACACATCGGTATCTTCAAGAATCCCTGCTTTTTCATTGGTCCAGACCGTGGCGTTGGTGATTAAAAAAGAATTGGCCTGTTCCATTTTATGTAAACCATATGATGAAAAAGGTTTTGCAATAACCGGAGCTTTATCTGCAGGCTTATTTTCGGATGATTTTTCTGCTGTTTTAGCAATGTCTCCTGATTTTACCGCAGACCATTGGGGTGTTTGACCTTTGATGCTTCTAATGGAATCATCAGCAAAAACACCCAATAAACGGCTTGTTTGATTGTTTTGCGTGATTTGGACATGAACAAAATCATTATCACGTTTGACTTCATATTTTGTTTTGCTGTCTTTATCTGGGTTTTTAGCACTCAATTTTCCAGCTTTACTGTGCAATTCCATTGTGTGTTTTTCACCGTCAACTGTCAACTCGTATAACCCCGATTGAATGACGGGTAATTGTTCAAGAACAAAACGTTGCCCAGCAACCCAGTTCTCGGCAATACTGGTATCGTCTGCAAAAATATCATCTGCTGTAATGATAAAGTTCGCATGAGCACCAACCTTCAAATGTCCAAGTTCATTTTTACCAAGTGTTTTCGCTGGCACTGAAGTCAATGCTGCAAGAGCTGTTGATTTAGGTAAACCCTTTTTTACCACTTTACGTAAGTCTTTCAAAAAAGTTTTATGGTCACTGGGAATAATACTGAATGTCACACCATTATCATGCAGATAATATAAGTTGTAAGGCGCTGTTTCCCACTGCATCATGTCTTCTAATGAGCTGTTCCAAGCAGACAGTTCATCACTGACATCGACCGCCTTAGCAAAGGATAAAGGTACAATCAAGGGTCTATTGAGTTTCTTAATGGCATCAATATGCTTATATTCATCACCAGCGGTTTTAATTATGGTATTTTTATTAAACTCAGATGCCAATTTATTGGCCAACAACGTTTGTTGCCAATTACCAACATCAAAAATATGTAACCGTGATTGGTTATCAATAATCGCCTTTAAATCCAGGTCAATAAAATCTTCGTCAGTAGCCTCGTACCATTTAGCATCTAACCAAGTTTGGCGAAGTAGTGCAGAAGAACCCATCAATGATATAGGGTAAAGTTGCTTTGAACTGCCTTTATCAAAAGATAAGTGAAAAGCTTGATCTGCCTCAATAATACTTAGTTGATCCGCTTTATCATCAAGATTCACCAAAACTGATGTTCCTCGCATAATTCCATCATGCTTAAATGATAAAACTGTACTGAAACCATTCTTTCGTAAAGCATTGGCCTTTTCATTATCGTGATGAAAATCAGTGACTGCGCGGTATGAAGATTTGATTGCCTCATTTCTGTTGTATGCACCTTCTATCGTGCTCTCTAATACTTCCTTGCCACCAAATGAAAAAGGCTTTTTCTTTGGCACAGCCGATAAACCATAATCGCTATCCATTAAAATAAACCCTGGATAAATATGTGCCCCGTTGAGATCATGAACATTGGCATATGCTGGAATCTGCACATCCGTACCAACAGCTAGTACTTTATCGTCTTTAATGAGCATGGTTGCTTTTTGTAGTGATTTATCTGCTGAAGTAAATATAGTGGCGTTGATAAACGCTTGTACAGTATGTCTATCGTCTTTGGTACCATTGACAGCTGTTACGGGTAAGTTGCTGGCCATGGCGCTCATGTGCATGGTCATAAATATTATGGTGATCAGTACTTTCATATTGCCTCTATTATTTTTTTTGTAATTTTAATAACCTATTAAATAGATTTGCGGTCAAAACAGGAGATTTTTCAATCCAAGAATTCATTAAAGCTCTATTAAACTCTGCTCCTACCAAATGGTGGACTTTCTTACCCTCAATGAACAGTTTAGAACCTTCATCAGGGTAATAGATAAAGGTCCATTCATCGTGTTTTTTTGTAGCTGGTAATTTACCTAGGAAATATTGGATGATGTTTTGAGCCAAAAGAAAACTTTCTTTGTTGGTATACCCTTCCTCGAGTTGGGCTAAAAACAACTTCTTAACCTCCTCTTGCGAATAACTCATCAACAACCACTGTAAATCAAATTTCATAGGCAAGAGACCTTGCTTAATATCTTCAATATTGCGGACGCCAAAAGGTATTGAAAGTCTCACTTTATAGGGATATAAAAAACCGTAATCATAGGTTCCAACACCTATTTCAACCCACCGTTTTTTTTCTTGAGCCATTGCAGAACTTATCAGTAACATAAAAACCAGCATAGCTGTCATAAGGTTTTTCATAGCATTTTCTCTTCTGTTATTCTCGAAGACTACATGTTCGAGTAATTAGGGCCACCGCCGCCTTCTGGCGTAACCCATGTAATGTTTTGGCTGGGATCTTTAATATCACACGTTTTACAGTGAACACAATTCTGCGCATTGATTCTGAATGTTGTTTCATTATTTTCCTCAACGATTTCATAAACAGCTGCGGGGCAATATCTTTGTGCAGGCTCAGCCCACTTGGGCAAATTGGTCTGTACAGGTATTGAATCATCGGCCAACTGTAAGTGACAAGGCTGATCTTCTTCATGATTGGTGCTGGACAAAAACACAGACGACAATCGATCGAAGCTGATTTTATTGTCTGGTTTAGGGTATTCAATCTTTTTACTGTCAGATGCAGGTTTTAAACAGGCATGATCTGGCTTTTTACTGTGCATTGTGAAAGGCAATTTGCCTCTGAAAATATTTTGATCGATAAATGTAAAGGCCGCTCCAAAAAATGTACCCAATTTATTGAGGCTTGGCTCAAAGTTTCTTGACTGTTGCAGCTCCTGATAAACCCAGGATGCTTTGACGTTTTCACTGTAATTGATACTGAGATCATTTTCATCATCTCTCAACAAATTTTCAGCAATACTTTCGGCTGCCAACATACCCGTTTTCATGGCTGTATGGGTGCCTTTGATTTTAGCCGGGTTTAAAAACCCAGCCTCACAACCCGTTAAACACGCGCCAGGCACTTGAATTTCTGGCAACGATTGAAAACCACCTTTGTTTAAGGCCCTTGCACCATAAGAAATGCGTTTGCCGCCATTGATGACATTTTTAATGACAGGATTGTGCTTCCAACGTTGAAATTCTTCGAACGGGCTCAAATATGGATTATCATAATTCAAGGCTACGATCAGTCCCAACGCTACTTTGCCCTTTTCAACATGGTATAAAAAGCCACCACCTTCGGTATGATTATCCATTGGCCATCCCAATGTGTGGACGACTTCGCCTGGTTTTGATAAAGATTCATCAATTTGCCACACCTCTTTAAGGCCAAGGCCATAATGTTGCGGATCCGAGTTTTTATCTAAATTGTATTTTTCAATCAATTGCTTTCCGAGGTGGCCCCTACAACCTTCTGAAAATACAGTGTGCTTGGCTAATAATTCATATCCAGGCTCAAAAGCTCCTTTCTGTTCACCTTTGGCATCCACCCCCATGTCAGCAGTGATGACGCCTTTGACATTATTATCGTCATCAAAAATGATTTCACTGGCCGGAAAGCCTGGGAAAATATTGATGCCCATGTTTTCAGCTTGTTCACCCAACCATCGACATAAGTTTCCAAGAGAAATAATATAATTGCCTTCATTTCTCATGGGTTTTGGGATTAATAAATGTGGTACTTTGATACTTTTTTCTTGAGAACGAAGGTAGTAAAACTCATCATGGCTGACAGCCGTATTCAATGGTGCTCCCATGTCTTTCCAATCAGGAAAAAGTTCATCCAATGCGGTTGGCTCTACCACAGCGCCAGAAATGATATGGGCACCAATTTCTGACCCCTTTTCAACAAGAGCAATTTGCCAATCTTTACCTTCTTTTTGTGAGATTTGTGCTAATTTAATGGCTGCAGATAAACCTGATGGTCCTCCGCCAACTATCACAACATCAAATTCCATAGATTCTCGTGTCATTCTTTAATACTCTGTCTTTCAAATAGCTACACATTATAACTTTTTCTCTAGTGTGACGAGAACAAATCATACGTACTTTTAATTTTTAATGATCAAAATTGCACATCATTTACACCATTATCGGTATGTTTGATGAATATTTCCTGAAAATCAACAATTTTTTGTACTGCTATATATTAACCCAGCTAGATAAGACCGCACTACAGTCTCACCTTATTTTTTAATATCCTGAATTGCGCTATTATCTGGCCTGAATATTTCATCATAGAATGAATTTTAGGGTAAAAATAGTAAAATAGATTGGAGAAACATCGCTTCAATGCCCTTCTTAATAGTTTATTAAGCTTCATGGCTTTGAAGCGATCTTATTCAAAATATGCGGCCATTTTTTTCATAAAACCATTCAGGTACTAAGTGTACTTTTACAAAACTCGTTTACCTCTATGTTTTTCATGGATAAAATCAGCTTCTTTACTATTTTGATGAAATATTAGCGATAGCAGGATTAACATCAAATACAGGCTCAACAGTATAGCCCTGTATCCTTAACAATTGAATAATACCATTGTTACCAGGCAGATGCCCTGCTCCTACAGCAAAAAGTGTGGGTGCATCCTTTGCAATGCTTGGAATAAGCTCAACCCAATTTTTATTGCGTTTATCCAACAATATCTCCCTGAGTTTTTCAGTATATTCAACTGTATATAATTCTGAAGGCATTGTCAGCTTTGTATATATTCCATTTATATTCTCATCAGTATAGTATTTAGACATGTCATTAAATAACGTTTTTGTTTGATCAAACAACTTTAGACTCTGGATTATTACATCAATATCTATCACTCCTGAATCTTTGAAAAACTGCATTTGTTGTGCAAATGTCTCGAGACCCTCTATTTTTTTGTCCTCTTTTTTAAACGATGGCATGAGTAATTGCTCAACCGATGATGGTAATGAACATGTCGTCACGGCCTTCATTGACAAGAGAGAAAATAACATAAACGTACTGGTCTCTGCCACAATCGTACGGTTAATCTGCAAATGATGAGATGCCAATTTTATCAACTCCTCTCTTTTATCAACATCTCCTATGTCCTTAATCTTGATCTCATTTGCTATCAACTGCATAAATTCAGTCATTTGAACTGAATCATCAAAATCAACTTCCAAATAAAGTTGAACAGTGTTGTTAATGGCTTTTTGGATTTTATGTTTTTTAACTGTTTGGTCATCACAAGTTAAATGCATTGTCCCGTATATATAAGAAGGCTGTGTTAATTGGTTGCCTGATAATTTCCACAGTAGGGAATTTTCAAGTGGCTTCTCAGTATTGATCTCTATTTCACTGGCTTTTATTGTTAATGGTAAAAGTGTCATCAGGATTATAATCATTAAAAAATTTTTCATGTGTTTCCTCTAGTTGTTAAATATAATAAGTATTTCTATACCTGCCACCATGATGGGAGCATCATTATCATTTTCAATCGCATCAAGGGGAAGGTGTCGCTCACATAAAAATAATGTCGCCATTTTAAAATAAGCGTATTCGTCTCTATTGTTTGAGAATAAATGGCATTAATTGATTAACCCGGATATTTCAATACAAAAAGCTTCAGCGCAAAACACCATGTGACTTATGATTAAAAAGTAAAATACAAGCCTAATAAGAATTGTAAATTGATGGTTTTTTAAATATTTTTCTCAATCAACTATAATCGAGCAAAGCGTTGTGAAATTTGTTAAAATCTCTGCACTTTAATAATTACATTTAATTCGATGACGAATCAAGCCATTTGGAAGCCCAAACCAGCTGATATTGAAAAACTCAGTATCAGCCAATTCACGCAATTGGTAAACAGTAAATATGAGCTTAATCTCAGCGATTACCAGCAATTACATCAGTTTTCGATTGAACATGCAGATCAATTTTGGCAAACACTGGTTGATTTTTGTCAAATTGATTTTCACAAACAAGCAAGCACAGTGGTTAAACATGAACAACACATGATTGAGACCCAGTGGTTTGTTGGGAGTCAATTGAATTATGCACAGAATGTTTTAAAACATCGATCTAATAAAACAGCCATTACTTTTGAAAATGAAAAAGGTGATCACAGCACACTCAGTTACGAACAACTCTATCAACAAGTAGCTAAGTTGCAATATTTTTTGCAACAGCAAGGCATTGAAAAAGGCGATCGTGTGGCAGGTTTCTTACCGAATATGATGGAAACCATTATTGCCATGTTGGCGACAACAGCATTGGGTGCAGTATGGACCTCTACGTCCCCAGATTTCGGCTTTGATGGGGTGATTGATCGTTTTGGCCAAGTTGAAGCAAAATTATTATTCGTTACCGATGGTTATTTCTACAACGGTAAGACCCATGATTGTATCGAAAAAGCCACCATCATCTCAGATAAAATTCCATCCATACAAAAAACAGTGGTTATCTCATTTGCTGGCAATGACTGGCAAGATCACGTTGATGAGCATTTTATTGGCTGGAATGATGCCATGAATAATCACAATACTGAAGTGCATTATGAACACGTTGAGTTTGATCATCCTTTGTATATTCTTTACTCATCAGGCACCACTGGCAAACCCAAATGTATAGTACATGGCACTGGTGGCATTCTTCTACAACATAAAAAAGAATTGATGCTACACAGCAATGTGACAGAAAATGATCACCTATTTTATTTCACAACCTGTGGTTGGATGATGTGGAACTGGATGGTCTCAACACTGACTGTTGGAGCATCACTGTTTATTTATGATGGTTCGCCCTTTTATCCAGATGGCAATCGCTTGTTGGACATTGTCAATGACAATGACATTACACATTTTGGCACCAGTGCCAAATGGATATCAGCCATTGAAAAAGCTGCCATCTTTCCCAAAGATAATCGACAATTCACACACTTAACCACCATTTTTTCAACAGGCTCACCATTGATGCCAGAAAATTATGATTATGTATATCAACAATGGAAATCAGATGTTTGTTTGTCTTCTATTTCAGGTGGTACTGACTTATGTTCTTGTTTTGCTTTGGGCAATCCGGGTTTACCTGTCTACAAAGGGGAACTTCAATGTTTAGGATTGGGCATGGATGTGGCCATTTTAGACGATGAAGGTCACAGCATCATGAATGAAACCGGTGAACTGTCTTGCTTGTCACCCTTTCCTGTCATGCCGGTTAAATTTTGGAATGATCCCGATCATAAAAAATACAAAAGTGCCTATTTTGAAAAATTTGATAACATTTGGTGCCATGGAGATTTGGCAAAAATCACGGAAAATAATGGCTTAACCATTTATGGTCGATCTGATGCCACACTCAATCCCGGAGGTGTCCGCATTGGCACTGCTGAAATATATCGACAGGTTGATAATCTATCAGAAGTGAGTGAAAGCATTGCTGTAGGACAAAACTGGGACAATGATGTCAGAGTGGTTTTATTTGTCATCTTGCGAGATAAGCTGAAATTAAATGATGAATTGATTGCTAAAATCAAGAGTACAATACGAAAAAACACCACGCCCAGACATGTTCCTGCTAAAGTGATTCAAGTCAGTGCTATTCCCAAAACCCTCAGTGGCAAAATTGTTGAAATTGCAGTCAGAAATGTTATTCACAACAAACCAGTCAATAACACCGATGCATTGGCCAATCCCGAATCTCTTGAACAATATAAAAACCTAGATGCTTTGAGCACATGAAGAAACAAGACAAAATCTATCTACTTGACCAAATGTTGAAAGCCGCTCGGTTTCCAATCAGTAAGGAAACCATAGCGGAACGACTCAACTGTTCAATAGCCACTGTTTATCGAATCATCAGTGATTTAAGAGATGGCTATGGTGCTCCCATCGAAACCGACATGGCTACTGGTAATATTCATTACCTGAACAACAGTACATTTGAATTACCCGGCTTACGGTTACAATCTGATGAAATTGAAGCCTTATTGATGGCCAGTCATTTACTGGAGGACATACAAACAGGCTTATTAAAGAAGCCATTATCAAGATTATTAGAAAACATCAGTGCACTATTGAAAGAACACGGCATACAAGACAAAAAAAACGTACAGATTATTTATGCATTATCACGAAAAGCTGATAACCGAGTGTTTTCAGATGTTTTTACAGCCTTACAAGATAATTTACGCATACAAATTGACTATCTGGCCCGTTCAACCAACAGCAGTACCACACGAGAGATATCACCATTGAAACTGACCAATTATAAAAATGCTTGGTATCTGGACAGCTGGTGTCACCTCAGGTCAGGCATCAGAAGTTTTGCTTTAGAACAAATTCAGAATTGTCAGGTGCTCAATGAAAAATGTTTGGAAGTCACTGAAGAACAAATGTCTCAACACTTCAGTGGTTCCTATGGTATATTTTCTGGTGCCCCACGTGATATTGCCCGCATAAAAGTTTCTCCTGCCATCAGTCAGTGGGTGGCAAAAGAACAATGGCACTCTAATCAAAAAATCAGCTTCCTCAGAGATGGTTCATTATTTTTAGAAATCCCATACAATAAAGACATGGAATTGATCATGGACATACTCAGATATGGCGAAAACATGACTGTTTTAAGCCCTGAGCCTCTGAAAAACAAAGTAACCACAATCGTGCAGAACATGTTGGACAACTATTCATGATGCCAATAAAGCAGCAATATTTCTTGTCCTTTAGCATGTTATTTGAAAGAATGCCTAATTTCGCCAGCTCGCCTTAATCATGACAACAATCCAAGCCAATGACATCAGTTGCCACAAAGGTTATGAGCCTTTATTTGAACCCGTGTCGTTTAGTTTAAAAAAAGGACATTGCCTATTGATCAGTGGCCCCAATGGCATTGGAAAAACCACTTTACTACAGTCCATTGCTGGATTAAACACCCCTCAAGAAGGACAATTCCTATTTGAAGGGCAAGACCTCAATGAGAATAGAGCACATTGGTATCAACAATCCATGTACATTGGTCACAAAAGCGGCAATAAAAAAGCCCTTAACTGTTTGGAGAACTTACAACTGTTCCTGCAAACACAAGGCGTTAAAGTTTCACAGCAACAAGTAGAACAGGCACTCGAACAAGTTGGGTTGGCTGGTTATGAGTACCAAATGGCTGGTAGTTTATCAGCAGGGCAAAAAAAACGATTGGCCTTATCTCGATTGTTGATGGTCAATTTCCCAATATGGATTTTGGATGAACCCTTTGTTAACCTTGATGTTGCGGGTTGCAATTGGTTAGTGGAAATTTTAAAGAACCACCTGAATCACAATGGTTTATTAATCATCACTGCGCATGACAATCAGGATATTCATGCTATCGCCACGCACAACATCATATTGAAGGGGGCATCATGAACCCTTTTTTTGCCATTGTTAAAAGGGATTTAATACTGGGTTTTAGGAAAAAGTCTCAAATCTATCAACCCGTGGTTTTTCAATTGTTGGTGGTAACCATGTTTCCATTGGGTTTAGGCAGTGGAGCAAAAACCTTAGCACTGATTGCCCCCGCAGTCATCTGGATTTTGGCGTTACTGGCCAGTTTATTGACACTGGATCATATTTTCAAGAATGATCACGATGATGGTTCAATCGAGTCTTATGTATTAACTGCTTATCCGCTGCCTTTATCTGTGATGGCTAAAGTATTGGCACACTGGTTATTATCGGGTTTGCCTTTGGTGTTATTTTCTCCAATTTTAGCCATTTTATTGCATTTACCTAACCACTCATATGGTATATTATTCTTGTCTTTGCTGGTTGGTACACCCATATTCAGTTTAATCGGCTCGATCGGTTCTGCTTTAACCATGAGTTTAAAACATGGTGGGTTACTACTGAGTGTTTTGGTCATGCCCCTTTTAGCACCTGTTTTAATTTTTGGTGCTGGAGCAGTAGTCGAAAGCGCCTTGGGTAACTCGGCTCACCAACATTTGATGCTATTGACAGGTATATTAATACTCAGCATCACCTTAGTACCTTTTGCCGCTGCTGCAGCCATCAGAATAAATTTGGAATAATCACCACTGTTATGAAAAAAACAAGAACAAATGCCATAGTAACGCTTTATCACAAATTGGGATCACCACCGCATTTTTATCGAATAGCCGGTTATTTTATCCCGTGGTTATTGATTTCGGCGATCATATTGACTGTTATTGGCCTTTATGATGGTTTAGCTGTCGCTCCACCAGACTATCAGCAAGGCGATAGTTTTCGCATCATTTATGTGCATGTACCATCTGCTTGGATGTCGATGTTTATCTATGCTGCCATGGGTATCGCTGGTTTGGTCACCATTATTTGGCGCATGAAGGTTGCAGAAGCGGTATTGATGGCCTCTGCGCCAATTGGTGCCTGGTTTACCTTAATTGCATTGGCCAGTGGCTCTTTATGGGGCAAACCCATGTGGGGCACTTGGTGGGAGTGGGATGCGCGCATGACCTCAGAGCTGTTACTGTTGTTTCTGTACATAGGAATCATGGCAACATACAGTGCCTTTGACGAAGATAACAGAAAAGCGGCACGCATGGCAGCCTTGGTCGCAGTGATTGGGCTGGTCAATTTACCCATTATCCATTACTCAGTCAAATGGTGGTCATCCATTCATCAAGGCACAACGGTATCATTAACAGGAGAAAGTAAAATCACCTGGGATATGCTAAGACCATTATTAACCATGGCCATAGCCACAAAATTGTATTATGGATACTCCATGCTGAAACGTGCCAGAATCCATTTGCTTGAAACTGAACAACACAAAAAATGGGTACAAACATTGGTCACAGAGGAAAAAAATAATGAATGAGTTCTTTAACATGGGCGGTTATGCCTTTTATGTATGGAGTAGTATGGCAGTTTTTGGTTTTGCCATGTTATTTGACTTTTTCAGCCTCAAGATGAAAGAAAAAACCGTAAAGAGAAACATCAGGTCTTATGTGCGCAGGAAAAAGAAATAAATTCACAAACTTCAATACCCATTTAACTTTATATCCACGCATTAACAATTAAACTGGCAAGCAACAGTAAAACCAAATTTACTGTATCCATTACCATTCAACTGTTGACCAAAAATCTGTGGGTAACTGATTATTTTTATAGTGGTCTAATCTTGTTTTATTGATCATTTCATTATTATGGTCTTTAGAAAGCTCAATGATTTTAGATTGTAAGCTAATGGCCTTGTTAAAATCACCTTGAAAAGCATAAAACATAGCCTTGGTTGTCAGTGAGATTAAACTTGAAGGTGTTTCTAAATCAGCAATAATTAATTTCGCATCATTTAATTTGTTTGGCATATACGAACGAGCCAACATATTTAACCTTACCACTTCTAAATAACCAGAATATTTTTTATTCTTCAATAGAGAAATGGTCTCAACAGGGTTCTTTTTTGTAATGATATTTAAACGGGCCAGCTTGAGCGTTGCTCTGCTTTGATTGGGGGCCAAATTTATTGACGCCTGATAATATTTATCGGCATGATCATAATTTTTCATGATATAAAATACATCTGCTAAACTTAAGTAGTGCGTTGAATCATTGGAATTTAACTGGATAGCGTGTTCAAGATTGCTTATCGCTAACCCATATTTTTGTTGTTTTTGGTATATTTTTGCAATGAGTGCAAAGAGTCTATCGTTGCTCATATCAGTTTTAGTTAATGCCAACAAAAGTTCCAGTGCAAGATTATTTTGCTTGGTTTGAATATAAGCAACGGCTAGATTATATTGTGCCGCTTTTTTAGTTGGGTTGATATTTATCGTTTGCTTTAAGAGCCTGACGGCCTTTTTATATTGGCCAAGTGCTAAGGCTTTTTTAGCCTTAGTCAACATCGATTGAGATCCAATATTAAATTCAGAAACCGATTCTAATAAAGGGTCTTTGGAAAATATGTTTATTCTTTTATAATAATTATTTGATAATTTATCAAGATGGTAACTCGCCTTTTCTCTATCCATCTTTTGGGAGTAGAGTTGACCCAACTGATAATGGGGCTGGTAGGCATTGGGTTGAGTTTCAAGTATTTTTAGCAAATACTTTTCAGCACGTTTAAAATCCTTTTTATGAATAAGAATCGTTGATAGGTTATATAAAATTAAGGGGTGCTCTGGATATTCTAATAAGAGTTTATTGAGTATGAGCTCTGCATCATTAAATTGATTTTTTAATATCAATGCCTTTGCTTTGCCAATAACAGCAGGTAAGTAATCAGTTAAATCATGAGCTATTGTGTAAAACTTGATGGCATTTTCATAGCCACCTTGGATATTATATTCATCTGCAAGTAAATAATGCCATTCATAGTTTTGGGGATTTAAATTGATGGCATTAAGTAAGCAATCAATGGTTGCTAAATGTAATTTATAGGCCTTATAGGTTTTGCATAGCTGCCCAACGGCCCAGCCAATTTTAATTGGCTCATCGGTATGTTTTTTGGTCACATTTATGTAATCAATGTGCTTTTGAATTTGATTACGAACAATAAGCTCAAAAGAAGCCGTATTAATATTTAGGGGCAAATCTGGTAAATGAATATTATTTACTGTATTTGATGATTGTTCACAGGCTGTCAATGTAGAAATAATAACCACAATGAAAGTCCATTTGAAAACAGTAATAACCTTCATTGGACCAGCAATTCAGTCTGTTGATCAGATATTTTATGATACTGATTGGTTGGTAAATTGAGCACACGTGAAATCTTGCCATCAGACCACTGAACTTCAATATCTACAGTATCATTATAATCATCTAAACCGGCTAAAATTCTAGGGTCATTTGCCGAAACAAAGCTTGCATCACTTCTTGACATGCGAAAAATTTTAGTACCATCTTTTTTGGTGACTATGATTTTTGAGCCTATCATCACCTTATTGTTTTTACCGACTAATAGTAAACCGATCCAATTATTTAAATGACCAACATTATTAATTAACAATTGCGGATGATCATTGATGTTGCTTATTAATACATCCGTATCGCCATCATTATCAATATCACCTATGGCCAGCCCTCGGCTCACTTTTTCTATCTGCAAATCGTCAACGTGATTTATGACCTCACGGAAAGATCCTTTTTGATTGTTAAATAGTTGATTCGGTTGAGCTAAAGGTAATTTGATCCCTGCATTAACTTGTTGTTGAATTTTACGAACCTCTCCATTACTTGCCAATAGATCCAACCAGCCATCATTATCGTAATCAATAAAGGCAACGCCAAAGCCTGTGTACCCTTTAGAAGGCTCGGCTAGCCCAAACTCACTGGTAACGTCGTTAAAATACCCCTTGCCAGAATTAAGATAAAGTGTATTGGTCTCATTCAATAAATGTGTCATAAATAGGTCATAATCTCCATCATTATCAACATCACCCATATCAACACCCATACTGGCTTCAGGGCTGCCATGTTTATTAACAGCGCTACCACGAAACATGCTGTCATTGATGAATGTTTCATTGCCTTGATTTATCCATAAGAAATTATATTCTCCATCATTAGTCACATAGATATCATTTAAGCCATCAGAGTTAAAATCCCCTGAAACTACTCCCAGCCCAGCCCCCTTTGTAAAAATGCCACTTGATCTTGATATGTCTTGAAATTTATTGCTGCCAAGGTTTAAAAACAGCGAGTCCTCAAGAGAGGGATACGCATAAGGGCCGCAATATTCAATTTGGCCTGTTTCATTTGTACAATCTTTGTGCGTTGCAATACTGTAATCTACATAGTTGGTTACATATAGGTCTAATAAATTATCATTGTTAATATCGATAAAAGAGGCGCTCATTGACCATGAGCGAACATTGGCATGAGAGGAGTCAGTGATGTCTTTAAAAGTACCGTCGGTGTTGTTGATGTATAAATTATTAGACCCAAAATTGGTAAGATAAACATCTTGATAACCATCATTATTAATGTCACCAACAGCTATACCCATACTATAATTGCTTGAAATAAGTCCACTAGACTCTGTCACATCTGTGAAGTGAATACTGTTATCTTGCAAATCATTTCTGTAAAGCCTACCAGTTTCTGAAACAGTTAAATCTGTATTAAGCGCAATGGTGTTTCCTTGCCCAATATAGAGGTCTAAATCACCATCATTATCATAATCAAACAAAGCACAAGCAGGCCCCATGGTTTCAAAAAAATAATGATGACCACTCATGGCATTTTTATGAACGATATCCAGCCCTGAATCCAATGCAATATTGGTAAATATTTGAGGTGCGCTTATTTGTTCGGAATTGTTCTGATTACAACCTATCATTAGTAAAGTATAAAATAATATAAAGATCACCTTATTGGTGTGGCTTGTGTTGATAAAATATTGCATACCACATTTTACTAATTAAAAAGTTATTTACAATCAATGCTTACCGTAGCTTTTAGATTTAAACACCACTAAACAATACATTGAAAGCTTTGTTTAGTACTTATTATTGACAATTAATTAGTATAAATATACGATCATTATCAAATAGTTTTGTGGGGAATAGTGAAATGAAGAAAATAAAAAATTTATCAATGCTTTTAATATCAACACTTTTAATGGGTATGGGTATCGCACAGGCGGAATTGACGGCTTTAGAACAACAAATCTTAGCAGACCATCAATCTATGCAATCCATGTCGGTTGAAGAAAGAATGGCTTTTCGTAAAATTATATTTAAACAAGAAAATGTAACAGAAAGAAGAAGATATAATTCTACCTACAAGGACATGAGTGTTGCTGGATTGTTACCAGAACTTAATAATGCAATCAAAACTTCAAAAAAAGCTAATATTATGAGGGTTCCTGGAACCAATATCACTTACGATACTGGTGCAGCTATCGCTACTAACCCTGGTCTAGGTAGTCAATCGTTCGGGAATCGTTTTAATACAGGCTTTAATCCTGCTGCGGGTATGGCAGGAGCCATAAACCCCGTTGAAGATACAGGCTCTGTAACAATGATAACAGTAAATATGGCAGGTATAAATGGTACAGCTGCTTTTTTGACTGTATTCACTGTAGATCCAGGCGATGGTGGGACAGCAAATGGTATATCTTCATTTAATCAAGGAGGATTGGCATTGGGCTTAAATACCGTGACTGTTGGTTTACCTTTTAGCAATGGACCATTTATCATTGGCGTATGGCAAGGTGATGCTGCTGGAGGAGCTGCTGGTACTGCACAAGATGTTGTTGCCGTTGATTCCAATTCTGTCAATGGTCAAGGTTTCCATGCAGTCAGCCTTAACGATATTAGTGGTACTGGATTAACATCAATACCCAATCTTAATGCCATTATTAGAGTCAGTGGTAATGTGTTATCGGATACGGTACCTGTAGAGCTGATGAATTTTGAAATTGATTAAGCGTTTAATCATGAAAATTTCTAGACTAACGGACCTTCGGGTCCGTTATTTTTTTGTTTGCGTTTTGATGGGATTATACTTGATTGGATGCCATCAATCTCAACCGAAGTTCAATGTTTTAATTATTACATTAGATACCACCAGAGCTGATCATATTGGTAGCTACGATCAAAAATCAGTCACTCCACATTTAGACGATCTATCTGATGATGGTATCGTTTATGAGCGCGCTTTATCATCTATACCAATAACCCTCCCAAGCCATTCCAGTATTATGACCGGCAAAGTCCCGTTTGTACATGGGGTCAGAGATAACGGCTTATTCAATTTAACAAGTGAGCAACTAACATTAGCTGAAATTTTAAAAAAAAATGGCTATAAAACAGCCGCTACCATTGCCTCGTTCCCACTGACATCTAAGTTTGGCATCAATCAAGGCTTTGATTACTTTAATGAGCATATCGCAGTAAAATATGAAGATATGTTTGGTGAGAGAACTCTCCCCAAAAGCACCTTGTTTTTCGACGAAAGAAATGCCGCTCAGGTCAATGAAACCATCATGCCATGGATCCAAGACAATCACGAAACCCCATTTTTTGCTTGGATCCATTATTTTGATCCCCACCATCCACACGAGCCACCAGCCCCTTACGATCAAACTTTTGTCAATGATTTATATCGGGGTGAAATTGCCTATGCAGATGAAAACATTGGGAAAGTCATTGAACAACTAAAACGTTTAAATATTTATGATAATACATTGATAGTCTTTACCTCGGATCATGGAGAAGGCAACAATGAACACAATGAGTCTACTCATTCATTATTGGTGTATAACAGTACACTGCATGTCCCCTTAATTATTAAACACCCCAACCAAGCCTTTGCCAACACCCGAGTTAAGCAATGGGTTGGATTGATTGATATTTTTCCAACTGTTTTAGATCAATTGGGTATAGATATACCAGATGACATACAAGGCCAAACTTTACCAACCACCAATAATCAAGCAAATGAGAATAGAGAAATTTATGCTGAAACCCTATCGCCAAGATTCAGTCGCAGTTGGGGTGAACAAAGAAGCCTAATAAAAAACGACTACAAATATATTTATGGGCCTCAAAAAGAACTTTACAACCTTGCTAATGACCAAAAAGAATTGAATAATCTTGTTGATGAAGAACCTCAATTAGCAGCATCAATGAAGCAGGATTTACAAGACTATCTAGATGAATATCAGGTAGCAAGAAGTACATCCAACTCAGTTAATTTAGACAGTAATACATTAAATACGCTCAGAGGCTTGGGCTATATTCAATCAACGGGCAATGCTGTAGATGAAATTATTGAAGTTTTAAATGATCAAGGAGACCCTCCTCAAAAACACATAACAACAATAAGTACTTATTCGCATGCTAAAAATTTAATCTTTAAAGAAAAACATATTGAGGCGATCAGATATCTTGATGCTTTGTTGTTAGACGATGAACAAAATCTCGCTTACTTAGAATTAAAAGTCCAATCGTTAATGATGTTAGGTGATTACCAACAATCACAAGCGTTGTTAGAAGCATTGCCTGAGAGCAGTTATGGAACATTAGACCCAGCCAAAAAACTGGATTTGTTGGCTCGTATTGCATTCATGCAAGGTGATAACTTTAAAGCAAAGCAACTATTTAAGCAAAGTAACAACTTAGAATACACTATCGAAATTGACTATTTTCTCGCCATGATCGCTGCTCAAGAAGGTGATTTTCAAGAACGTAAAAACCGTTTAAATAGCATATTAGCTGTTCAACAGGACAATATTAGAATTTTGAATGATTTAGCCATTTGTTATTCAATACTTGGCGAATTTGCCAATGCAGAAGAACTTTTTAAAAAAGCCATTATTACCAACCCTTTTCACCAATTAAGCCGTTATAATTACGGCGTGTTTTTGAACTCAGTCAATGACAGAGCGGCAGCTAAAATTCAAATCCAAAAAGCCATTGATTTAGACGATCTTTATCTTCCAGCACATTATGCTTTAGTAGAATTATTAATAAAGGAAAATAATGTTTCAGAGGCTGAACAAAGAGTATTACATATGAAAGCCATTGCACCTCATCATGAAAAAACCAAGCAAGCCATCACGTTATTAACTCCGCTATGAAAATACATATAGTTATCATCTTAATTTTGTGTCTAACGGGATGTAATCAACCCAATGAAACTATTGACAATGATTCAATCAACATTGAGATTCTCGCAAGTTATGGAGATCAAAGTATAACTGTTAACGATTTATCCAATCATCTAAAGCGTTTACCAGCACATTCTCGGTGGAATGGTAGCCAATCAAGGCAATGGCTGTCTTCTCAGATAGAAACGTTAATTTTAGAAAAAAAACTTTTAGAAAAAGCGAATAATATTAACCTCAGTGAATCAGCAGAGTTTAGAGAAAAAGTTATTAAGCTTGAAAGAGAATGGTATTCGAGTCAATATATTAAAAACGCTGGTGTCCAAGTAACGATTTCTCATGAAGATATTGAAAATTTTTATAATGAACATATAGATGAGTTTAATTTGCCAGAACAGAGGACTGTCAATCATCTATTTAAATCAATTAAGGACGATAAAAATATAGCTAAAACTAAAGCAGAGATAGAAAGCGTTAAATTAAGAGTATTGAATGGTGAAAACTTTATGTTATTGGCCGAAAAATATTCTGATTCAGAATCAAGACATAATAAAGGTCTTATTGGGACTCTCAAAAAGGGAGAGTTGTCTCAATCTTTTGATGATCTGGTTTTTTCATTAGAAAAAAATAAGGTCAGCGAAATTGTAAAGACCAAAGATGGATTTCATTTGTTCTTGATTACAGATATTTTAGTAGAAAAAAACTATTCTTTAGAAGCCGCTGAGTCAAAAATCAAAAAAGACCTTTATATCAATAAATCTTTAAGTGTCATTAAAGAATTAGCATCCGAAATACCTTTACCAGATAATTTTAAAATCATATCTAAAGAAGAATTATACACCTCAAAAGAGCTGCTTCATCCTGAATATGTGGTTTTACAAGTGGGAAATTTTTCAATGAAGCTTGTTCAATTAAATGTTGAATTAAATTCAATAAAGTCGGAAAAAGGCATACTCATAGAAAAAGATTTTCCTATCCAATTATTACAAGAAATAGCCTATAAAGAAGTCATATATCAGCATATGTTAAACTCATCTATCACCTTAACAAATCAAACTTCATTAAATGCTCAAAAGGATAAACTGCTTATTGAACACATTATGCCTATCGAAATGACAAACCATGTTACTCAACACCCACAATTAATAAATGACTATTTTAATGAAAATCAGAAGAGATTCAGTTCATCAGTATTATTAAACTTAGAAATATTACAGCTGCCAAAAAACAAAAACCTTATGCTGTTTTTAGAGAATGCTATATCTAAATTGAACAATAAAGAGCTGACATTTAGTGAGATAGCAAGTGAATTAAATGGCAAAGTCTATCGAACAGGCCTTCTTGATATCAATCAATTAAAGCAAATCAATACAAAAATAATAAATCATGCTTTTAAATTAAATAAGGATGAATACTCTAGCCCTTTTACCACAGCAAACAATTATTTTATATTAAAACTATTGGATAAAAAACCAGCTCAAAACCAATCTTTGGCTAAAGTCAAAGATCAAGTCATCGATTCTTATATTAAAGCAAACTCAGCTGCGCTTTATGAAAAAATAAAAACCGAACATTTAAACGATGTCATCATCAATAATGCTAATCTAGACCATTTCATCCAAAGTTCTAGTCAATTATAAAACTATCGGTATTAAAATTTTACAAGTCATAAAGCTAGATTGATGGTTATTTCCTGTTTTTCAATAATTTTTTCTATGATATTATTTTGAATGGTGTTTAGCTTGACTTTGCCCATATCTTTTTTCAGGAATTGTAGGGATTCATCAAAATTTAATGGTCTTGGATCTTCAATTGAATGTAATTTTAGTATCCATAAATAGCCGGATTTAGATTCAACAATTTTACTGGTTTCGTTAACCTTCATTAGGTTAATTTGTTTATGGACATTAACACCAAATACTTTAGAGATATTTCTTTCAGCCATTGAATAGACACGCCCCTTGGGAAACCTTTTTTCAAAAAGCGCATGTTGTTTCGCGAACAAACCAAATGGTGTGCCCGAATACAGCTTATTTAAAATTTCTTCGGCGACTAAATAAGTGTCTTTTTTATTTTGTTCATCAAAGCGCAGAGCAATGAAAGAAAAATTAACACTTTTTGGGTTAATGTATTTGTTCTGATTTTGATCATAATACTCAATCAGCTCTATTTCTGTAGCTGGCTTCAATTCTTTATTAATAAAATAAGTCATTACATTGGCTGCAATGTTTTTTTCATAGTGAAATAAGGCATCTTTGATTAATTTGTTTTTTTGATTGATATCTAATAAGCCATAAAGGTGTTTACTAAAAAAGTAGGATTGTATCGATTGAGTTATATTTTCTTTTCTGTGATTTTTCAAATGAATATCTTCATTCATTAACCACATTAACTGCTGTTTTGCTATTGAGAATAATTCAGTATTTGCAACAATAGCATCATTGTTGTCATTGAAAACATTTTCCCAGCTAATTTGTATGTCTATGCTATCTAAAGTATCCTTTCTAAAATCTGCCCATTTTGACTCAAAGTCAATATTGATTAAATTCCTTTCTAAAATTTCCTTGAGTAATTTGTCACTTCTGATGTTTACAGGTATTTCACTTTCACAATAAAACAAATGCAATCCTGTCTTGGTAACGATAACATCACTGAGTTCTCCAGGATTCATTTGCATGATGATATCATTTAATTTATTCTTAAAAAAACCTTGATAAATATTACCAATTAAGCCTTTTTTCAACCGAGATTGTGAATCTGAATAAAGTTGCGCACTGTGTTTAAAATCATCTAAGTTGTGGATACTAGATCGAATACCCTGTAGTTCTTTAGCCAACATATTTTTTTCATTCAAGGTGGAATTCAATGGGTACTTCATATAAATTTGATAGATTCGTTTTTTATTTGACTTTAAAGCTTCATTTTTTTTCATCGTTAAAAAATATTGATCGAATTGATTCTGGTCTATGTGTGCCTTTAATTTAATGCGTTTTTTGTAATAAACAATGGTATTCCTGTACAAGCTTAATTCACGATCAAAATTTATTTTTTTTATCAGCTCATTAACCAGTAAATGCTTTTGTGATATCAGGTATTTTTCTACAAAATACAATTTAATCTGAAGTTCTTTAGTACTGTATTTTTCTTTAGGATTTTTTAATAACCAGTTTGATAAATCTTTTTGAGTAAGCTGTAAAGTGCCATTTTTATTAAATGCAATGGTTTTTGACTTTGGGATTGTATGACATGACATCAAGCCGAGTGATAATAAGGCTAGAGTTCCAGCTTTTAATAGCGTTGATATTTGTATTTTCTTCATTTTAATTGTGATTTAACTATTTTTTTAAATGGCGTATTGTTTCATGATGAGTAAAGTCACTATTAGAGACTTCAACATAACTAACAAATTAACGAAATATTCTAGTGATGTACATAAAAAACGATTTTTAAACAATAATCCCATTTAAAAATAAAAATTGAGTCTCTATTTTTAGCCATATTATGTTGTTTTAGCATAACAAAGAAAAACCATGGTACTTTATTTACTCACTAACTAAAATATTGATTTAAATTGTAAACAACGTATAATTTATATTCATTTTCTGGGAGCTCATTGTGAAACACATCTTACTTTCCATTCTATTATTCAATGTTTGCGCTAATGCTGCATCCAACAAATCATACATCAAATTTCTCAACTACCATTTTGATCCAGTAGTTCAATTGCCCGTCAGCAATAACACACCATCATTGAATGCTGAAGAACAAGGTTTGCATTTGGTTCAATTTGATGACCACATTAAACAAAACTGGTTGGATGATTTAAAAAGCCAAGGCTTAACACTCATACAATACTATCCAGATAATACCTATCTGGTTTGGGGGTCTACAGAACACCTCAGAGCAACTGAAAACAACAGTCATGTGCGATGGGCTGGACATTTTGCTCGTGACTTTCGCCAAAGCCCCAATCTCAAAGGACGCTCAGGCATAATCAGCAATGTCGATGTACATTTCTATAATTCAGGCTCACCTGATTCAATCGTCAATAAATTAAAGGGCATTGGAGCCGAAGTATTGCACCACTACCCTGCACAACCCGATAAAAAAATGTATGATGCAATTATTCGCATCAATGCCAATGACATAACCAAAATAAAAGACATTGCTGAGGTGGTCTGGTATGGCTACATTGGCGCCAAGCCAAAATCAGATGATGAAAGTTCTTCTCAAACCATTGCTGGCAATATTGATGCTACTGGTCAGCCATTACCCATGTATGAGAATTGGCTCAACACCATTGGTTTGGATGGTACTGGCGTCACATGGGCAATCACCGATACTGGCGTCGATTATACACACATCGATTTAAACTCGCGCATTGTTGGCGGGCACAATTATCCTGGTTGTAACGAAACCAATCCAGGAGATGATCCAGCAAGCGGCGGTCACGGAACCCATGTAGCTGGAATCATTGGTGGTGATGCAACAGGTGTTTTTGCAGACAGCGATGGTTATTTATATGGATTGGGCGTTGCACCCAATTATTCCATTTTCGCACAAAACCCAATTTGTGGCACCCAAGCATCATGGCCTCCAGCAGGTGGATGGCAAGAGCTATCCAAACAAGCTGTATTGGGTGGAGCTGTTGGCTCCAATAACAGCTGGACCTCAGGAGAAGGTATCAATCATGGATACCAATCCTCTGAACGGACCATTGATTTTGCTTCAAGAGATGGCAATTTTGATACCACCGATATTGCTGAAGAATTCATGTGGGTATTTTCTGCCGGAAATTCAGGCCCCGGAGCCAATTCACTGACCGCTCCAAAAGAAGCAAAAAATGTCATCGTTACTGCTGGCACACAAACTTGGCGCGTCAGTGATAATGTTGATGCCATGTACAATTCTTCTAGCCGAGGGCCTTCTGTTGACGGAAGGTTTGTACCAACTATTGCAGCACCTGGAGAAAGGGTCGGTTCAACCCGAAATAATGATGGTGGATCATGTGGCACCGCCATCACAGGCACCAATAACTTATATTCTTTTTGTACTGGTACCAGTATGGCGGCACCGCATGTTTCGGGAGCACTGGTTCTGATCACTGACTGGTGGCGCGATAACAATGCAGGTGTGAATCCTTCGGTAGCTATGGGTAAAGCCCTGTTAATCAATACAGCAGTTGACATAACAGACAATGCTTCTGGACCCATTCCTAACTTTAACGAAGGTTGGGGACGCATAAATCTGAAAAATCTTTTTCAACCCGAAACACCTTTTGAATTGTTTGACCAACAAAATGTGTTGAACAATAGTGGCGAACAATGGCAAACCACTGTTGGTATTGTTGATCCCAGTAAGCCTTTAAAAGTGACATTGGTATGGTCTGATGCACCAGGTGCAGTTGGCGCTAATCCAGCATTGGTCAACAACCTTGATTTAGAAGTCAGCAGCGGATCTAATGATTATTTAGGCAATGTATTTGATAACGGTACATCAGTCACAGGTGGCAGCTCTGATTTATTGAATAATATGGAGAATGTTTTCATCAATAACCCTGGGGGTTCAGCAACAATTACAGTCAAAGCCACCAGCATATCAGGAGATGGGGTATTTTATAGTGGAGATGAAACCGATCAGGACTTTGCACTGGTTTGTTCAAACTGTGCGCTACAACCTGATTTCATTATGGACATCATACCAACTGAACTTTCAGTCTGCTCACCCAATGAAGCTTCATATGGACTTTTTGCAAGTTCAATTTTGTCTTTCGAGGATCCTGTAACGTTCTCTACCACTGGATTACCAACTGGTGCCATTGAAGAATTTACAGGAAATCCGGTTATTCCAGGCAACAAGTCTTCTCTCAACCTTTTAAACATGTCATCGGTGGCATTGGGTTCACATCAATTTGATTTGAATGCGACATCAACAACTGGCACAAAAACAAGAACACTGACGCTCAATGTTTTTGATGAAAATCCTTCAGCGGTGGTATTGACCAGTCCAAATAATGATCAGGTTGACGTGGATGTCATGAATACCTTTACTTGGGGACTTTCGGCACAAGGGGGCGAATACATTCTAGAAATTGATGACGACCCTAATTTCACCAGTATTGACTATTCAGCAAGTACCACTGATTCTGAACATACCCTTACTGAAGCATTAAACACGTCAACACAATATTATTGGCGAATCAGAGTTAATAATGCTTGTGGAAGTAATACCTCACCTGTATTCAATTTCAGTACAGAAGTGGCAGCGGGCGATTGTCCAATCGGAGTATCACAAGTTGATTTGACCACCTATAATTTTGAGGCCGCTGATTTGATTTATTCTTCTGGCTTTGAGAGTTCGATAGCGCCACCAACTGGTGATAATGGTATGCAAGGTTGGACAGTGGAAGCATTGCAAGGCACAGCAACATGGGGGCTACAATCAACTATTATTGGTTCTGGAGCACAAGCCTTTAATTCAACTGACCAAGATACCACCAGTGATAATGTATTGACCTCTCCTGTTATTTCTGTACCTTCAGGCAATGGGCCTTACACTTTACGTTTCTGGAACCAACAAAGTCTTGAGTCCAGAGGAGCTGGCGGTTGCTGGGATGGTGGCCTACTTGAAATTTCTCAAAATGGCGGTCCTTTTGAACAAGTTACCAATGATAAAATGATTAATGACCCTTACGATGGTGCTCTCAATGCCGGGCCACTCAATGGTTCTGATGCATGGTGTGGTGACAGTCAAGCCGGTCAAATTAATTCAGTAGATATTGATGATTTTGCCGGATCAGATATTCAAGTGCGATTCCGCATCGTTACTGATGGCTCTGTAGGCAGACCAGAGGGCTGGACTATTGACGATGTTAGAGTTACAGGATGTGAAGTGAACTAAAGTTTTTATACAATTGGTCAATAAAAGACCACAATCAAAGCGCCTGTAATCAGGCGCTTTTTTATTGAGGTGAATAACGCTAACCCGAATATTTCATCATAGAATGGAATTTAGGGGGAAAATGGCAAAATAGAT
>CAYGTC010000046.1:0-35553 GCA_964352735.1 uncultured Alcanivoracaceae bacterium | reverse complement strand
AGTACCCTTATTCAAAGCAGATGCGCATTATAGACACTCATTATCTTTTGTAAAGTTTTAATGGTTTTTTTTATAAATAAACTGGATAAAATTCAATCTCATATTTCACAACGATCAATTTAGCATTGCTGGCTATTGTCCTTATTCGATATTGTTTGAAAATCAAACAGTGTGGTGTATAGTAATTGACTTATTTTAACAACCTAATAAAGCATATGAATAATCAAAGGCCAATCAATCAAAAGTTCCGTATAGCCCATAGATATCTTGGTAATTTTTTAGCTGGTATCATGATGGTGTATGCTGTCAGTGGTATTGTTCTTATATTCAGAGATACAGATTTTTTAAAAAAAGAATACACTATAGAAAAAAATATTGGCCCGAATGTTGCCATCGCGGACCTTGGTAAAAATTTAAAAATCAGAGGATTTAAAAAAACCAAAGAAGAAGGCGATCTTATATATTTCAACAAGGGTACTTATAATAAGAAAACAGGAGACGCAAAGTATACTGTTATAAAATTACCTATGATATTAAATAAACTCACTCATTTACATAAAGCAAAATCAAGCGACCCACTTTATTGGCTTAATATATTTTTCGGCTTAGCTTTATTGACTTTAGCCATAACTTCTTTTTGGATGTTTAGACCTAAAAGCAAGATATTCACAAAAGGTTTATTATTCACAGCGGCTGGTATTGCACTTGTTCTGATAATGATTTTTCTTGGATAATAAAGTCACTTTCCAATATAACTTTTCTCATTCAGGTTTTCTGGAAATATTGGTAAGTATAATTATTAGAGATCTCAGCATAACTAGATGACAAAAGAAAAAGTAATGAAAAATTTTATGGAACAAATGTTCAGTTAGGCCGCAAAGCATTAAATATCATGGATGATACGCATCAAACTTGCCAAATTGAGGCAGAAATCGCAGGTAATAAGGTATTAGCCCGCTATTGGCCAGATTTCTGACAATGATTTGGTGAGTTTAATCATTTTTTACTCACCTGTGTAGTTATTCCGTGGCATCGATTAAGTATTTCTAAGATTTTATGTTGAAGTCAAATAAAATCGCTCATCTGATGTGTGAGTTCTCTCTATGTTAGGCTCAGAAGATATCATTTATTATTCAGGATAATGTTAACAAAGAGCACACCATTTCAACGTTCCATGGTGGTTAATGATAGCCAGTTTAACTATAAAAATTGCATTATAAAATCAATATTACTATTTTTTATCGTCCCTTTTTGATGCCCTTAGAATCATGTTCATATCAAAACAATGATTGCATAATTGCTGAATGTCTGATTTTCTTTAAGCAACTGTTGTAGACATCAATCGTTCATTGTTTAATGTAGGTTTTTTAACAATTTATTTAGCTGGTTGTAAAACTTTCTCCACATCCACACTCACCCGTAGCTTTTGGGTTTTTGTAAACGAAAATATGATTAATCCCCTGTTTTTCGAAGTCAATAATGGTTCCATCTATATACTCCAGAATATCTTTATTCGCTATCAGTTGTACTCCTTTATCTTCATAGATCACATCGTCATCATGTAAATCATGTGGTAATTCAACTTCATAACCCCAACCAGAGCATCCTGTTTTTTTTATACTTACTTTAAAACCTTTAGCCATTGGGTCTTTTTCAATGAATTTTTTTATTCTTTGTGCTGCAGCTTCTGTTACGTGTAATGACATATTAATATTTCCTTGCAGGTTATTTGTGTCCTGCGAATTTATTAGTGGCTTTGACAAGCGCATTTATAATGTTTTTTTCAAAGGCTGAATGACCAGCTTCAGGAATGATATGTAATTCAGACTCCGGAAACTCTGTATGTAAATCACAAGCCGTTTTGACCGGGCATATTACATCATATCGGCCATTGATGATTACTGTAGGTATATGGCGTATCTTATCTATATTTTCAAGGATATAGTTATCACTTTCTAAGAATCCTTTATTAACGAAATAATGATTCTCGAGTCTAGCGAAAGCCAAAGCAAATTCATCGTCACCAGTTTGAGCTAATCTATCAGGATCGACAGTTAGATTTGATGTTACCCCTTCCCATGTTGACCAGTGTTTAGCAGCTTCCAACTGTAACGCCTTATCATTGCAAAATAATCTTTTATGATAAGCTTTAATCAAATCATTTCGCTCTGCTTCCGGAATGAATTCATAATAGGGTTTCCATGCATCTGCAAATAAATAGCTTGTACCTTGTTGATAAAACCAACTTAGTTCTGATTTTCTCAATAAAAATATACCCCTTAAAATAAGCTCCGAAACTCTTTGTGGGTGAGTTATTGCATAAACCAGAGATAAAGTTGATCCCCAAGAACCACCAAAAACTTGCCACTTTTCTACTCTGAGATATTCACGGATATGCTCCATATCATCAATCAGGTCCCAAGTAGTGTTTTCCTCAACACAAGCATGTGGAGTACTTTTACCACAGCCTCTTTGATCAAATTGTATGATTCTATATTTATGAGGATCAAAAAAACGCCTTGTATCAGTCGAAACACCTCCACCCGGTCCTCCATGAACAAAAATTACTGGTTTACCTTTAGGGTTGCCGCATTCTTCCCAATAGACTTTATGAATGTCTGAAACTTGAATGCAACCTGAGTTGTTAAGTGATATTTTAGGATATAACATCTGTTTATTTTAACATAACAGATATCAATAATAGAATAAGTAGAAATTAAATATGCAACCTTCCCTGGTTGCATAGGGGACCTAGCGTAATAACGTTGCTAAAAAAGAGGAAGAGGAAAAAGCAACGTTATTAACGATATTAAGAGTAGTTAATTATTAAGCAACTTTCTTAGTATCGATTTTTTTGATTTCTTTTACTAAAGAATCAACTTTTTTGCTTAAACCAGAAATATCTTTCACAGAAGGAATATCTAATTTTTTTAGAACATTTTCGATTCTTGACTCAAATAAATTCTCAACTTTTTTAAATTGTTTGTCAGCAATCTTACGAACCTTATCAAATCTCTTCTCAGCTTCATTTGAAACATCTTTTACTGTTTTTTTTGATTTAGTTTCAAAAGTTTTACCTTCTTTAATCAAAGAGCCATAAACCTTAAAGCTTTCTTTTTGTGCTAAAGAAGCAATTCCAAGACCTGCTAACCACACGTTGTTAATTGTATTTTTGATTTCGTTTTTCATAATATTCACCTGTAATGTGTATTTGTTTGTTCGTTGTGATGCATAATAAGGATCACTTCTAGAGCAAACACACTAAAAAAGCAAAATGTGCGTTTTTTTATAAAAAAAGTGTAATTTTTAAGAAAAATGCTAAAAAAAAATGTTATTTGTGAAGATCACAATTGGAATCAATTGCAAATTTAATAGTCCTGTTTTCATGAGTGAGCACATCTCCAATTAACAGCACATTACGTAAACAGTTACCAATGTCAGTGATCAATTTAATGACTTCTGTGGCTTGTATAAGACCGGCCATACCTGGCACTGTTCCCAATACACCTATTGATGAGCAGTTTTCAGGTTCAAAACCAGCAGTTTCTGGAAATAAGCACCTCAAACAAGCTTGTTGACTTTGTGTAAAATCAAATACACTTACTTGATACTCATATTGATATACAGAAGCATAAATCATCGGTTTTTGCCACTTTAAACAAGAGTCATTGACCAAGTAGCGTGTCTTCATATTATCACTGCCATCAATGACTACATTAACGGCCTTAATGATTTCATCAATATTAGCTGCTGTCAGTCTATCATTGATTGTTTCAACATCAATCTTTGGGTTTAGTGCATTAAGGTGACTGAGAACTGAGTCAACTTTGGGTTTACCAATAGCCTCAGTGTCATGTATCACTTGCCTATGTAAATTGCTCAACTCAACGACATCGTTATCAATCACAGTGATTTTGCCTATCCCTGCAGCTGCTAAATATAGTAAACATGGCGAACCAAGGCCTCCCGCTCCAACAATCAAGACATGCGCTGTAGACAATTTTTTTTGAGCATCTTTGCCAAAACCAGACAATTGAATATGTCGAGCATACCGCACATCGGCTTCATTTATATCAAGCATACATACAGGCAACCCCAATAAAAGCCATTCTTGATAGCCTTTGTCCACATGAAATAACTCAGTAAACCCAAGGGAACTTAATTCATTGATGGCCAATTTAGATCGATACCCAGACTGACACATAACAAAATATTTCTTACTGTAATCTAAAATTGATTTGGCCTTAATAGGAATCTCTTCGAGTGATAGATTTTGTGCACCTTTTGCCATCCCTTTGGAACATTCTATAACTGTCCTTACATCAATTATTTCATGATCGCTATATTTTCCACACATTTCATGAGCTTTTTGAACGGTAACGGTTTTAGTATTCATATTAAATGCGGATAGAGTAAATCGACAAATCTTTGCACATTGACTTCATCACCTGCTTTCAAATCTGCAGGAGTTTCATTTAATAGAATGAAGCAATTGGCTTGTGTCACTGATGTAAATCTTCCAGAACTTTGTTTACCACTGATACTCACTTCGAACCCTATGGTGGCATCATAGCTCAATCGTCCACGAACAAACTCGCGTCTGTAATGTTGCTTTTTATAACTTTCCGTCATTCTGGCCCTGACAAACCCTGCTTCCGCGATATCCTCTCCTTCCAATAGTCGGAGTGCCGGGATAACAAACTGACAAAAGTTTGTAAAACTAGATACTGGATTACCGGGCAGGCCAAAAAACAAAGCTTTGTTATATTGCCCAAAAAGCAATGGAAATCCTGGCTTAACATTGACTTTATGAAAAGCAATTTCACCATAATCTTGCATAACTTTTAGAACATAATCTTTGTCGCCAGCAGAGACACCTCCATTACTGATGATAACGGTATTTGGGTGTGCCCATTTATCTAATTGCTCCTTGATTTGTTGCGGGTCATCTTGAAGACTACCAATATGAACAATCTCACAGTTTTGAGCTTGTAAAAGTCCCTTCAATGTAGGTCGAACAGAATCATATACTTTTCCCAACGGCAAAGGATCTCCCACTTGAACCACTTCATCACCACCGGTAAAAAGCACTACTTTTGTTTTCGGATAAACAGCCAAATTTTTACAACCTACTGATGAGATTAGTCCAATATCTTGCGCCTTTAAACGGACTGATCGATTCAAAATTTGACTACCAGACTTTATATCTGAACCTATAGTCCTGACAAAATCTCCTTTATTACCTATTTCTCGACAGTATACTTTACCATCTTTCACTTGAGTGTTTTCTTTAATAACAACAGTATTAGCACCTTCTGGCATCAGAGCACCAGTCATAACAGGAATGGCGCTGTTTTCAAGTAAAACCTGTTGCTCTGAGGAACCGGCATATTGTGGACTTTGTAAATCCAACCACCCTTGTCTCTGTTCTGTTAAATCAGAATATCTTATGGCATAACCATCCATTGCACTGTTGTCAAATGCAGGAACGTTAATTTTTGCTGATAAAGAAGTTGATATAACTCTGTTTAAACAATCATGCACATTGGTCATTTCTGGGACAGGATTAAAAACTTCTTTAGCTTTTTGCTTAATAATTTTTTGTGCTTGTGAGTAGGAAATTGAAGTCAAATAGTTGTTATTTTTATTTACCATTTCTTATTTCTTGGAGTCGTATCAATGGATTTATGGCGCCTATTAGGCGTACTTGACCGATTTTTTTTCTTATTAACCTTATAAGGATTTTTACTGTTTTTAAATTGCATAACAATTGGCGCACCACGCAAATTGAATGCTTTTCTGAATTGATTTTCCAAATACTTAATGTAGGCAGGCATCAGTGCTTCAGTTCTTGTTCCATGAATAATAATCCTTTGTGGATTACGCCCCCCCGAATGAGCATATTTCAATTTACTCAACCGACCATGAATCAGTGCAGGTTGATGGCCTTTATAAGCATCCTTAAGCACCTCTGTTAACTGATTTGTATCAAGCTCTTTTGTTGCCGATTCATAGACCAAATCCACTCTATCCATTAAATCTGTTAAACCTGAGCCATGTAAAGCAGAAGTATAGACCAATGGCACCCAGGAAAATGCAGACATTTTACGAGCAAAATCTGCTTTGACGGTTATTTTGTGTTCTTCAGATAGGTGATCCCATTTATTTAGAGCGATGACAACAGCACGTGCGTTGTTGGTTATTAAACCCAACAAATGCATGTCTTGATCAGTCATACCTTCTTGTGCATCTACCATTAATACACAAACTTGTGACCTGTCTATGGCCTGTAATGTTTTTATGACACTGAACTTTTCAACTGTATCAGAAACTTTAGCTCTACGCCTTACCCCAGCTGTGTCTACCAAAGTATAATCTTTACCGTCCCATTCTAATGGCAAACAAATAGCATCTCGTGTTGTGCCTGGCATGTCATATGCCAATACCCGATCTTCGCCCAACAAACGATTAACTAAAGTTGATTTACCAACATTTGGTCTGCCTATGATCGCAACATTTGGTCCATTATTCTCAAATTGAGCCAAATGATGCTCTTCTTCAACAATCAGTTTTTGGCAATGATCTGTCAACTCTTCACGTAGAATGGATATATTTCTTTTATGAGCAGCAGCAATGGGCATGATTGATTCAATACCTAATTGATAAAAATCAAGTAATGCAACATCTTCGTCCTGACCATCTATTTTATTAACCAATAGCAATATTGGCTTATCTATCTGACGCAATTTTGACAAAATCTTTTTATCATCATCCATGATGCCAGCCTTAGCATCAACAACAAATAAAATCAAATGCGATTCATCAATAGCGGCTGTAACCTGAGAGTTCATCAGTTCTGATAAATTACCCTCATCTCCCAACAAGCCCCCGGTATCTATAAGAATGGCATTAGACTCTTCAAGCTCTAAAATTCCATATTGCCTGTCTCTGGTTAATCCAGGAAAATCTGCAACCAATGCATCTCGACTGTGGGTCAGGATATTAAATAATGTTGATTTGCCTACATTGGGACGTCCAACAATTGCGATTACCGGGACCATAAATTATTTGTCTCTGCTATTATCTTGAATACTCAAAGGCTGTAACAGTACCGTCCTTATTGTAAGCAATTAATATAGAGCCTGAACTGATTGGATTGGTATAGAAATTGAGCTTACCCATTCTTTCTCTTGCAATGGTTGTTCCATCGTTTCCATCGAGCACATGAATGTAACCCTCTAAGTCACCTACGACGATATCGCCCAAATAGAATACGGGCTTGGTTAGCAATCGATTTTTATAAAGTGTTGAAACCCACTCTTCTGTACCATCGGCTCTATTCAAAGCCCTGACATTTGATTCATTATCGGTAATGAAGAGTTTACTTCTCGATGCTGTAACACCTGCTGCCGATCCCTTGTCTTTTGACCATATAACTCGTCCAGATTCTGTGGCAACAGCAATGGTTTTTCCTACTGCACTAGACAAATACAATTCCGTAGAAATTAATGCCATATCGCCATCAATATCAACAATTCTTGCCAATTCTGTTTTACCTTTAGTATCTACCACATTCTGTAACCAGATAATATCACCTGTTTCTTGCTTGATAGCAGCCACTTTTCCATTATCAAAACCAATGTAAATTCGACCGGCTCTAATCACTGGCTCAGAATTACCCCGCAAGGTCAAATTAGGAATATTTGTATCAAACAACCACATTCTTTCGCCATTGGTTGACTTTAATGCATAGACTCGACCATCTTGAGCTCTGACAATCGCAATCTGATTGTCAATAACAGGCGGGGAAATAATTTCAGAAGACAGTTTTTCTGTCCAAATTTGTCGACCATCATCCTTATCTAAAGCAATAACAACACCCTCAGGTGTGCCTAACAAAAGAATTTCACTGCCAACTCCAGGCCCTGCACTGAGCTCAGTATTCAAATCAACTGACCAAATCACTTTTCCAGTTTCAGAGTCCAGCCTCACTACCTCACCTTTAAGATCAGCCACATAAACACTTTGGCTATCTATATGTGGTTTTAATTTGTAACCATAGGCTTTTTTACTGCCTTCAAGTTTGTGGGTCCACAATTTTTTGAAAACACCTTGTTGGCTAATTTTCTCAATTTTAACAGGTTCAAACTTCTTTTTCTTGCCGCCACTTTTTTTATCAAAGATCGAGCAGGAGACATTGAAAAGTAGCGTTAAAATTACAACAATTAAAATTCTTTGCATATAAGCCTCTCTATATGAATGATGACAGGTATTATTCAATTAAATTATGAATTTTCTAATTTCATTTCGATATTCCTTTTTCCAGAATACCCTTCACCTTTGGTCATAGAATCTTCAAATGCAGATTGTGCTTTTTCCATTTCACCTTGAGCAAGATAAGCATCACCTTCTATTTCCTTAGCAATTGACATGAATGATTCCAAAGAGATTTGGTTGACAAGTGTCAATGCGTCATCATGTTTTTGCATGCCATTATAGACTCTTGCAAGACGCAATTTAACAAACTCAGTTAACACTTGATCAGGCTTTTCATCAATGACACTTTTTAACTCAGCTGCCGCTTTTTCTAATTCATTTTTATTGACATATTCTTTGGCCAATAATAGATGCGCTTGATAAGTGTAAAAGCTTGAGCCTGATTGTTTTTCCATATCAGCCAAGATAGTTCCAGCCTCATCAAATTCAGAAAGTTTCATCACTTCCGAAAAAGAATTGTACTGTGCAGCTTTCTCATAGCGCTTCTCTTGTTGTTGCGATTTCCAATAGTTGATACCAACCACACCACCTAAGCCCAAAACAATACCTGAAGCAATGGTCAACCAATTATTTTTTATCCAGTCTTTGACAAGTTTCTCTTGTTCAAAATCATCATATTCTTCAAATGCCATGAATATTTCCTATTTGTCGTTTATTAATATATTTATATGTGTATGAAGATACATCAAAAGGGATGCTATATTAACTTAAATTTGATTTTTTTTCATTGAAAAACAAAAAAGGCTGCAAAAAATGCAGCCTTTTTCAAAATATGGCTCCCCAAGACGGACTTGAACCGCCGACCCAGTGATTAACAGTCACTTGCTCTACCGACTGAGCTATTGGGGATTAATTAAGAGCGAGCATTTTAACTTAAAACCGGCCTCTGTCAATATCTTTTTTTAAATAAATTGAAAAATAAATGTTATTTTAATTTTTTATCCAATTTAGTTAAAAAGCCTCTTAAAATGTCTATCTCGTGCTTTTTAGGGCGGATGCGATTATACATTAATCTGATTTTTGTTTTCAATGATTCATGCCCTTCTTTTCGCAAATAAAGTGCTTTTTCCATAACATCAAAATAATGACTAAAGAAACTCTCCATTTTTGCAGCATCAACATGGTCATCACTGACCGTTCCAATGTGTTTGCTTGGATTTTCTCCAAGTGTCGCCATTCTGCACTCATATGCCAAAACTTGAATTGCCGCTGCAAGATTCAACGACGAAAAACTCTCTACTGTTGGCAAACGAACCAAATAATGGCACCTTTCAACTTCTTCATTGGTCATACCATAACGTTCCTTGCCAAAAACCAGAGCGACCTTATTTACACTGGCTTCTGCTATCAATAACTCAGCAGCCTGTCTCGCATCAATTACTGGTATATCCATGTGTCGCTTTCGCGCTGTAGTCCCAATGACCAACTTTGTGTCCCTAATCGCTTCATCTATATCCTGACATATATCAGCTCTTGATAGAAGATCATCTGCACCAGAGGCCCTGGAAGTTGCTTCAGCACTTGGAAAACCTTCAGGTTTAACCAACGCCATATCATTTATTCCCATGGTCTTCATGGCTCTGGCGGCAGCCCCTATATTGCCGGCATGTGTTGTACCCATCAATACAAAACGAATGTTATTTATCATTGTGTTTATTGCAAACTGTAAAAAACACCATTTTACTCAAAAGTCTTCAGTTTAAATATATTAATGTACATTTTAAAGTTATGATAAGCGATTATGATAACTTTACACTGAAGATATGCGTCAACCAGAAATTAATATTGCAGAAAAAGCAGCTTTTAAGGCAGGTGGAGCACTGTTGCGTTTACAAAAGCAAGCCAACAATCTACATGTCGCTAAAAGAAGAGACAATGATTTCATCGCAGTGGCAAAAAGTAATGCCAAACAATCCATCATTGAAACCATTGCCAAAGCCTATGCTGATCATGCCATCATGAATACAGATGGTTCATTAATAGGCAATCAACAAGCTGACCACATATGGGTTATTGATCCATTAAGTGGCGCAGACAATTTTTTACATGGAATCCCTCATTATGCGATCAGTCTTGCTCTAGAGATTAATGGAGTGGCTCACCATGCCCTTATTCATGACCCCATTCGAGATGAAACTTTTTATGCCAGCAAAGGACAAGGTGCTTACATAGAAGGGACTCGTTTCAAAATTGATTTAAAAGCGGAATTCAATCAAGCCATTATCGCTACTGGGTTACCTCATATTGATCGCAAATATTTCAATCGGTATATGTTACAATTCAAATCCATTTTCAAAGTGGTAAAAAACATCAGCAATTTAGGCAGTTCTGCACTTGATATGGCTTATGTTGCCACAGGAAGAGTTGATGGCTTTTGGCAAATGGGATTGGGTAAACATCAAATCATTGCAGGCTCTCTTATCATCAATGAAGCAGGTGGTGAATGTATGGACTTTTCCCTTGGCAAAGACTATATGAAGACTGGAAATATCATAGCAGGAAACCTAAACACCATAGCAGCTTTGCAAAATAAGATCAAAACATCAATGTCATGATGTCGATTCAGCGAGATTTTTATCACTAAAGGTCTCGCTTGCCAAGCGCCCAACTTTAATCGCATTGATCAACCAAATCACACTAAAAACAATACCAAAAATAGCAAACACCCTCAAACTTTTAGTAAATGAGGCTACTATATTAACAAAAATCAATTGCGTAAATACATCTCCTGCCCGATAGATCACTGTATCTAAGAAATTTTTAAATTTGTATTTAATGTTCTTATCCAAACCAGTAAACAACCAATCTGTAGGCGGTTTCATAATACCATATGCCCCACTTCTTTGCATGATGATACAAGCCAAAACAACTTGAATCATTGGCATCAAACCAAACATCAAGAACGCCATTATCATTAATGTCGGGTAAATACCTAAAATTTTATAAATTTTAAACTTCTGTAAGAACCAAGGCGTCAAAACCAATTGAAAAAACAACGTGAGGGTATTGGTTAATGTGTTGATATTGGCAAAAACCTGAGTTCTTAGATCTCTGTCAACATAGTAATTTTTAATAAATTGACCTTGCAAATAATAAAAAATGCCTCCAATCAATACTGACATCACTGTCATCAATGCAATTTGCTGTAATAACTTTGAACCCAAAATTAATTTTACACCTTCTATTGCACTACCACCGAGTGGGGCCTCCTTATTTTGCCCGTTTGAATTAGCGTACTTGCGCACTTGAAAAACGGCAAATATACAAAATATTAAGAATAAAAAAGACACCAGCAATAAGTTTATGGTTCCAATCTCATGAACCAAAACAGCTGTGATCAATCCTCCGGTAATACCACCCACGCTACCGCCTGCTGCAATAATACCAAACAGTCTTTTACCCTGTTTTTTATGGTAAACATCAGACATAAAACTCCAAAAAACTGACACCACAAAAACATTATAAACACTGACAAATACAAAAAACACCCTTGCCAAAATAACATTGTTAGTACCAAATAACTGAAAACATAACCACAGAAAAAAAATCATGCCAGCAAAAAAACCATAGATGATTGGGATAAACTGCTTTCTGGAATAAACAGAAACGATTTTCCCATAAATAGGCTGAATCAACATCATGACAACAAAAGTGGCCAAAAACAACAAACCATAATTTTCAGGCCCTGCTGTAACCCCCATTTCTTCACGAATCGGCCTTAAAATAAAATACCCAGTTAATAAAAAATAGAAATATAAAAATGACCAAATAAGCGATGGCCACTCATGGCTTTTAACTTGAGATTTGAAATAAGTGACTACGCTCTTAATCGGCATATTGGTAATGAACTCTTGAAGTGATTTGACATAATAACACATATGGAATTGTGTTGGCGTAACTTGCTAACATTTCTACGGGCAAAGAAACACCCTCCTGCTCTCCCCAAATAAGTACAGCATCTCCCAAACTCACTTTAGCAATATCACTGACATCGACAGCAATCATATCCATTGAAACTCTACCAACGATATTTGCATTGCAGCCATTAATTTTCACATATGCTCTATCAGATATAGACCAAGGAAAGCCATCACCATAACCAATACCAATGATGGCAATGGACATTTTTTTTTCTGCAACATATTTTTGCGAATAACCAATGCCTTGTCCTGCATCGACTGTTTTGATTGCAATAACTTTTGTTTTGAGTGTCATGACAGGTTTAAGTCCAAATGCCTCAGCAGACTTACTTGCAATGGGCGAGACGCCAAATAACGCCAAACCTACTCTACACCATTCATTACTCAAGTGAAGGCCATTCAATAAAGCAGCAGAATTTGACAAGGACAAGGATTTTTCACCATCAGAAAATTTCAAAAAACGATCAGTTTGCTGAGTTGTAAAACAATCTTGAGTGTCATCAGCACAAGCCAAATGACTCATTAAAACGATTTCACGGGTATTATCCAGTTGCTTGACTCTGTTAATAACAGCTTCATATTCTTTTGATGAAAAACCCAGTCGATTCATACCAGAATCATATTTCAACCAGACATTCATGCTTCTTTTGGTATTAATGGCTTCCAACATATCCAATTGCTTAATCTGATGAATCACACAATCAATGTCATGTTTAAAAGCCATTTCCAGTTGCTCTTCATCTAAAAATCCTTCCAGCAATAAAATCCTAACTTCAGCATTAACTTTTCTTACAATCAGCGCCTCTTCTATGGTTGCTACGCCAAAACAATCAGCATCATCCAAAGCTAAAACCATCTGTTTTAATCCATGGCCATACGCATCTGCTTTAACCACCAACACCAATTTACCAGGCGCCATGTTATTAAGCACTTTAAAATTATGCTGTAAATTATTAATATTAATTATTGCAGTAGTGCCACGGCTCATGATAAGTGATTAATGGGTTTGCGGAGGAGGACCACCTTCGATACCAAGATCATTCAGGTGATTTTCAAACCGTGTAAATTCACCAATAAATGTTAATGGCACCATCCCAGTTGAACCGTGCCTGTGTTTACCAAGAATGATCTCAGCTTTACCTTTATGAAGAGAGTCTTCATTATAAACCTCATCACGATAAATAAAGATAATCAAGTCAGCATCCTGCTCAATCGCCCCTGATTCACGCAAGTCTGACATCACAGGTCTTTTATTTGGTCGTTGTTCCAATGACCTGTTCAACTGTGATAGAGCAATCACTGGCACATCAAGTTCTTTAGCCAAGCCTTTCAATGACCGTGAAATTTCAGAAATTTCATTCACCCTATTTTCAGACCCTTTGATTTGCATCAATTGTAAATAGTCAATCACAATCAAATCCAAACCATGTTGCCTCTTTAAACGTCGGCACCTCGCCCTGACTTCCATAGGAGATAATGCTGGCGTATCATCAATAAAAATCTTGGAATGAGACAACAAATGATTAATTTGTCCAACCCTTGGCCACTCATCATCTGATAATTCACCAGACCTTAGTTTTCTTGAGTTAATCCGGGCTAAAGAAGACATCATTCTCATCACCAATTGTACTGCTGACATTTCCATACTAAAAATAGCAACACTTGCATTCTCTTTGATGGCAGCCCTCTCAGCAATATTAACAGCAAAGGTGGTTTTACCCATGGCCGGACGTCCCGCGACAATGATCAGATCTGACCGGTGCAAACCACTGGTTTTATTATCAAAATCAGTAAAGCCAGTTGGTAACCCAGTCATACTGCCATCTGATTGACTCATTTCTTCTATGGATTCAACCGCCTCACGCAGCAAACTTTTAATGTCCTGAAAGCCACTTTTGGACTTTAGAGTTTGTTCACGAATGTCGAATACTTCTTTTTCAGCTTCTTCTAACAAATCATCACTGGTTTTTCCTTCAGTGTTGAATGATCTTTCGGATAAATCATTGCCGATTTGAATCAATTGTCTTAAGACAGATTTTTCTCGGACAATTTCAGCGTAAGCTTTAATATTGGCAGCCCCAGGAACATTGCTGGCAATCTCAATCAAATAATCTTCACCAGCATCTTCACTGAGTTGATGCGCATCTAACCATTCTGCCACTGTAATGACATCACAGGGCTTGGATTGTTCACTCAAAGCTTTGATGGCTTTAAATATCAAGGCATGATCATGCCTATAAAAATCATCTTCTGAAAGCAAATCAGCCACTTTATCCCAGGCATCTTTGACCAATAATAAACCACCCAATACGGAACGCTCAGCATCATCAGATTGTGGCGGGATCTTCAAATTATTGATGCGGTTGTTTGTTTTCTTTTTGGTGAAATCATTCATGTGTTCATTGTAACTTAAACATCGCTAAATTCATGCAACATTTTGAAATTATTGACGCAAAAAAAAACCCAGAGCAAACTGGGTTTTTTAAAATTATTGAGTACAAGAAATTTAAGCTTCTTGTCCTTCAACCATCAATTTAAATGTTGTATTAACATCAGCATGAAGAGATAATTCAATTTCTTGTTCGCCAACTTCACGAATCGGTCCATCTGGCATCATCACTTCACTTTTATCAACTGGGAACCCATTTTGAGTAAGCTTCTCAGCAATTTCACGGGGGCCAATTGAACCATAAAGTTTACCTTCAGGACTGGCGTTAGAAGCAATGGTAATTTCCAAACCAGAAATTGACTCAGCACGGGCATTGGCTGCAGACAAAGAATCTTTCTCTTTGGCAATCAATTCAGATTTGCGTTCTTCGAACATTTTAACATTGGCATCAGTTGCCATTGAAGCTTTACCCTGAGGAATCAAATAGTTTCTGGCGAATCCTGGCTTAACATTAACAATCTCGCCCAAATCACCAAGGTTTTGTACTCTTTGTAATAAAATAACTTGCACAATGGTTCTCCTTAGTAATGTTGATCACAGTAAGGCAACAATGCAATGTATCTTGCACGTTTGACAGCTGTGGTTAGTTGTCTTTGGTATTTGGCTTTTGTTCCAGTAATACGACTGGGGATGATTTTGCCAGTTTCACCAACGTTTTGTATCAAAGTATCTAAATCTTTGTAATCAATCTGTGTTACGCCTTCAGCAGTAAATTTGCAAAAACGTTTACGGTTGTTCTGTCTTCTTCTTTGCATTATTCTTCTTCTCCTGCATCCGTTTTAGCGGTGCTTTCTGCGGCTTTTTCAACAGGCTTGCTTTTTTCTTTATCGCCTCTTTTGTCATCCTTCTTATCATCTTTCTTGATAAGTTGTGACTCTTCAGTCACAGCGCTTTTCATCTTGATAACCATATGACGCAATACAGCATCATTGAATCTAAAAGCTTCCAATATTTCTTCAAGAGGGCCTGTATTACACTCAACATTTAATAAGTAGTAATGGGCTTTGTGCAGTCTTTGGATAGGGTATGCCAATTGACGACGTCCCCAATCCTCTGAACGGTGAACTGTACCGTTGTCATTTTCTACCATTGCACGGTATCTTTCAACCATTGCAGGTACTTGCTCGCTCTGGTCAGGATGAACCAGAAAAACGATTTCATAATGTCTCATTTGTGTCTCCTTATGGATTATAAAAGCCACCTATTTTTATATTTGATATGGTCTTTTAAACCGATCAATCTATAGTGCAGCAAGGATTACGGTCATTTTAACCGAGCGCGGATTTTAACAAATTTCATTAATTTAACAAGCCCTTTGTGGTTTTTTCTCAATCAAATAGCAAATTAGGCCATTATTATCCAGCAGAGTTAATATTTAACACGCTACTTGTAAAATTTGTCGACTGATCTCTAACGTATTTGTTTCATGTTCTCCCAATGCGGTCATGCCATGTTGTTCAAGTTTAGCTAAAATAGGCTCTATGTCCTGTTCTGATAAATTGACATCAGCCAAACAGGTTGGCATTTGCATGTGTTTGAAAAAAGTCACCGTTTTCTCGATCGCTTTATTAATGGTTTGTTGTTCATCATTGCCATCTATGTTCCAAACCCTTTTAGCATATTGCAATAACTTTTCTCGCTTTGATTGACGGCAGACTTTTAGCACTGCGGGATAAATAATAGATAAGCTCCTTGCGTGATCAATGCCATGTAATCCCGTTAATTCATGCCCGATCATGTGTGTGGTCCAATCTTGCGGCACACCTGATCCAATCAAACCATTAAGTGCCAGAGTTGCTGACCACATAATATTGGACCTGACTTGAAGATCAGTTTTACCGACTTTAGTCAAAGCCTTAGGCCCTTCCTCAACTAAAGTTTGTAACAATCCTTCTGAAAAACGGTCCTGAACTTTGGCACCTACTGGATAAGTAAGATATTGTTCCAATGTATGAGCGAAAGCATCAATCACACCATTACTGATTTGTCGATCTGACAAACTCAAAGTAATGCTAGGATCAAGTACTGAAAAAGCAGGATACACTTTAGATGAACCAAAAAACAACTTATCATCACCGCGAGTTATGACACTACCAGAATTACTCTCCGAGCCTGTGGCAGGCAAAGTCAGCACACAACCAAAGGGCAATGCCTGAGCCACACGTGCTTCACCTGTTAATATTTTCCACGGATCATCGCCTTCAAATTCAGCTGCCGCAGCAATAAACTTGACCGCATCAATCACCGAACCACCACCAACACCAAGCAGATAATCGATCTTATGCTTTTTTATAATGTCTGTGGCCTTAATGACGGTATCGTATTGCGGATTGGGTTCTATACCTGAAAACTCAAACCATTTACGACCCTCCAAAACATTCTTGACTTGATCATACACGCCATTTGATTTAATGGACCCACCTCCATAAATCATCAAAATACGAGCCTGTTCAGGAATTTCGCTGCTGATTTTTTCTATTTGTCCTTCACCAAAATGAATTTTGGTCGGATTATAAAATGTGAAATTTAACATATGGTATCTCTAGTAGAGACCTCCGCATAAGTCTGGGTCTTTGGAAAAAAGAATTGAAAGGCTCAAGTTCAAGGCAGAAAACGCTAGTAATAGCAGGCTATTGGTGAGTTTTCTAACGCAGAAATTGAGTTTTTCAAACTTTTTTACATGATTCATGACTTATGCAGAGGTCTCAAGTAATCTTTTAAATTTAAATTAATTGGGTCAGCATTGTAACACAGAAAAATAACGCCACATTAAACACCAATCATTGACCAGAATTGAGCTAAATTAAATCACCAGTTTTTTATAAAACATACATGTTACATAATTTGTTATTTGCCTTATGATTCGATGTTAAAAAAAATCACAACTCCAGAAATACCAATTATTTCCATACCATCACATTAAGCTTGTTAGCTATTAATTTAAAAGAAAGTTGAAACTTTTTTTATGGCTTTGTGTATAGTTAGATATGAATAACAAGTCAATACATAGATTAAGCAGTTCAGCATTTATCAAAAACAATGATATGGTAAGTCAGCCATGAAAAAAGTTGAATCGATTAAAAGCCTAGAGCAAAGACATTGGTTAGCACAACACCTCAGTGGCGATAAAACTGCTTTTGCTAAACTTATGCAGGCATACAGAAAGCCAGTTTACAGTTATTTGGTGAGGTGTGGATTTGATAAAAACACAAGGGATGACTTATTCCAAGATGCTTTTTTTAAAATACATAAATCTGCACAGCACTACGATTCATCTCTACCTTTGAGTCCATGGTTGTTCACCATTGTAGCCAATATTGTAAAAAATCATATCAGAGACCAAAAACCAGATCATAATCATCTAAGTCTATGCCTCAGCGAGGTACAAGAGCTACATTTAACTGACTCCAACCCTCAACCAGATGAACAGGTTGACTCAACCCATTCTATTCAATGGCTAAAAAAAGCTTTACTAAAATTGCCAGATTCTCAAGCACAAGCATTAAATCTGGCCATTATCAATGGCATAAAAATAAAGGATGTCGCAATAATACTTGACCAACCTGTTAATACCGTAAAAACCCATATCAGAAGGGCAAGACAAAGCTTAATTCAATCATACAAAATAAAAAACAACATCAGCACCTTTAAGAAAGGAGCATCTCATGAATAAATGTAAAATCACCCAAAACCTCATTGATCAGTCAATTGATACTGATTTAAAGCATCATACAGAAATACAAGAGCACATTGATACATGCCAAGCCTGCTTAACATATTTAAAGACAGCTCAAAATATAGATCAACAGTTAACACAAATGACAGAGCTTGATGCGCCAGATCAACTCGTAGATTCAACACTGGCCAGTATACTGAGCATGCAGGATAACACTCAAGATACTGATGCAATTGAAGCCTTAGAAAAAAAACAATCTTCCAAAACATCATCTGTGCTAAAACCACAATGGGCCAATGCCTTGGCAGCATCTTTTATGTTAGTCAGTCTTATTGCACTTTTCCCTTATAACTCTATATCAGAATACAGATTATTTTCTTCATCTGAACAACCCACGAATCAAGCGCCAATAAGCAAGGACTCAGGACAAAAGAAAAAAAAGATTAAACCCAACCTTGAATACCTCAATCCATCAAATGAAAGCCACGGCGTCGATCTTATTAAACTGGAAACAGGAGACTCATATGATGCTGGTTATAGATCTGCCCAAAACGCACCTGTGCCTTACATCGTAGATGAACCCTTTGATTCTTCCCCATTCAGTCTCAAAGAAGAAATAATGAAGGTCGATGATGAGTCTCTTACATTAGAGAAACACACAAGAGAACACATTGCTCAAGCATTTGAAAGGTCAAACCGCCAATCCATGGGCGCTGAGTTCAAAAGTAAAAAACCTGAGCCTTCCACTTATAAAAGTGAAGTTGCCAGTTCCTCTTTACACCGCATTATTAAGCCCAATGATAAGACTGAAACTGAAGAGATTGATGCTATAACGGTAACAGACAGCAATATAAGAGGTGTTGATATAAAAGAGGCAGAAAAAAGAAGTGACAATAATCAATCGAGTTTTGTTAATAAGAACTCTGTTACAAAAGATGACCAGTTCAAGGATAAAAGTGTTATGGTAACAGAGAATAATGCATCGCAAATAAGCGACTACGACTCTTCATCTGCGGTTCCTCAAAGACGTGAACAATCACCAGAACAGTCCGAGACATTAATACTCGGTAACTCTACAGTACAATCCGATTTTCCCCTAGGCCAGCAATATCCCCAAAAAAGTACAGAACCCAATACAGCGCAAAAATATCTGGCTGAATTACAATCTTTAGCAAAAGTCACATATCAACAAGCAACGGGTTACTGGCAAAATACCTATGTGCCAGGCGATTCACACATGCGTTTAATTCATTCACAACTGTTACAAGGCAGCACTCAAGGGCAACTGATCCATGACGCAATCAAAGCCAATATACAACCATTTGACAAACCCAGAGATTCGGCAATGGCCATGTACCTTAGCAGTGATCATGCTTCATTAGAAAATGACAAACCACAGCGCATGCGCTTGCAGGTCGGATTACAAGCGAGTGACAAAAAAAATGGCCATCGTTCACCATTGAATATCGGCATCGTTTTGAATTTAGATGAATCACCAGGCAATCCAACTGAACAAATTAAAAAAGTAGAAGCGCTTCTTACGTCATTGGCTAAATCGAAACAAACCACAGACAATATAACATTAACCCTCACTGGCAGCAATGGCAGACGGTTGATTGATGCCAGTGATTTTCGTTACGGTTCAGTTCAAGTGGCCTTAAAAACAATGAAGGACAGGACTCGATCAACAAACGCTCAACTCAGTATTACAAACGCTATTCATGATGCCTATAAAGATATTTTTAAATACGATGACAATAAAAACAACTTAGGTTCAAGTATGATTTTGTATATCAGTGACACTACGCTTGGCAATCACTATCATTCGTTAAAACAATACGCCAATCAATACGCATTGGACGGAGTCACTTTCAGCACAATTTCACTGACGCCAGAAAATCAAACAACACTCAATAAATTGGCAATGGTTGGACAAGGGCATGCACGAATCATGCAAACCATCGATGACGCCAAACGCATCATCAATGAAGAGTTATTTGCCAGTTCCAGAGCCGTGGCACGGGCTTTACGCTTAAGCATCAAACTGGCCAAAGGCGTCAAATTGATTAATGTGATCAATTCAAAAAATCTAGACGACCAGCAGACCCAGATGGTACGTAAAGCGGAACAAAGTATCGATCAAAAAATCTCACAAGATCTCGGCATTGCATCAGACCGAGGGCAAGATGAACAAGGCATACAAATTGTCATACCAGCATTTTACGCAGGGGACACTCACGTTATACTACTTGATGTGGTCGCTGCTAATGCCGGTCCAATAGCAGATGTTTCCCTACGATATAAAGACCTGTTGTATTTAAACAATGCCACCTCTCACAAACAACTCAATATCAGCAATCAACCACAACCACTTGGTCCATTGCAATACAATGTGAGAAAAAACCTGCTTGCACAGCATTTTTCTCAGCAAATAACAAACGCTGTTGAAGCTTTGAAAAAACAGGACAAAGACACAGCAATAGAACTTTTGATGACACTGCAGGATCTTTACACCAGTATGCAATCTGAAATACCACAATGGAATAATGACCATGAAATTCTGAAGGATAAAAACCTATTGAAAAAATACATTCAATTACTTCAATCGGTTTCATTGCATGACGCCCAACAAGTCAGTTTTTTGATCGACTCACTTCAATACATCAGTTGGCGAAAGTCAACATCAACACCCATGTAACACTGCCTATAGTTACAACCATAACATTCATTACTCGATTCGTGAAGATCGAGTAATCAAACAAAACACGCAAACTTTGAATAATTTTTCTTCAACGGAGGACTCCTATGTCAAAAATAACGGCTCTCATATTCATTATTCTTTTCTCAAACGTGCTCATTGCCAAACAAATACCCTCTTCGACACCACTCGATAAAAACGGGGATGTGAGGATACCATTAACACAATACAACCAATTGGTAGAAAGCGGCAAAAATCTGAATAATCCTGCCCCAGCAGAATATGCCATTGGTCAGTCTGAGATGACAGTCTCCTTACTGGAGCACAATGGAAAAACAACTGCACATGTCAATTACAGCAGTGTTATTAAAACATTTGAGAATAAATGGGCACTCATTCCATTATTACCTTATGGAACAACCATAGACAAAATTACCATCAATGACATGCCCGTTCAGTTGGTTCAAAGCGCAGATTCATTGTCATGGAGCACCAATAAAGCCAGCAGTTATTCGCTCAACATTACCTATACTGTTGATATAAAGAAATCATCATCTGGATATGTTGTTCCAATCCCAATACCACGTTCTGCTTCAACCACCATGACAGTCAACTTTGCTGATGCTGATATAGACTTAGCGATAGTCCCATCGTCTAATCTTAGGTTCAATAAAGTTGATCTTCCACAAGAGAACAAAACCATTGCCACAGCAAATATCCCTACCACCTCTTCAGTTCTGCTTTCATGGCGAGTGGCCACCGAACAACCTTACGTCATCAGCAGAGCTGATTATAAAGGGAGTCTGACAGCAGAATTAGCCAGTTTTGAAGCACACTATGACATTGAGTTATTTACCAATGAAGTCACAAAGATTAAGCTGTTGCCAAATGATGTGACATTAAGCAACATCACCATCAATGATCAAACCGCAACCATTATTGAAGATCAAGGACACTTTTATGTCATTGTCAATGGAAAAGGCAAACACATAATTACCGTTTTTTTTCAAACACAAGTGTTACAACAGCAAGGCCCGCCCACCATCAGTTTTCCTGTGCTAAGGGTGCCCATTTCTCAAATTCAATTACAAATGAAGGGACGAAAAAACATTTCTGCAATGTCTATTCATGACAATAAAAAAATTGCTCATCATGTCATTAACCGCATTAAGGATAATTTAACCACAGCACAATTGCATATTCCAATGGCTGAATCTGTCAGCATGACATGGAATGAAGCCATACCCAAAGATATGAACAGCAAACTCAGAGCCAATGCCAACATTTATCACTCCATCTCTGCTGAAGAGGGCGTACTTTATGGACACGCATTGCTTGACTATGAGATTACTCATGGACAAACCAATAATTTAACGTTCATAGTGCCCGCACGATCACAGATCAATCAAGTCAAATCTTCAAAAGGCGGTATTTCTGATTGGAATGTCAAACAAACAGGGGATCAAAAGGTCGTCACTGTTTTTTTAAATCGCTTTATAAAAGACAATTATCAACTCAACGTTTTTTATGAGCAATTATTGGATAAAAATGATAAGAGCAACAAGAAAAAAGCAATAGATGTGCCATTAATCACCGCTAAAGATATGCACAGACAAAGAGGCATAGTCGCTTTATTGGCAGGTTTGGAACTCACATTAAAACCGATCAAAGAGGTAAATATCACACGTGTTGGTGAGAATCAATTACCTGCTTTTTTTCGTAATCAGATCACCCTCACCATTGCTCATACTTTTAAATATACCAGCAACACACCACAATTAACCGTTAACACCATCAAACCAGAGAAGCAAAAAGGCAAATATGATGCACAAATTGACACATTAATTTCTTTAGGTGAAGTCACCATGCGTGGCAATTCCAGCATTCAAGTTGCGGTTAAATCTGGGGGCATTTCAGATTTACAACTACACATTCCAAAAGCCATTAATGTACTCAATATAACAGGCCCATCTATCCGTAACCATAAACTGGTTAATGACATGACCCATCAAGTCATCAATATTGAGTTTACTCAGGAAATGACAGGGCAATTTCGCATTGAATTCACTTATGAGAAAATATTAGGAGAAAATAAGTCCGAACTTAACGTTCCTAGTATACAAGTTAAGGGAACACAAGTGCAACACGGTCGCATTGCAGTTGAAGCACTGACAGCCGTTGAAGTTCAGACCAAACAAGCCACTCAACTGTCAAGTCTTGCCATCAATGAATTGCCACAACAACTCATTTTAAAAACAACCAACCCCATTTTATTGGCATTTAAATACGTCAATACCAAATCGCCACATTCATTAAAACTGAGCATGACCAGACATCAAGAAATTGACGTACAAGTGGCTGCTATCGAGTCAGCTCATTACCAAACCTTAATGACCAATGATGGACTCTCAGTGACCACCGCTCAGTTTTTTGTGCGCAACAGCCGTCAACAATTCCTCAGATTAAAACTACCAGAAAATTCAGAAATTTGGTCAGTTTTTGTGGATGGCAAACCAGAAAAGCCCGCAATGGCCAATGACACAAACGCTCATGATGTTTTGATCAAAATGCTCAATTCAGTTGCAGGGTTTCCTGTAGAAGTGATCTATGCAACACCGATTGCTCAAATGGGCCTGTTTGGCACACTCAGCAGTCAATTGCCGTTACCAGATATGGTCGTTACTCATACTTTATGGGATGTCTATTTACCCGTTGGTCCCAACTACCAAGCAGTCACCTCAAATATGCAAGCCATCGTAACTGGGCAATTGGTCAACACACAACAACAGGCCTTAAAAAACAACTCCGATCAGCTGAATCAATCAACAGGCCAACCATTGCATATGAAAGTACCGCATCAAGGCATCAAATATTCATTTGAAAAACTCTATGCCAATCAATCTGAAACTTTAGCAGGACTAAAAATCAGATACGCTTCAGAATTGGGCAATAAAACAAGCTTGATATTCAGTATTATCAGTGTCCTGTTCATTTGGTTGGCAATATTTTTCATGACGAAAAAGCAACCCTTAAAGCTGATAGGAACATTATTAATATTGGGTATTGCAGGTTTATTGATATTGAATGTGTACTATCACATGGATACCTCAATTGCCTTCATTCTTGCCTTAACAGGTGGCGCACTATTTATCATAGTTCAATTATATGTCAAATTAAGCAAATGGTTCTGGAATAAAGAATAAACCAGTGACGCTGAAAATGTCTGAGAAAGGCATTTTCAAACCTTCACAAATAAAAACAGGCCAGTGTTTTAGCTAAAACACAGGCCTGTTTTTATTTACCTGTGTATAAGTGATACAATATTGATTGATTTAAGACAACTTTAAATCAATTCAATGAAGGGAATTTAAGTGCAGAATAACTCAAACAAACCATCTGAAAACGCGAGTCACATAACGCAATACATCATTGCCTATGCTCAAGGCGAAAAAAATGCCCTTAATCAAGTGGTTGATGCACTTTATGTGGAACTGTGTCAAATTGCCAATCGACAATTGCACAAACTCAACCCAGAGCGCATATCCCCTCCTGAATTAGTCCACGAAGTGTATTTAAAATTTTCAAAAAGTCTTTCGGTCAATGCACAAAACCGCATGCACTTTCTGGCCATTGCTGCAACTGCCATGCGCCAATTGATTATTGATCAAATAAAAAGCAGCAGCCGAAAAAAAAGAGGTGGCGATTTATTTGCCACAACTTTATCTGATACAAAGCTGCCAATCATTGATAATTCAATGGAAATCATGGCAGTCCATCACGCCATAAAAAAACTCAAAAAAATAGAGCCCAAGCTAGCAAGCACAGTAGAATGTCGCTATTTTGCTGGTTATTCAGAGCAAGAAACAGCAGAAGCTTTAGGCGTGAATGTTAGGACCGTCAGAAGATACTGGCAAAGATCAAAAAAATGGTTGTTGTTGGAAATAAATAGTTAATCACTTATTTTATGAACAACTCACATCATAATCACTTAATACAAAAGGCTTTAATGTTAGACACGTGCGAACGCACACAATTTCTTAATAAAATTGAAGATCAAACGTTAAAAAAAGAAATCGCTTTTTTATTATCTGATGAAACAGCCCTTACTCAGTTTTCAATAAAAACGTCAGCAGGAGCCACTCCACTCAAAGACTTTGCTTTTAAAGACCTGAAGTGTGGCGATAAAATCAAACAATTTATCATCATAAAACTGCTGGCAAAAGGCGGGATGGGTTCTGTGTATCTTGCCTATGATGAAAAATTAAAAAGAAACATTGCACTGAAAACAATACGCTCCGAGTTTTTAACCAGCGCAATAGCAAAAAACCGTTTTAAACAAGAAGCAGAAATTCTTTCAAAGATAAATCATCCCTCCATTTGCCAGATCTACGATTATATTGAGCATAAAGAAAGTGATGTATTAGTATTAGAGTTTGTCAAAGGCGAAACCTTGGATAAAGCAGAGTTAAATAATGAACAAGTACTAGATGTCTTTATCCAAATTGCTTCCGCTTTGGTCGCTGCACATAAAAAAGACATTATTCATAGAGACTTAAAGCCCCAGAATATCATGGTTACACCTGATGGAATGGTTAAAGTTCTTGATTTTGGAATTGCTCAATCTAAAGATCAAAAAAGCACCAGTAAAAACAATTCTAAATCCACTGCTTTGATTGGAACATTAAACTATATGAGTCCAGAGCAGGTAATAAATCAAAGCCTCACAAAGGCAACCGACATCTATTCATTTGCCATCATTATGCAGCAAACTCTCAGTAAAAAACCTGTTTATGATAGCGAAAACTCAGATGACTTATTAAAACAAATAAGCAATGCAAAAACAGTTACAATTGCAAATATTCCAACTGACTTTCGAGCATTATTGGCACAATCAACCGAAAAGGAAATCTATAAAAGACCAACAGCCAACAATATGCTCACGCAACTCCAGGCTATTAAACAATTACCTTTTAACAAAACCACAAGACGAAGAAAAATTGCAGTTATGATAATCTTTCTGCTCTTCAGCGCTTTGGTTTTTTTCCAGTGGCAAAATTACACCAATAATACTCAAAAAATTAATTTCTTAAATGACATCAAAGATGAAATTAAAAACACTGCTGATACCTATCAAAAAATTTACAATTTGCCTATTCACAATATAACAATAGAAGTGAACGCTCTTAAAGATCAAAAAAATCAATACATTTCAACTATTGAAAACTCTGATTTATTACAAGAAGCCGAAAAAAAATTCTATATCGGTCAGATTTATTTCACTCATAAAAACTATACACAATCTTTAGAATTTTTTGAGTCTTCTTGGAATTCAGGCCATCACTCACCACAATTGGCCAGCTTATTGAGCTATAACCACCTTATCATTTTTTACCAAGAAGCCAAAGAAAATCAATATGAAAGCTACTATGAAGACAGTGAACAGAATAAAAAACTGATAGAAAAACACATAATCCCAGCTCAAAAACTCATGCAATTAAGCAATACAGACAGCAAAAGTATAAGCATGAATAAAGCATTACTCTTGTGGCATAAAAAAGAATATGAAAAAGCCATTGAAATGTTAAGTCACATCACAAAAAAACAAAACTGGAACTTTGAAGCTTATCAATTGCAAGGGGAAATATTATATTCAATGGCCATTCTTGAACATGAAAAAGGCGATTTAGATAAAAAACAAGACCTCCTCTTACGAGCACAAACCGTGTTTGATAATGCTAAGTTAAGAGGCCGTTCATTTGACAATTTATATTTACAACAGTGTACTATCTTAGGCAATTTATTTGAGCACTCTTTAGATTCTGAAGATATCGACAAGGAATTAACAAGAAAACATTTTTTTGATGGTGTGGAAAACTGTGAGAGTGCTTTATTAATCAACCCGAAAAATCCTAAAATTTATCAAAAATTAATCCATCTCCATGATTCCTTTGGGTTTAAGCTCATTAGAGAGGGCAAAAACCCAATGGAATATTTACAAAAAGCCATTGAATACAGCAAACAAATAGAACGGATAGAACAAAAACACTTTATCAAAAACGTTACCTATACCTACATGGGCATGTATAAAACCAAAAATGGTGAAAATCCATTAAAGGATTTTGACAAAGCCATTGATGAAATCTATCAAGGTTTGAATGATCAAACCTCTGTCGGAACAAATAAGAGTTACTCGAACATAATGTATATCCACATGAGTAAAATACATTATGAGTCAAACATAGGCGTTAACCCAGATAAAACCATTGACTTGCTTCATGAACTATATAGACAAGCACAAGAATCAAAAGTCACCTCACAAAGATATGATTACCTGATCAACTATATTATGGCAGAAGCCTATAAATACAAAGCCGAGTATTTACTACTTATTAATAAAACACCTTATGATGCAGCCACTGATGCTCAAAAGTATATTGAATTGAGCAATCACTTTACTAAAGATATGCCATATGGTGATGGCATGCTAGCCTCTCTATCCATATCATTGGTTAAATATCAACTATCACAAGGTAAAAATCCCTTAAATCATCTCAATAAAGGCTTCGAACACATAACACTTGCTCTAGATAAAATGCCAAATAGTGGCGATTTTTTAACCGCCAAAGCAGAGTTGATGATGTATCAACAACTTATAAAAAAACAAAACAACAGCGATCATCACATCGACTTTAAAGCCGCGATAAAACAATATGCCGCAACACTTGAGCAACTCGACTCAGCCTCAGCAAACACGCAACTGGCAGAGCTCTATTTACATCAAGCCCAGTTTGATCTCACTGAAAAGCTCAAAAAAACCTCTATAGAAAATGGTATTGCATCCTGCATTAATGCTATTAAAATCAAACCCAATCATGCATTGGCCTTTTTCATACATGCTCAATTATTAAGTTATGGTATTCAAGCAGGCATATATGATAATGATCAAGGCAATGTAGCAGAAGAACTATACAAGAAAGCGCAAGCCATTAACCCTCTTTTAACCACCGACTCAGCCATTGCCCGGATTATGACACACAGGTAAATTCACCTGATCAAATAACTTTAATCCATAAACTTGCACAATAACTGTCCTAATTAATAAACCGTTATCGTAACTCGATATAAGCAACTCAATCATTAATAAGGAAAACGCATGAAATATTTAATCGCATTAATTTTCACATCATCACTGGCATTTGCAGCAATTCAAGGGGATTCATTTACCTATCAAGGCAAACTCATAGAAAACAATCAGCCAGCAAATGGAACTTACGCTTTTGTCGTGGAGTTTTTTGACGCTCAAACTGGTGGCGTGCTCATCACAAGTATGCCCAATGTTGTTACCAATGTTTCTGATGGGTTATTTTCATTACAACTAGACATTGGAGATATGCCATTTGATGGAAATGAAGTCTGGTTACAATTATCGATCGCTCCCCCACCTGTTGCAATAGATAATACTCAGGGCATTGGTTTGCCGCCAACAGTATTAGAACCCAGACATTTAATCACCAATAGTCCATATGCCATACAATCTAAATTTGTGGGTCAAAATGGTGTCTCTACGCTTTCTATTGAAAACGCTGCGATTACAGGACCTAAAATAGCCAGTAATGCTATCAGTTCAGCACACATCATCAATAATGCGATCAGTACAGATGACATCGCTGATAATGCCATCAACTCACGACATATCACATCAGGTGCCATCAACTCAAATCATGTTGCCATCGGAGCATTGGGCTCTGCTAATATTCAGGATGGCTCGATTAATAATATTGACATAGAAATTGATACCATCACTTCAGCTCAATTAGCCAATAATTCAGTCACATCATTTGAAATCAGAGCAAATGCTGTTAACAGTAGTAAAATTGCTGATGGGACTATTGTTGCTGCTGACATCAATAGTAATTCAGTTCAAAGGCGAGTATCAGGAATATGTCCAGTAGGCAGTAGCATCCGAACCATTGCAACTGATGGAACCGTAAATTGTGAAACAGATGATTCAGGAAGCACCGGATGGGGCTTAACAGGCAACAGTGGCACCAATGAAAACAATAACTTTATTGGAACCACCGATGACCAAGCTGTTGTGATTAAATCCAATAACCTGCAAGCCTATTATGCTGAATATGTACCCAATATTTCTGGAGGTGATGGTTTTATCAATACCGTAATCGGTGAAGAAAATAATAGATTGGTGTATACACCTGGATCAAGAATGGAAAGTGTTGGTATTTTTGCTGGTGATTCCAATACCCTCCAAACCAATTCCGCTTCATCAAGCCTTTTAAGAAGCACCATCATTGGCGGCAGTGGAAATTTTATGGCAGATGCACAAAATTCAGCCATACTTGGCGGTATAAATAATAAGGTCAACGGTGGAAACTTCGGAGTGATATTGGGTGGTAACAGTAACGAAATGAATGCCAACAGTGGTCTTTCAGCAGGCTTCGGTTCAAAAGTCAACCACAAGGGTGGATGGGTATGGAATGATGCCTCAGATCTGTTCAATCCAGCCAATAGCTTAGCCACAACTGATGATAACCAGTTTTTAATCAGGGCTGTTGGCGGTGTTGGCATTGGCACAAATGCACCTGCATCACCCATACATATCAAAGGCGAAGGCACATCAAATGGTTCCATTGCGGGTTCTAATGAAGTGGTGTTGACCATAGAGCCCAATGATACTTCTTCAGATGTGGCCGCCGTGATTAATAAACTCAGCAGCACTAAAGAAGCAGCGTTGATTTTTGCTACTGATGGCCAACCTGAATTTGACATCCGAAGCGTCAATGGTAGTGCAATGGACTTTAACCATTATGACAACAATGGAGCACAGACAACGGTCATGAGAATCAATGCTTCCAACCGGATTGACATCAATACCAATTTTGAACCTTTTATCAATAATTCATATAACATTGGCGCACCAAGTTTTCGTTGGGCCACCATATATGCCAACAACCCACTTGACGTCAGTTCGGATGAGCGACTTAAAAGTAATATAAACGATATCTCTTATGGTTTAGCAGAAATCATGGCATTAAAACCAGTGATTTATAATTGGAAAGATGGCCATGACAGGCAAAAGCATATTGGTTTAATTGCCCAAGAAGTTGAAACTGTGATTCCAGAAATCGTCTCTAAAAACCACAAAAATGATGACATGCGCTCCATGCGTTACACAGAAATCATACCTGTTTTAATCAAGGCCACCCAAGAGCAACAAACACTGATTGAGCAGCAAAACCAACAGATTAAAGCTTTACAAGCTTCATTAAAGTCATTGTCACTGCAACTTCCCGCTATTTACGAGTAAGACATGAATACGATTGAATCAATTAATAAATCATTAATATTGCTCACTGCACTATTATTTCATACTTGTACAATTTCTGCACAAGAAAATAAAAAGGCCAATGGCGGGCCCAATTATGTCATTCAGCAATACACTTTCTCTAATGGTGGAGGTGTAATGACTGATGCCACCAATAATGTGTATCGAGTCACCGACAGTATCGGCCAAATAGCGGCTGGACATCAGGCCTCATCAACCGATGGCATCAATCAATTTTTTGGAGGTTTTTTTGTACCTGATATTGATAATAACGATATTATTTTCAAAAATGGATTTGAATAACTCATTCGAATATATCATCACAGAATATATGACTTGATTAATATTTGGGTGAATATCCAAGTTTACACATCATGTGATAAATACAGCCGTTAATGAAATCGTTAACGGCTATGTGCTTAAAATCACCCTGGCATTTTTTCAAAAGTTTTAATGTTTGAATCCAATGGCGTTGAAGGTAATTTTTTACTGGTATAAACATTGGCCATGGGTTTAAACCAACTGGCATCATCTATGGCACCAATTCGCACACCTCTTCGCTCTGGAAAATTTGAATTTTCAGTAAATAACTGTGTTCCACATTGATGACAAAAGTGTTTGGTCATTGTACTGCCGCTGTCACTGCTGTGCTGAAATTTCGATGTTTCTCCCTTGGTCATGGTTAGTTGATCAAAAGGAATGAAAGCAAAACTGGCATAAACACTTCCGCCTGATCGACGGCAGTCATCACAGTGACAGTTGGCTTGAAATATTGGCTCACTGCTGGATTCAAATGCAACAGCACCACACATACATTGACCAGAAAATATAGCAGTCATAATTATTTCCTCAGAATTTTATCGAAGTATTATTGTAAAGGAAAAACCCAGTAATTTCTGCTATTACAGTTATGAACCCAGCATCAGTATAAATATGATTCAGTATTCATGTGTTAGTTCACAACGCATTATTACGAAGTCGGTCAAATAAAAATTTGACCCAGTTTTTCATACAATGAATCATATGACCAAGTAGCGGGTTTACAAATCATCAGCAAATTTGTCTAGAAAAGATTTCATAACCGATAAACCCTCTTCAATGTTTTTTCTTCCAAAGCCTATCCTAAACCGGTCTTTTGGTGACTCCAATAATTCAGAATGATAAATTGAAGAAGGTAAAAGTAACACACCAACTTCTTCTATCAATCGATGACAAAAGTTTTCCACGCCATTTTTACCCAAAAAACGCGGATAAGCGATACAACTACCATCTGGAATATTCCATTCAAACAATTGCCGGTATTGTTTAAAAAAACCATCTAACTTAAGTAAATTCTTGCTGATTAATTCTCTATTGCGTTTTAATAATATTTCTCTATTTTTCAATGCAATTACAGCCAGCCTCTCACTGGGGCCAGAATTACAAATAGACAAATAATGTTTATAACGCTCCAATTTTTGTAGTAATTCTATATCCTGACAGCCTATCCACCCTATTCTTAACCCAGGTAGACCATAAGCTTTAGAACAGACATTCAGGGAAATGCCCTTTTCGTAAATATCTGCTATTTGAGGAACACGTTTATGCTCATGAGTTTCAATCAATCGATAGACTTCATCACTGAATAAATAGAGATCATGTTGTCGGCAAAGGTCGACTAAAGCATTTAAATCTTCATTGGATATAATTGAACCTGTTGGGTTATTTGGAAAATTAATGGAAATTAATCGAGTATTTGGTTGAATAGAAGCCGCAAGTTCATCAATATCCAATGACCAGTTATTCTGCTCATGAAGCGCTACACCACTGACCTCACAAATATCAAGAGGGATTGTTTCAGCTGCTTGATAATTGGGCACTACAACAATGGCATGATCGCCTTTTTTCAGAATAACACGCATAGCAGCATAGACGCCTTCTTCAGCTCCGGCCAAACATAAAATGTTATCAATCGATAGACGATCGTATGTTTGGGCTATGACATTCCTTAGATCTTCGGCACCCCATGTTTCAGTGTAACCAAGCCATAGATTATTAAACTTTTCTACATCATCTGCACTGCCCAATGCCAACAAATCTTGCATACTCATACTTTCACTATCAGATGCGGTCATGTGGTATTTGGCGTTAAATTCCCACTTGGAAAAGTGTGTTTCAAGTATAAAATCGCGCATATTATTTGTTCCTTTATTAGTTGTTTATGTGTATTTTTCTTGCATCACGTAAAATTTCATAAAAATTGGCTCTGGAAATACCCAAAGCATTGGCAACATAATTACTTGAACCCCGAATTGCAAAAATTTGAGCCTCATCAAGCGATTTTAAAATCGCAATTTTATCCTGTCTTTTTGCCATTACTAATGTTGTTTGCTGAATGTGCAATGTTTTCCTCATCAATACATTCACTTTCTCACGCCAATCCTCAGACATCAATGAATCTGAGGTTTGCTGTTGTGTTGAAAGATCAGTGAAACTTTTTAACAGTGCAATTGCAGCATCTATTTCTTCTATTTGAAAATTCATACACATCAATGCAACTGGCTTGTTTTTGTCATTTTTGATAATAACTGACACAGACTTTAGGGTTTTACCATCAGAGTTGATTCTGCTATATGGACCAATCACATTTTCTGTTTCATTGTGCAATGCTTTAACATCAATCAAGGAATCATCTCCAATGACCCGATGTGAAAATGCATTTTCAATGTACGCTATTTTTTCAGTCAACAAGTCATGTAAAATCACTTCAACATGGTTGGGAAATAGCCTTCCTATTGCAACACAAATGGGCTGATACTGTTCTAAAGTGTTTTTCATGCGTTATTTATACACAAAATCATACTATTTGTCAATATTCATACTTTTTGTATGAATAAACACAGAAAAACAACGCCATTTAAACCTCAAAAATTTAATTTAAATAAACTAATTTGAAGCACATTATTCTTTATTCAGGTCTTGTAAAAAATTCAAAGACAATCTTTTTTTAATTACTAGATAAAATTAGCAGGTAGAAAATCATGAGTAAATCACAAGAATATACACCACCAAAAATATGGCAATGGGATGCAGAAAACGGCGGAGAGTGGGCCAAAATCAACCGCCCCATTTCAGGGGCAACACACGAAAAACAATTGCCCATTGGTAAACACCCTTTGCAATTGTATTCATTGGCAACACCCAATGGTGTAAAAATTACCGTGATGCTCGAAGAGTTATTGGCACTTGGGCACACAGATGCTGAATATGACGCACACTTAGTCAGCATTACCAAAGGTCACCAATTTGGCAGTGGCTTTGTTGAGGTCAATCCCAATTCCAAAATACCAGCTTTGCTTGACAACAGCGGTGATAAACCACAGCGTGTTTTCGAGTCTGGCGCCATATTATTGTATTTGGCAGAAAAATTTGGTGCTTTGTTACCTAAAGACCCATCTCAAAAAACAGAATGTTTGTCGTGGTTATTCTGGCAAATGGGCAGCGCACCTTATTTGGGTGGGGGTTTTGGCCATTTTTACAGCTACGCACCTTTCAAAATAGAGTATTGTATTGATCGTTTTGCCATGGAAGTCAAAAGACAATTGGATGTACTCGATAAACAACTTGAAGGCAAAGATTATATTTGTGGTGATGAATACACCATCGCTGATATTGCCATCTGGCCATGGTACGGTGCATTGATGTTAAACCGTGTCTATGATGCAGCTGAATTTTTATCAGTACATGAATATAAAAACTTGATGCGATGGACTAAAAATATTGACAAACGTCCTGCTGTTCAACGAGGTCTAATGGTCAATAAATCCTGGGGAGAACTCAATGAACAATTGCATGAACGCCATGATGCCAGTGATTTTGACCTAAAAACTCAAGACAAAATGTCAGAACAAGACTCAGCAGAATAAATAAAATTACAACACGAAATGCCCTCTGGTTTAAGAGGGCATTTTATTGGGCTCACAACAACATTTGAAATAAATAACAGCGACAGGGCTCAAAAAACCATTTAAAAATATGCAGATTACAAAAGCATTTAATGGTGAAAAACCTTTCATCGCGACATGGTAGTGTATCAAACTCATTGCCTCACTATAAACATATAAAACCACACATTATTGGATAGAAAATTTTATTTAAATGATAAAGCCTGCCTGTTAAAAAAATCAACCATTAAGTGGTAGATAAATTAATAAAAAAGCATTTATTTCACACTAAAATGTTAAAATATAGAGGAGTTCAAAACATGAATTCCTATAGTACAACTTTGATTTTTCTGTTAAAAATTCTTCTTGGAGAAAATCATGAGTAAACAAAAGAAAATCGTTATCATTGGTGCAGGTTTTGGTGGGCTTAACGCGGCAAAAGCCTTAAAAAAACACCAATGATTCAATAACAATCATTGATCAATATAATTACCATTTGTTTCAACCATTACTGTATCAAGTAGCAACTGCCGGTTTATCTCCAGCAGACATATCTGTGCCAATCAGACAGGTTTTAAGTCGACAAAAAAACTGTCAGGTTTTAATGGCCACAGTACAGGACATTGATTTAGATAATAAACATGTCATCACTCAGACACAGAATATAGACTATGATTATTTAATTGTCGCAACAGGGGCCAAACACTCATACTTTGGTCGAGATGATTGGCAAAAGTTTGCCCCAGGATTAAAGAATCTGGATGACGCCACTACCATTCGCAGAAATATATTACAAGCTTTTGAACAAGCCGAAATGACCAATGATCCAAACCAGCGCAAAGAGCTGATGACTTTTTGTGTGATTGGCGGTGGCCCAACGGGAGTAGAATTAGCTGGAGCCATTGCAGAACTGGCAAAAAAAACCTTAGCCAAAGATTTTAGAAACATTGATACAGATACCACCACCATTATTCTGCTAGAAGCTGGCAAGAGAATACTGAGCGCTTTCCCAGAAAAACTGTCTAAAAAAGCCCAAAAACAACTCAATCAATTGGGCGTCGAAGTTAAAACTCAACATAGGGTCAGTGATTGTAACGAACAAGGAATACTTTTGGATAAACAACCAGCCATCAAAAGCAAAAATATTATTTGGGCCGCGGGTGTGCAAGCTTCTTCAGCACAGCAATGGTTAGGTGTCAAAAGTGATAGAGCTGGTAGGGTCACAGTAAACAATAATTTATCTTTACCAGGCAATGATGATATTTTT
>CAYGTC010000045.1:28772-35824 GCA_964352735.1 uncultured Alcanivoracaceae bacterium | reverse complement strand
AGTTTCTATTATTAGCATTCAATTGTATAGGCTGTGGATGGCTTGACGCTTACGTCGCTTTGAATACGGCGAACCACCAGAAAAAAATGGTGATTATGCCTTTTTATTGCATATCCTAAAATCTTTAAAAAGCACCGGCAAAGGTGCGGTGATTCTTCCACATGGTGTTCTATTTAGAGGCAATGCCGAATCTGATATCCGTCGAAATCTCATTAAACAGGGGTATATCAAAGGCATTATCGGGCTACCAGCCAACCTGTTTTATGGCACAGGCATTCCAGCCTGTATCATTGTGATCGACAAATATGATGCCAGAGAACGATTGAACAATCCGGACAGTGGCATCTTTATGATTGATGCCAGCAAAGGTTTTAAAAAAGATGGCCCCAAGAATCGTCTGCGCGATCAAGACATCCACAAAATTGTCGATGTCTTTAACAAACAAAGCCAACTGGCTGGCTACAGTCGCATGGTGTCTTTTAATGAAATCGAAGAAAACGAATACAATCTTAATATTCCCCGTTACATCGATGGCAGTGCTGCCGAAGACATTCATGACCTCAGTGCCCACTTAAAAGGTGGCATACCCAACAAAGACATAGAAGATTTATCGGCCTATTGGCAAGTATTCCCCAGTTTGCGCAAAACATTATTCGCTGATGAACGTGAAGGCTACAGCAAAGCCCTGGTCAAAGCCACAAAGGTCAAAACCACCATCCTGGAGCATACTGAGTTTAAACAGTTTACCCAAAAATCAATGGCAGTATTCGAACAATGGAAACAACAAGCCAAGCTGGCCGATATTCAAGTTGGCGATCTTCCTAAAGAAATCATCCACCGTATCGCTGAAAATTTGTTACATTCCTATACTAATATGTCCTTGTTAGACCGCTATGACATGTATCAAATCATTATGGACTATTGGTCAGAAACCATGCAGGTTAATTGTCGCTTAATAAAAAGTAATTATTCTGATATTTCATTTTGCGGTATGACTGATACAGGTATTGAGAGTTTTTTTGATATTAATTCAATTATTAAAGGAAACATTGAGATTCTTGATGAAAAATTAAAAGTTTTTAGTTGTGAGCATTGGAGTGACCAGCCATTTTTGGAATCACAATTTGACGGATTACCTAAAGGGTATAGCTTTAAATGGCTATTTTTATTTGCAAAAAAAGAGTATGGTTATCATCTTGTAGAAAAAGAGGCAGTATATAAGCTTCAAAATGATGATTTTGCTTTTTGTAGTACTGGCCAATTAATAAGTGAAATGTTAAATGTCGACAATGATTTTTTAGGTGAATATGTTGGAAAACCTATTGAAATAAAAGATGACTATGATAAATGGTTTTTCAATAAAGTTGATTGCTATAGTGTTAAAGGTAAGTTTGCTTATTTAGATCAAGGTGTAATACTTGATATTGAGAAATTTAAAAAGCAAAATTAATAAACCATAAAGTGAACCATAAAGGAAAAAGCCATAAAAAAGAACCCACAAAGGACACCCTGAGGTGCCCCCGAAAAAACGGACACTACTAAAAGCAATTATAATTAATAGTATACAAACTACTAAATATATAGTATATAATATATAAGAGTCTCGTTTGAGGCTCTTATAACTAACTAAGAGAATATAATGACAAAAAAATAACACTTTTAGCACTTTTAATTATTAACTCATTGGCCTTGGCTGGTGGTACTGCTGGAAGCGGAACGAATATTACCATAAGAGGTTTTGGTGTAATTGGAAATGTCTCGGGTGACGAAACTATAAACGCAGGTGCAACTGAGTATTTAATTGTATTTAGTGAAGATGGTATGATGAGGGTGATTAGTAGCACAGGCCCTAATTCAGCTGCAAACGGTCAGCCTTGCGGAGGTGTTAATATACAAATTCGCGCCCCTCATAGCTAATTATTAATTTTTGGGAATTTTAAAAAATACTTAGGTAAAAATCATGAAAAAAATCACATTAATAGGATTATTGTTTGCATTTGCATCTTTTGCATCAGATCAAGAAGGTTCTGGTACAACATCTGCTCCAAATGTTGCAGAGATAGATTATATAACCTTATTTAAAAGTATAAATGGTTCATTTGAATTTATTGGTGATCCTAATCCTGATTTTATGATGATGACGGGAGTGGGTTCTGTAAATGCTGGTAATAATCCTCTAATTATAATTGACGGGATTCAAGAGTGAGGATAATTATGAATAATTTTAACGTCGGGTCAGATGGTATGGACAATATTGGTATTGAAAACTAGAAAACTACAGAGGACAGTCGTTTTGAGAATATAAAATATCGTGATAAATTTTTTTATTGAAGGTCATGAGAATAATGGAAAAGGGTTTCACACGAAACCCTTTTCTTAAGTTGTATTTAAAGATTATTTTTTGCTAACTTCAGCATCCTTAACACCATCAATATCATACCAAGGTGTTGGGTTAATTGGACATCTGAATCTAAAGCCATCAGATGTTATTTCAACTCTTGAGGTTCTGGTTTGATTTGGATCAAGCGGAAACATATCTAATTGATTATGAGTTTTAAAATTCTGAATTTGAAAACCAACTACTTTATTCGTTTTGTTGGTAATAACAAACTCATATGTACCAGATTTTAAACCAGCTAAGGTTTCCTCTGCTTCAAAATATCCACCATATTGGTCTAAATGAATTGTTGTGACTCCATCAATTTGTTTGGCTGGCGCAGCTTGACTGATAAATGAAAAAGTCAATACTGATAATAGTACAGCAAGTGTTAAAGTGTTTTTAAAGTGTTTCATAATATCTTCTACATTTTGTTAAAAAGTGCATTTTATGTAAAAAAATGATATGATACATGTCATAAAGTCTAAATAAATAGTTAATTCGTCTAATGGACATTATTCACAGTATTTTTAAATCTATACATTTTGATGCCAATATTTATCTGCACTCTGAGTTTTGCTCACCTTGGGGAGTAGAATCTAACAACCCGGGTTTAAGCAGTTTTCATGTTATTGCTTATGGCAATTGCGAACTACATATCGAAAATCAACCAGTGTTATTCCTCAATGCAGGTGATTTGATTTTCTTTTCACAAAACACTCCACACCGATTAATTAACCAAAATAAAGACCATGAAATTTCTACCACATTAATCTGCGGAAAATTATTTTTTAGCAATAAGAAAAATCCCATATTGATTGGTTTACCCAGATATTTACATATCAAAGCAAATGAGATGGATAAATACCCATGGCTTAAGTCATTATTCCTACAAATAACCAGTGAAGCTGAAAACAATGGTGATGGTAGACAATTTGTTTTGGATAAATTGGCAGAAATATTCTTTATCTATATTATTAGATATTACTTAACCTCTGAATCACACAAAACAAGCAAAAAGCAAGGTGTTTTAAAAGCTTTATCACATCCTGCAATTGCGCGCAGCTTATTGGCATTTCATGATAATATGGAGCACCCTTGGACCTTGGATACATTGGCAAATGAAGCATTGATCTCCCGTTCTAAATTTGCCAATTTATTTAACGAAATGATGGGAACAACAGCACTTAAATACATGACTAATTGTCGAATGGATCTAGCCAAACATTTGCTTGAAAGTACTTATGATTCAATTTATGAAGTGGCTTTATCTTGTGGTTACCAATCTGAAGCATCTTTTATAAAAGTTTTCAAAAAGCATTTCAATCTTACGCCTGGAAAAACTCGTAAACAAAAAAACTTTAACCAGTAAATCTAAATTATTGTTTAGGGCTACAAAACAATAGTTACCGCATTTATCTATTTTTGCGGATACTTATGATTTACCTCTGCAGATAATATAATCCATTTTTTGAGAATGCCTCAGTTGACTCGAATCCATTTTTATGAATTAAATCACTGCCAATATCACAATTAATGTCAACATCATCCACGCTATCACCTGCCAAACTAGATTCACCATTGCTGATTTTACAAGGTTGGATTGGGTTTTCAGCCGGCATAAATATTTCAACACTATATTTAGATTGATCTAATAAAGGTGTATCAAATATGTAAGTACCATTTGACATAATGATTTCATCATCACCACCATTGTTTTGAATGACCATAAAGTTGTCATTCAATAATCCTGAGACAGTACCACCTATAAAATAATTTTCTGTCACGCACGAGATGTTAATGACAGGGGCATCCTCTCCATTAATGATGCCAGATGAATCATTGGTAAAATTACACGTTTGGTTTGGTGTTGTAGGTTGGTCTGTGATGCTCACGTTATAATGTGACCCATCATCTAAGGTTGATAAAGTTTGAGTCGAATTACTGGTGACTAATATTGAATCAGTACCATTTGTTATGCTTACCGAATTGCTTGTAGCTAAACCACTAATTGACACATTGACATCGTATTGTGTAGTTGTACAGTTCAATGAAACATCCGTTATATTGTTTCCAGCCAAGATTCCGGACCCATTTGTTACTGTACAGGTTTGATTCGGTGAGGTTGGATTCGTTAATACCGATATCTGATAAGCACTTTCATCATCTAACGCCGTTGTGAAAGTAAAGTTGCCATTTGATAAAACATTAAGATCATCACTCATGTTGTTTTGCAAGACCAGTTGATTACCATTGATCATGCCTGAAACCGTTCCACCTATCGTGTACTTAGTGGTAACACAATTTACTGATACGTTGGTCGCATCAGCTCCAGATAAAGTGCCAGAGCCATTCGAGACAGTGCATATTTGATTCGGTGTTTCTGGTTGAATGAGCACATTGACTGAATAACTTGAGCCATCATCCAAAGTAGAAATTGTAGCTGTACCGTTGGAGGTTAAAGTCAAAAAATCTGACCCATTGGTCAAACCGACTGAGTTGGTTGCGGCTAATCCTGTCGCAGATATATTAACATTGTATTGGTTTGTTATGCAGTTGATAAAAATATTGGTTACATTTGCTCCGATCAATACACCCATAGGATTACTTATAGTACATGTTTGATTGGGCATAGTGGGTTCTGTTAAGACACTGATTTCATAACTTGAACCATCGATAAGAGCAGTAGAGAAAGTAAAATTTCCATCTGTATTTACGGTTAAATCATCACCACCATTATTTTGCAGTACCAAGCTATGACCAGAGGCTAAACCTGAAACTGTTCCACTGACAGTATACACATCAGTAACACAATTTACCGCAATAGAGACATCGCTTCCTGCGATAACTCCGGACCCATTGGTCACCGTACAAAATTGATTGGGTGTTTCTGGTTGAACCAATACGCTGACCGCATAGTTCGACCCATCAGGTAAATTAGAGATTGTGCCTGTCCCATCAGAAATTAAGGTCAAAATGTCTGATCCATTGACTAAACTGACTGAGTTACTGAGTGCTAAACCTGTGGCTGAGATATTGACATCGTATTGGCTGGTTATACAATTGATCTCAATATTTGATACATCGGCTCCCATCAATGAACCAGAACCATTATTAACCATACACAATTGATTAGGCAATGTGGGCTGGGTTAATATCGATACATTATAAGTACTCAAATCAACCAAAGCAGAAGCAAAAGTGAAGCTTCCATCTGCACTTATGATTAAATCATCACCGGCATTATTTTGTAGCACAACGTTATTTCCAGATGCTAACCCTGAAACCGTTCCACCTATGGTATAAGTTTCAGTAACACAATTGATCATTATATTTGTTATATCAGTTCCAGTTAATGTGCCTGAACCATTGATTACTGAACAAGTCAGGTTGGGTGAAGAGAGTTGAGTTAATACCGAAACATTAAAATTTAGACCATCATCCAAAGCCGTTGAGAATGTAAAATTTCCATTGTTATCTAATATCACTGCCATTGTTTTGTAAAACAACACTTTTCCCAGCAGTTAAGCCTGATACCGACCCTCCTACAGTGTAGGTATCAGTAATGCAATTGACCGTTACATTTGTCACATTAGCTCCAACTAAAAGTCCAGAGCCTGCAGATACCGCACAAGTTTGATTAGGCAAAGTGGGTTGGGTTAAGACGGTTACATCATAAACAGAATCGTTATTTAAAGCGGTTGTGAATGTAAAATCTCCATTTGTATTGATATTTAAATCATCACCGCTATTGTTTTGTATCACCACGCTGTTACCAGAGGCCAATCCTGAAACTGTTCCTCCGATAAAGTAATTAATTTCATAGACATAAACGGCTCCTGAGGAGCTGGCTGAATTATTGGCTTCATCACCGTTCACACCAATAGCGTTGCTGTCCTCATTTCTAGCGCCAATAAAAACAGTATTGTTTGAAGCAGCAACTGAAAAACCAAAAGAGTCTCCCGACTCAGTATTCGATGCCTTATGATAGGATGGTGGCGACCAAACATCTGTATCGTCTCGCACAAACACATAAGCGGCTCCAGAGTTACCAGCTGAATTAACAGATCCATCACCATTCACACCTGTTGCGGCGCTATCTTCGAATGAAGCCCCAACTATGATGATATCACCTGAGATAGATACGGATTCACCAAAACGATCATTTGCATCGGTATTAGATGCTTTAAGGTAAGCTTGTCTAAACCAAGTGACTCCATTTCGCACAAATACATATGCCGCACCAGATTGAATAGCTGAGTTAAGCGCTTCATTACCATACACACCTGTTGCGGCACTATCTTCAAATGATGCCCCAACGACAAGAGTATCGCCTGAGATAGAGACAGAAATTCCAAAAGAGTCGCCAGCAGCAGAATTTGTTGCTTTGAGGTAGGATTGTTGTGACCAAGAGGTGCCACTGCGCACAAACACGTAGGCAGCCCCAGAGTCGCTAGCTGAGTTAATAGATCCATCACCACCCACACCAGTTGCGAGGCTTGCTTCACCAAAAGCTCCAACAACAATGGTATCACCTGAAATAGAAACCGAGTAGCCAAAATTATCATTTGCATCTGAATTTGAAGCTTTAAGGTAGGCTTGTTGTGACCAGGTAGTGCCACTGCGCAAGAACACATAAGCTGCTCCTGAAAAATCTGCTGAGTTATTGGTTTGA
>CAYGTC010000045.1:0-28672 GCA_964352735.1 uncultured Alcanivoracaceae bacterium | reverse complement strand
ACTGCGCAAGAACACATAAGCTGCTCCTGAAAAATCTGCTGAGTTATTGGTTTGATTACCATTCACTAGATCAGAGTTGCTGCCCTCACCTCTCGCACCGATCACTATGGTATCACCCGAGATGGAGACTGATGTGCCAAACAGGTCATCGGCTTCTGTATTGGATGCCTTAAGGTAGGCTTGTTGTGTCCATGTCGTCCCATTGCGCACAAATACATAAGCTGCTCCTGAAAAATCTGCTGAGTTATTGGTTTGAACACCATCCACACCAATAGAGTCACTGTCTTCCCCTTCAGCACCAATCACTATGGTATCACCTGAGATAGAGACTATACTGCCAAAAAAATCATCAAATTCAGCATTCGATGCTTTTAGGTAGGCTTGTTGTGACCACGTAGTGCCATTGCGCACAAACACATAAGCCGCTCCAGAAAAATCTTCTGAAGGGGCGCCAACCACAAGAGTATCGCCTGAGATAGCAATCGATGCGCCAAATTGATCGTTAATTCCAGGATTGGAAGCCTTAAGATAAGCGGATTGAGAAAAGCTGGGATCTATGGTCAGTGGATATTGTGCTTGAGTGTCATCAATAATCAGCCTCAGTTGTTGATTGTGATAAGCCATAGTGGCAGGGATTATCGTGCCGCGAACATCCCAAACTTTTAGTTTATCATAGTTGATCATGCCTATTTTCAGGTGATTATTTTCCAGGGTCACCGGCAAGGTGGTATCCAGAGTCATATTCACGACCAATGGAGCGTGTTCTGAATGGTGCTTTGAGTTGGATTTTGGTCGCTGTTTGATTTCAAACCATTGTTCTAATTGGGCTTTACTGTTGATCCAGTATTCAGTGATATTGTTATCCCAATGATAGTTTAACCGTTGTTCATTAATGCTGATGTGTTGGGGTTGTTTGGGCACAGAAGCAAAGCCAGAGTCATCAGGCCCATAAGATATGTCGATCAATCTAAGACCAATGTTGTAAACAGACTGAGATTTGTGTTGCGAACTTATGCGTGTGGTGCCATCACGAGAATATTCAATCTGCCAACCATGAGCAGGGTTTGAGGATTGATGATTGCCATCTCCTTTGCTATAGACATGGTATTGTCTTGCTTGATGGTTCTGCATTATCTGCGTTTGGATGCTTTGCCAATCAGTTGATTTAATGCTCTTGAGTGTTTCGCCTTTTTGAAGTTTAGTGTCAAAGTTGTTTTTTAGATTTGATTTAAAGCTTTTATGAGTCTTTGCTGCAAAACTAAAAAATGTTAATGAGAATAAAGATATGGTGAAAATGACTCTAATTATCTGTTGCATAATTCCCCTAAACTATTAACAATAAAACCAAAATACCATTGTACTAAGTAAATAGAGAATTAACAAGTTATCGATCTAACCCGAATATTGCATCAAATCGGTAGAAAAATTAATTTTATTTTTAAATGAGAGCTTTGCATAACTAATCATTTTTCTTGAAAGCAATTGCAAATGATTTTTTAAAAGTGTGCTTTTTCATAAAATCCTCGCTATTTACCCTAAAAACACTATATTTGGTGCCTTAAAGTCACTTTTTGAAAGTATCTGCCTTCATTGAGCATATTTTAGACACAACTATTTTGTGGTTTATGATATTTCTTAAAAATATTCATGCCACATTTTATATTATGACTCATAGCCAATAACATCACGCCAGTTTTGTTTCTTGCTAAGCCCATGTATCTGGCTTTACCAAGGCCTTGGTGAAGTTTCATCAATCCAAATACGCGCTCTACTGTTGAACGAGTTTTTGAACGCTGTTGATTTTCTCGCTTTTGTTTATCTGTTAATGGCCGATTTCTATAGGCTCGATGTAAGACTTTATTCTTTTTGCCTAATAATTGATCCGTTGCTTGGCTAGCATAGGCACTATCTGCATATACTTCATTTTCATAGCCCGTCAATAGTTCTTCAAAAACTTGTGAGTCATGCACATTAGCCGCTGTATATTCAAGATTTTGAATGAAACCATCTTCATCTGTATTCAGATGAAGCTTATAACCGTATGTGGTTTTTAACTTACCATCTGAGCCAAATTTACTGGAATATTCAGCTTCTGGGTCTTGAGTGTTTTCTTGTTTTTTATTCTTTTTAGGGCGAGACTGTTTTGCTTCTATGATTGAAGCATCAATAATACTGATACAACCTTTAGTTATCATCAGCCGTTCTTCATCAAGCTGATTGTTTATTAGATTGAGCAACCGTTCTAACAGCTTCTTTTCTTGAAGTAAGTTTCTAAACCTCCAAATAGTGCTGTGATCTGGAACTGATTCGCTTAAACTCAGTTGAATAAATCGACGAAACATTAAATCCCGAGCGAGTTGTTTTTCCATTTGTGGATCACTCAATCCGTACCACGCTTGCAGTATCATTATCTTGAACATCATCAGTGGTGGGTAAGATTTTGCGCCTGTTTCTGAACTGTTTAAATCAGACAATTGTTGCTCAATTTGAGACCAATTGATGATTGCATGTACATCATCCAACTCTTCTAATGCTTGATGATGGGTGACTAATACATCAGTGAAATCTTGTTGTGATAAATTTTTCCAAGCCATGTTCATTAATAAGTTCTAAGTATTTTATATTTTATCATTTTTGCCTTACCAAAGGGAAAAGTTATGCAAAGGTCTCTAAATAACAGAGTTTGATATAACTGATGAGAAAATAGTGTTTGTACCTGAATGGTTTTGTGAGAAAAATGGTCATATACTTTGAATAAAATCTTTCGCTAGACATAAATAATAGGCTTACAAAGTGCCTTTATCTAACATACCTTGCCATTTTTCTCTTAAACTCAATTCTCTGATGAATTATTCGGCCTAATTAGTTTTTGTGTGTTATTTTTCATCATTGTTCTTTTTATTACAATTTAAAGATTCTTGTGTAGCATGTTATTTGATGTTAAAATGCCAAAAATATAATATTACAGGTTCAAAAATATGAAAAAATTATTGTTAATCACGGCTCTTGTTTCCTTAACAGGCTGCGTCAGTAATGGGACAATTGTAGGTGTAAGCCAAGGTCAAGATGTGCATTTTGATTATGAACAAACCATGTTAGAAAATGGTGGAAAATTAAGAATTGTCATGCCTGATGGGGAACAATATTCGGGTAAATTTGTATCAAATAGTACATCAACTTCTGGTGGCGATTGGATAATGACTGGAGATTCATTAAGTGATGACTTAATGACTATTGGAAGTTCTACATCGATTTCATCTCTTACCGAGGCCCTATTAATAGGTGATCGAGGTAATACAATGAAGTGCCGTTTCCAGCTTGCTGATCCTGATTCTGGCCTTAAAGGCGGTGGCATTGGCAATTGTGAAACATCAAAAAATCAAAAAGTTGCTGTTACTTTTTAATCGTGAATATATGAGTTTATTTATTAAAAGGCGCCAGTGGCGCCTTTTTTTTAGAGCAGTAATAGCCTTTATACCGATACATTAATGGCATTTTGGATAGTATAGATAGAAAAATGAATTTAAAAAGTTAGAGTTTATCAACTTGTGAAAAAAAGATGACTTCATTAAAATAAAGTAAATGTATTTGATGACTTTTATAACTGGACTGGTCACATATACCCATTAACCTTTCAATGATTTCATTATTAATTCGTTAATTGTTTATTGATTCCCACCAAATCTTCCCTTATGTTCCCTAGTTAGCGCCCTTACAGCAGTTCAATGTAAATAAAATAGAATCATATTAACAAAAGTTAATATTGAACTTTTAGGAGATTATTTACTATGAAATACTTAATATTATTATTGCTGTTATTAACCGATGGGGTTTTTGCTGCGATAGAATTTAAAGAATACGATAAAGAAGCAGCTGACAATGGCTTGGCTGAAATGATTAAAATACAGGATGACAGCAAATCTCGCTCCAAAAACCACAGTTATATTCATTTGCAACGTAGAAAAATTGCTCAGCATAATGGCATAGATGAAGCTTTGCAAAATAAGCGAGGTACTGTCAATGATCCGCTGTTGATTATTACAAGATTAGATCGTTACCCATCAACAAAGGATTGGACCAATTGGTCACAATCAGGCATTGAATTTATCAACTACCTTGGTAAGCAACATTGGTTGATCTATGTAAAAATTGATGTGCAAAAGGCATACAACAAGATTAATGCAGAGGCTTTTTCCATGATTCAGATTATGGACAAAATTGCTCCAAGTTTGGATAATTACCAAGCTGCGAAAAGTTTTTACAATAAGTCCCATAATTCTGTGGTCATCAATGTCAGCCTTATCAATGACACAGACAGTGCTGACATCAAACAAAGCTATCACAGGGGTACATTGGCATTTGTTGATAACAGTTCCTCCAATATCATGACTGTAGTTACTGCACCAGATAACATCAAAAAAATCGCGGCTCGAAAAGATGTATTAATGATCACTCCAGGCCAATGGGAAGTACAGCCATTGATGGCTGAGGCCAGAGCGCGAGTAAAAGCAGACAATATCATTGGGGCTCATGGTCTACCATTGACAGGACAGGGCATCAAGATGGCTAACGATGAAGGTATCAGTGCCACACACCCGGATTTTCGCGATGCCAACAGCGTTGGTAGGTGGACCCAACTCGCACAAAACTCTTGTTTGAATGGTACTAAACATGGCAGGATGACAGGTGGTATTATGCTTGGCAATGGTGCAAGCAGTGTTGACTTTTATGGGCAGCCCAATGAATATAGAGGTGTAGCCCCCCAAGCCATTTTTGAATGTTTTGGACATCTTGCGGCAAGAGCCAATGTGAGTAGTTACTCTAAAGTTCGTAATGGGTGTAGACAATACAATACAAGTATAGATAAAGAGGTTTTGGGTTTAGTTACCGAAAATAAATTTCACGCTCAAGTGATGGCTGCTGGAAGTAATGGCCAAGGATCACAAAATTGTAATCCCGAGAAAGGTTATTTTTCCATTGTTAATCCGAATAAAAACCCCATGGTGGTTGGATTGGGGCAACTCAATGGTGATATCAATTCCTATAGCAGCGTTGGACCCACTTTTGATGGGCGCATTAAACCCGATATTATTGCTGCTACCTCTAATCACGCTTATCCTGAAGGCGAATTTAAAATGGTTATTGAACGCATCCAATTAATCAGAGATGGTTTTATTCCGCAGGTTATTTATAACTGGGATTTTTCTCATCCTCACCCCCAATCATCATCATGGAATATGGGCTGGGGAGAGACGTATAGAGGCAATCAATTTGTTGATTTTTATCGTACAATCAGAAGCCACCTTGGGTTGACAATTGAACCTCAACCATGGAATAGCTATAACGAAAAACCAATATTAGGCACTATTATTTCGCCTGATGGTGGGAACTTGAGTCAAACAAATTTTTTAGGTCAGCAAAACGACATTCTCAGAGTGGTGTACAGAGCAATTGATAATAAGGCTGGTTTTTTTAACCTAAGAGCATCATGGTTTCGTTCTTTACCAGATCAAAATAATCACCCAGAAGATTGGCGAAGCCAGGGACATATTGACATGTTGGGCTATGCGGACAATTCATGGAGAACCATTGACATACCAGTCGGAAAAGCCAAAAGGGTTTTCTCAGATCCAGATGATGCTATACCTTGGATTACTAATGAGTCATGGGAAGGTCACCCAATACACTATTTAGCATTGAATATTACGGCAAATAAAGGGCAGATGACCCCTGATCATGCAACTACTTCTTTTCCAACAATTGAAGTACAAGAAATATACCAAAGAGCAGGTGGTACTTCTGCAGCTTCACCGGTTGTTGCAGGTGGATATGCACTGGCCTTGGAACAACAAAAGTTGTTGTATCCAGCCACAGATTTGGAAGCAAGATCCATGAATTCCGTTTATCACTATTCAGCTGCGAATATTGGTCCGCCTAAAAACTCTACTTTAAAAGGGCTGTTTGTTCATACAGCTGATGATGTGACACAAGATCAATATGACTTTTATATGCTTGATAACCCTGATACTGAAAATTTACCCAGTCAATATCACAAGGGACCAGACTATACGACAGGCTATGGTATGGTCAATATTCGTAAAGCAATTGGTCATTTAACAAAGGCAGCAGCACAGAATAACACCACGCATTATATTATTGAAAATGAATTGCCTCAGAATGGTGTTCATCAATATACCATTAATATTGATGAGATCCCAGTGTCATTAAAAGCGACATTGAAAGTGACGCTGGTGTGGGATGATGCGCCCAGCTCAGATGTCTCACATGTGACCGAACCAAAATTGGTCAACAATCTGGGACTATTGGTAAAATCACCGTTCAACAGGTTTCGTCACCCTTGGTCATTAGATTTACCCTATGATATTTATGATCCTTCGATTGGGCTGCCCACTGACATAGAGCCAGAGCCGATTAACATCAGCCCTGCACGACGTAATATACCTAATGACAGAGACAATGTCGAACAAGTGGAGGTTGCTTTATTTCAAAACTCGCTTGGACAATGGACTATTTATGTGTCCGATAACGGTATGGGTGATACTTCAACATTTCCTAAGCAGAGTTATTCATTGATCATCAGTTCACGATAATCAGGAAAATATTTGATCATGAATTAAAGTAAAAAGAAAACCAGATCATGCCTTCAATCTTTGATCTAGTTTTTAGCATTAATCATTATTGTATTGGATTAAAATCTCAGAATAAATCGCACTGCTTTATGATATCCTTTTTAAATAAAGGGATCTCATCTATGATTCAGATAATTAAAGTCAGGAAATAGTTGAAATTTCATGTGGTAATTGTATTGTGACAAGGTGAAAAACGTTAGTATTTTCGATGGTTATCTGGTCAAGGTATTTTGTAGTGGTATGTAAAACAGATTTACTGGTATTTATCAAGAGTCGTTAATATTTGATAATTGTTGCAAAAAAATTATTTGTATTGAGTTTGTTCTGCATAACTATCTGTTAATATATCTGAATCTGTAATAATTCACGGTCCAATTTTAGATGGAAACATTTGTTGTTATTATCATAATGCTCATGTCTTTTGGCGCTATGCAGGGCCTGGTATTTGGTGCCATTTTGTACCAAACAAAAATTGCTAACAACACAGCAAATCGAATCTTAGCCGTGTTATTAATCTTGTTATCATATCGTCTTGTGGTGCAAATATTACGCTTGTTTGGATTGGGTAATTATGACCTCTGGTATTATTTTACGCTTGACCTGAGTTGGGTCCATGGCGCATTGGTGTATTTTTATGTTTTGGCACAAATCAACCCTGACTTTAAAATAGGCAAAGCTCATTTGTGGCATTTTGTGCCTTTAGCCTTGCAAATATGTTTCAGTGCATTTGTTAGGATACAAAATATTTATTGGGATGGAAGTAAAGACAGTTTGTCATGGCTGGGTTATTGGGGGTACTGGTTATGGATGAACCAACCGACCATATATATTGTTGCCAGTAGCTTGATCATTTATTATGCATTGAAGTCTGAAAAGTTATTAAATTCTCAGCCACCACAACTGAACTTAGATGCGGAGCGATTGAAGTGGTTAATGCGAATCATAACCACATTTAAATTTTACTTCATCTTGGTTTTTATCATATTGATGGGTGATATGATATTCTTTAAGGCAACAACCGATGATTCTTATTTTTATTTCATTCGTTTTTATTACTATCCCTTTTTTATTGGAATTTCGGTGCTGACTTACTGGATAGGTATGGAGGGTTTCAGTAGACGCAAAGAACTGATAACAAAACCTAAACCACAAATGAGTGAACAAAAAAAGGCGCAGTTGACTGAGCTTGCAGAGAGTTTGAATGTTTTGATGAATAAACAACATATTTACTTGGACCCAGAATTAAATTTACATAAAACCGCAGAACACCTCAATGTTAAACCTTACTTGGTGACCCAGTGTTTGAATGAGATACTGAATGTGAAATTCAACGACTATGTCAACAGCTATCGAATACAAGAAGTTAAACGCTTATTAAAACAACCCAATAAGAAAAAACACAATTTGCTAACCATTGCTTTTGAAGCTGGGTTCAATTCAAAATCTTCGTTCAATAGATCGATCAAGAATCAATTGGGCATTCATCCGCGTGATTTAAAATAAGGCTCGCTAATTCACAGACCTAAAAGGTGTCAACTTTTTAATCAATACCAAAATTTTGTGTCAGTTGAGCAATTGAGACGACTGAAAAAGAAATTTGTCCACAATAATAAGCTCATTCACAATTAAGGTATATAGATATGCATTTATTTAAAGTTTTTTGTTTATTGGGTTTGTTGTTTGTAGTTGACCTTCATGCACAGGCTGATGAAGTGAATCATTTGATTGGTACATGGAGAATTGATTTAACGCCACATAATACAAATGATAATAATGTTGCCGTGATGAAAATTGATAAAATTAAAGGCAATAAATTATTTGGTGAGTTTTATCGCAAAGGTGTGCGTATTCAAAATGGTATTATTAATAGCAACCATCAAGTTCACGCAGCCCTAATTTCTGCAGATAACAGTGGAAAGTATAACAGCAGCTTTTATTTAAAAGACGGTATACTTTATGGGACAACACATGCTGTTGATAGAGACTTTTTATCCGTATGGGTGGCGGTTAAAGAATAATTAAACAGAATAAGGCACTTAATTTCACCATTAAGTGCCTGTTTACGCACAGATATATTCGGGCCAGTCATGCGGTTTTAAGTTTTTTTCATAAAAATATGAACCAGTCCATGTTTTAAATATTTCTTTCATTGTGTTGAACTGATATTTGAAATATTGAACTGGTTGTTTCTTTCCTCATTGCTATGAATAATCTTGTCAGTTAAATACTGGCATGTTTTTCAGATTGATTTTAATAATACAGGAGAGGAAGAGGATTAAGTATGCGTAATTGTTTAGTTATATGTGGGGTATGTTTAAGTTTTGTATCAAATGTGATGGCATTTGGTTCTGGTTCTGCAACGTGTGATGTGGTTGCTGATTATTCGACGATTACATCTATGAACGATAGGGTGAGAAATCCAAATTCCGGTAATTATGAAATGACATCAAATACACCGTTTTATAACGGTGAGCAACACGTAGAGATTACCATTGAAGGGCCAACTTTTACTGGTGTTTTGATTGAGGTTGTTGACGATAATGGGGATAATGTCGGAACATTTTCACCTGATCCAGAAATAAGAACTTGTGATGGGTCTGCGATGTCAGCAACGCATACCAATGTTCATGGCAATGTGAGCAGCAGAACTTTCTTCTGGGTTCCTCCTGAAAATGCTGTGAGCAATGTATACGTTTTAGCATATGTTTTATCAGGTGTCCGAGGCAATCGAGATAGTCAGCAGTTTTTTCGTTTTGTTCGTGAAGATGATTCTGCTTTAACCATTGTCAGTGATGCCGTTTTTGTTAATGGTTTTGAATGATGATTTGTTGATTTAAATGTGCCAGTAATCAACAAAGTGATCAATGTCATTTCATTCTTGGTAATGTCACACCTTGTTGCCCTTGGTATTTGCCTTTTTTATCTTTATAAGATACGGCACATTCTTCATCAGATTCAAAGAATAAAAATTGAGCAACACCTTCATTGGCATAAATTTTGGCAGGCAAAGGAGTGGTGTTGGAGAACTCTAAAGTCACGTGGCCTTCCCATTCTGGTTCTAATGGTGTAACGTTAACGATGATTCCACAGCGTGCATAAGTTGATTTGCCCAAACAAATCGTTAACACATTTCTTGGAATCTTAATGTACTCAACGGTTCTTGCCAAGCAAAAAGAGTTTGGTGGAATGATGCACACATCTGATTTGATATCAACAAAGCTCTCTGGGTCAAAGTTCTTTGGATCAACAATACTTGAATTAATGTTGGTGAAAATTTTAAATTCGTCAGCACACCGGACATCATAACCGTAGCTGGATGTGCCATATGATATTTTTTTGTGTTTATCATTGGTAGTGACTTGATCTTGTTCGAATGGTTTGATCATGTCATGTTCTAAGGCCATGCGGCGTATCCATTTATCTGATTTAATGCTCATAATTGGTTTTTTTAAGTATTGTGTAGTTTGAGTTCGGGTGTATCAAAGTTTATATTAACAGGCTGCTTGGCTAATATGTGTGCTGCTTTGAGTGCAATGAGCAGGCCTGTGTCGGCAATGCTTGTGTCATCTGTTTTTGACCCCCAAAGTTTTTCAGGTTGCCCATTGTCCATTTCTTTTCTGATATTGATGTTCAACGGCAGCTGTCCCAAAAGTTGTGAATCAAATTTTTCTAATAAGGTATTGGCGGCTCCTTGACCAAAAATATGTGATTCATGATGGCATTGTGGACACACATAAACACTCATGTTTTCGATCACTCCAAGTACAGGTATTTCAACTTTATTGAACATGGCAAAGGCTTTTTGTGCATCGATCAATGAGATGTCTTGCGGTGTGGTGACGATGACTGTTGCTGTTACCGGTATTTTTTGTACCATTGTCAATTGAATGTCTCCAGTGCCTGGAGGTAAATCTATGAGTAAGTAATCGACATCATCCCATCGTGTTTCTTCAACCATTTGCATCAAGGCTTTGGTTATCATTGAGCCTCGCCAAATGGCAGGGGATTCTTCATCTATCATATAACCAAGAGACATGCTTTGGATGCCTTGTGCATTAACGGGGGTAAAACTTTTATTGTCTGGCGAGCTAGGTTTACCATGATCACCTAACATTCTTGGCATACTTGGCCCATAAATATCTGCATCAAGTATGGCGACGTTAGCACCCAGTTTTTGCAATGATTTGGCCAACATTACTGTAACTGTAGATTTGCCAACCCCACCTTTGCCAGATGCTACGGCAATGATATTTTTTATGCCTTTGATGGGCTTTATGTTTTTGGTGTTTTTATGACTTCTGATCTGTGATTCTAGATTAAATGCTTGTTGGTCAATGTTAACAGAGATAGATTCGCGGATTTGTTCTTCAAAACCCTTGAAAGGAAATCTCAATTTCACACTGATGGGGTCTGATTCTTTAACTTCTACTGTGGATTCATAGTCCAATCCTGTATTGGTATTAAGAATTGATTCTATACGTGTTTTTATATTGTTTTTCATAGGTCAGTGTTTTTTTTTATTTTTGATAACAATGCTGCGGTGGATGCATCTAAATCCATATGTTGGAGTTGGTCTTTTTGCATATGTTCCACAATATTTCTGGCAATCGATTTGCCAAGTTCTACGCCAGGTTGATCAAAGCAATTAATATTCCAAATTACTGATTGGACAAAAATCATGTGTTCATACAAAGCCAATAATTGACCCAATGATTGAGCTGATATGTTTTTTAATAATATGACTGTACTGGGTCTATTACCAGGGCAATAATCATGAGCTTCTTTGCTGTCATTACCATTCATCAGTGCAGCTGATTGCGCTAGCAAATTGATTAAAAGAAACTCTTGAGAAGGACAATTTTCTTCAATGACACCAATAAAATCAATTGGCAGAATATCTTTGCCTTGATGAAATGCCTGAAAAAATGCGTGTTGTGACAATTGTCCATGCTCTCCAAATAGCCATGGGGAGGTAGAATAGGATAGCGGATCTCCATCAATACTTAACATTTTGCCATTACTTTCCATCATTAATTGTTGCAGCCATGCGGGAAGGTTTTTTAACCTCACATCATAAGGAATAGCCGCATATGCAGATAAATTCATAAAATTTCTGTACCAAATAGACAATAATGCCATCAGTACAGGAACATTTTCTTCTAATTGTGTATGTTGAAAATGTTGATCTATTGTTTCAGCACCTGCAAGAAATTCCCTGAATCGCTTGGGTCCAATAGCCATCAATACAGGAAAACCAATGGATGACCACACTGAGAACCGTCCACCAGTAGCGTGATCAAATGGCATGACATGGCTTAGAGGTATGTCTAATTCTTTGGCTTTTTCTAAATTGGCAGTTGCAACGACAAAAGACTGTTTGTTAGGCGAAGGTGTGTAACCATATGTTTGTTGTAAAATATTTACAATAGCATCACGATTCCTCATTGTTTCTATGGTGCCAAGGCTTTTTGAACTGATACAAAATAAAGTGCGTGTTATTTCAATGTTATCGAGCAAAGATTGAAATGCAGCGTCGTCAACACAAGGGAAAAAATGAATCTTAATGTTATTGGTGGTTTGAAGTTCACTGAGTGCTTGAACAGCCAATTTGGGCCCAAGATATGATCCGCCAATACCGATGTTGACCACTGTATTGACCGTATAACCAAAGGCCGTTAACCATTGACCAGATCTATACCTTTGTGCGACTTCATACAGTGTTTTCCGGCTTCGCATGATGTCCAGGCGAGCTTCAGATTTTCTTTGTTCAGTATGCGTTGCTGGTTTGTTTTCAGAAAGATTAATGGTTTGAGATGTGAATAAAGCCTTGATTTTTTCTTTTAAGCCAGCATGTTGAGCAAGCACAATTAAGTGATCTAAAACAGATGAGTTTATCCAATTTTTTGAAAAGTCAATGCAGATGTCCTCAACCTCAAAACTGAATTTTTCAACTCGGTTTTGGTCTTCTTCAAACATTGCCTTAATGTCTTTAAGATAATCATCTTTGGCAAGTTGTTTTAGTGTGCTCCATTGTGCTAAGAAATTGTCATTCATAGTGTGATTTTATTCCAGTTTGTCTGTTTGTGTATATCTTAAATATCCTTATTGATAAGTGGTATTTTAAGAGATCAGTTACCTTAAGCCACATAACCTTTAAGTAAACAGTGAGCTATTGTAAGCAAACATCAAGATCAGGTCTAGGTTAGGGCAGTATATTTTGGTTTAATTGCAATTAAGTCTGATGGCTTATCTTGAATTTGTGAAGTCAACGATTATTCAGGACAAAAAAAACCCATCCTATTGGATGGGTTTTAAATGGTATTTATTTGTTTATTTGCCCTGTATTTGTTTTGTGAGATGGGAATGAAAGTAACCATTCATAAAACTTGATTGTATATTAGCAACAGATTGTCATTTTTGCAACTATTGTTTTGCTTTTCTGCACATTTAGCCCGTATTTGTAGTAAAAATAATACTTTTAGAAATTTTGTTGTATATTTGCAACTAAATAAGTTTAATTATGTGGCCATCGTCAATTTTTTTGTGGAAAAATTTTTCCAGTTTTCCGTGGTTTGGGATCATTAATTTCGGATTTAGTTCAAAAAGTGGGGCCAAAACAAAGCTTCTGTGGACCAAATATGGGTGTGGAATCTTTAACTGTTGCTGTTTTACAACAAAATCTTTGTATAACAAAATATCAATGTCTATTATCCTTGGGCCCCATTTTTCTTTTCTTTCTCTGCCCATATCATTTTCGATTTTTTGCATAGATTTTAATAATTGAATGGGTGATAAGCTGGTTTTGATCGATACAGCTGTGTTAATAAAGTCTGCTTGTTCTGTATGTCCCCAAGCTTTGGTTAAATAAAGGCTTGCAGATGCTTGCAGCTGTATGCTGTATGATCGTGAGATTCTTTGTATGGCTTGTTTAACATGTCCTTGTGCATCTCCAATGTTGCTGCCTAAGCCCAGGTAGGCAGCATGGAATTGATGTGTCATCGTTTTTTCTTGCGCTTTTTTTGAAAAATTAGCTCTCTTTGCTTGGTTTTATTTAACGTTTGAATGTGTGTCCACCAGTCCCCAAGCGATGCCAGTTCAGGACTTTCATGTCTTCTTAATAATAAAAAATCATAGGCAGCTCTGAATCGTTGATGTTCAAGTGTGAAAAATACTTTTTTGCTGCGAATTTTTGTGAATCTAAATTGTAATAACCAAATGTTACGGATGCCAATTTGCACTATTTTGGGAATGCTTAGATTGTCTCTGGAGATTTCAAAAACTTCATTAGCGGCTTTGTTTGTTGCGTCATAATGTGGCATGCCTTTAGACAAAAATTGGTTGGTTTTCTTGACAGCCAATGGCCAGAGAAAGCAGGCAAATAAGAAAATTGGAGTGACACTTTTATTGTCTTTAATTCTACTGTCTGTGCTTTTTAAAGCGTTTTTAATGAAAGTGTTGTACTGATCATTTTTGACTATTTCTGCACTCGCTTGTGGAAAGATATTTTGGAACAGTGAGACTTCACACATCAGTTCATAAGCTGCTAAGGCATTACCACAATGAAATAATTTCACCAATTCATCAAATAATCGTGCCAGTGATACATGTGATATGGTTTGATATTGTTGGTTGATTGCTTCTTTCATCTCATGACTGAGGGACATGTCAAGTTTCACCTGAAATCTGATGGCTCTAATCATTCTGATCGGATCTTCAATGATTCTCTTTTCATCATTTCCAATAAATTTTAATTCTTTATTTTTAATGTCATCAACACCGCAACAATAATCGATGATGTTTGCATTTTCTATATCAAAATATAAAGCGTTACAGGTAAAGTCTCTGCGTATGGCATCCTGATCTATGGTGCCAAAAACATTGTCCTTGATGATGTGACCATGTTTGAGTACCCTCTGATCTGATGCGGCAAAGCCCCTGAATGTGGCGACTTCATACATTTCCCGATTGTGGTAAACGTGAGCGAGCCTAAAGCGACGTCCAATGATTCTACATTCCCTATTAAAAATTGATTTGATTTCATCAGGTGTTGCATTGGTGGCGATATCAAAATCTTTTGGGTGACTGCCCAATAATAAATCTCTGACGGCTCCGCCAACAATATAAGCCTGAAAATCATGATCTAGGAGCTTGGTGATGATGGCTCTGGCAGAAGGAGAAATGTCCTCGCTACTTATGCCATGTTGAGATTGGTTATATGTTTGAAGTGTGTTATTAATCAATTTTTGTTTAAACTCTATACTTGTTTCACTTTACCATTGGTTAATATAAGGCGATAATAGCAATCTCGTGTGAATGAGCTGAATTAAAACCTTAATAATGCTTGAAATGGATTAATTATCACCAACAGCTTTGATATTTTCAACCCTGTTGTAGAATATTATCATTCAAGTGTTTAATTAACGCAAGTTTAACATTTCTAAACAAGAATTGGAGAATTAAATGACATTTGTGGTAACTGAAGCCTGCATAAAATGCAAATATACAGATTGTGTGGAAGTTTGTCCTGTTGATTGTTTTCATGAAGGGCCAAACTTTTTAGTTATTGATCCAGAGGAATGTATTGATTGTACATTGTGTGAACCAGAGTGTCCGATTGAAGCAATTTACCCTGAGGATGATTTGCCAGAAGGGCAGGAAAAGTTTATCGAAATTAACGCTGAATTATCGCAAGTATGGCCTGTTCTTACAGAGATGAAGGATCATCCTGAAGATGCTGAAGAATGGGAAGGAGTGACTGATAAAGTACATTTGTTAGAAAAGTAATCTCAACGCAATATGCTCTATAGACCATTCCTCATTCAGAGCCTATTTTCTCGCAGATCTTTTCCGCAATCATGATGGTTGGAGCGTTGGTGTTACCGGATACCAATGTGGGCATGATTGAAGCATCTATTACTCTCAAGCCTTCTACGCCTCGAACTTTTAAATCTTGGTCTACAACAGCCCATTCATCATTGCCCATTTTACAAGTTCCAACGGGGTGATAAATGGTTTCAGCTTTTTTTCTAATGAATTGCTCAATCTCAGCATCTGATTGTATCTCGTCACCTGGGAAAATTTCAGGGGCTCTGTACTCATCAAATGCAGAACTTGCGAATATGCGCCTTTGTATTTTAAACCCTTCTTTCATATACTTTAAATCATTGTCCGCTGACAAGTAATTGGCGAAAATTTTTATGGGTTGCATGGGATTTTTTGATGCCAATTGTAAGTGGCCACGGCTTTCAGGGCGCAACAGGCACATATGCAAAGTGTAACCATTTTCCTTGATTCGGTTCCTGCCATGATCATCTAAAATGGCTGGCACAAAATGAAATTGTAGATCAGGCCAGTTTTTAGTACTATCTTTGTCATCAATGCCAACATTGACAAAACCACCAGCTTCAGCAGCATTAGATGTTGCTGGACCAGATTTGTTAAACAGGTATTGTAAACCAGCTTTAAGTTCGTTAATCTTATCGTAACTGATGTTTTGCGTACAGCGTTGTACCAAACATACATCGAGGTGGTCTTGAAGGTTCTGTCCAACACCTTTTAAGTCAACCACTGTTTTGATGTCATGTTGTTCGAGTGCTTGAGCACTGCCAATGCCTGATAACATAAGTAGGTGAGGAGAGTTCAGTGCCCCGCTACTGAGTAATATTTCCTTATTTGCATATATTTTGAGGGCTTGGTTTTTCTTCATTACATTGACGCCAACTGCTGTGGTTTTATCCATAATAATGCTGTGGCAATGGGTTTTGGTCCAAACCGTTAAGTTAGGGCGTTCAATAGCTGGCTTAAGGTATGCTTGTGCTGAAGAATGGCGTGTACCATTTTTTTGAGTGACTTGATAATAACCAAAACCCCTTTGGCGTTGTCCATTGAAGTCGTCATTGAGTTGATAACCCTGCTGTTGACTTGCCTCAAGAAAGACTTCACTGAGTTTGTTGCGGTATTTTAAATCGCTGACATATAGATGACCATCATTGCCGTGATAATCATTGCTGATTCTTTGATTGTTCTCACTTTTGATGAAATAGGGTAGAACATCATCATAACCCCAGCCATCATTGCCGAGTTTTTGCCAGAGGTCATAATCTTTTCTGTGACCGCGGCAATAGCACATGGCGTTGATTGAACTGGAGCCTCCTAAAACTTTACCGCGTGGCCAATATAATTTTCTGTTATTGAGGTGTGGTTCTTGTTCAGTATTGTAGTTCCAGTTGAGTGATTTTATATTGACTAATTTGGCAATTCCGGCTGGCATGTGGATAAATGGATGCCAGTCTGAACTACCAGCCTCTAACAGTAATACTTGACAATCAGGGTTGGCAGATAATCGGTTAGCTAGCACGCATCCAGCTGAACCAGCGCCAACAATGATGTAATCAAATTGATGTTTTTTTGACATATATTATGATGTTGCCCAGTTATTGTGAAATGAATTTCATGGTTATGGCTTCTTTTTTAACCAAATATTTGAGAACATTGATGATTTCGTCACGGTTACGGATTTTTGTGGAAATTTTATATTTTCCATTGACTACCAATGTTGGTGTGCCTGTGACCTGCATTTGAATGCCCATTTTATCTGCTTGTGTGCGTTTTGAATCTAATATGAATGAATTGGCAGTACTCAAGAATGTATTTTGGTCGATTTCAGTTTGTTCAGCATACCATTGCGATAATTCTTCTATCGTATTAAAGCGCTTATGGTCTTTGTGAATGGCATCGAATAATTTTTGATGTGTTTGGTCTGTTATTCCCATTGATTCTGCAGTGAGGTATGCCAGTTGGAACGGTGCCCATGTAGCTTGAAAATTCAAAGGGACCCTTTGTAGTTTGGTGTATTGAGGTTTGGTATCATACCATTTTTGTACAAATGGTTCGAAGTAATAACAGTGTGGGCAGGTATATCCAAAAAATTCATAGATGACTACGTTCTCACTATCACCTGTTTCATAAGGTTGTTTAAGTAGTTCATAATCAATACCCAATTTATATGGTAAGCCTTCTGGTTCTTCTTGTGGTTCATAAATCGGCTCTGATTTGGGTTCATTGGCCCTTACTTTATCGTATTCTGCAGTTAATTCGTCAGTGCTATTTTGATCTTGTTCTGAGCAGGACAGTAGGAAAATTGACAAAAAAATGGTTAAAAGTAAAGACTTCACATGACACCTCATGAATTAATGGATTGCAATTGGGGCTTTATAATAAATCAATCAGATAAGACTGGTCAATAAAAAAGGAAATTAGGGTGATAATGATTGATGAATTATCACCCTGAATATACAGCGAGTATATTGTTATTTAATCAAGCCCATTGAATTGGCTTCTTGATTTGCTAAATAACTGGTCAGTTCAAGAACAGCACCATGGTTCATCAGTTCTTTTGTGTTAGGTTTGTACTTGCCATTGATGACCAATGAAGGCGTTGAAGTAATGCCCATTTTTTGCATCAAATTGTTAGATTGACGTACTTTAGAGTCAATCATGAAAGAATTAGCTGTTGACATAAATGCTTCTTTGTCTACATTAAAATTATCCGCATACCATTCAGCAACACTATCAAGAGATCTGAATTGTTTTCTTTCTTTATGCAATGCATCAAACATGGCTTGATGGGTTTTTTCAGCGATGCCCATGGATTCTGAAGTGTAATATGCTTTAGCAAAAATGTCCCAACCAGGTTGGAATACTACAGGTATTCTTACCAGTTTAACGTGCTTAGGTAATTTTTTATGCCATGGTTTCATGTATGCTTGGAAACTGGAGCAGTGAGGGCATTTATAACCAAAGAATTCGTAAACAATGACTTGCTCTTTGCTATCGGTTTCATAAGCTGTGCTCAGCTCAGTAAAGTGCTTGCCTTTGACATATTGTTTATCAGTTTGTGCAGCCACTGCAAAAATGTTAAACATTAAACATATTAATACTAGTTTTTTCATTGAATTAAGTCTCGATTTCATTTTAATTAAATTTTTTTGACCATTGATTTCCGTTAAAGTTCAAGACTTTAATGAGTATATAACCCTTGAATGTAGCTGGCTACTGCTTTGATTTCATCATCACTGAGGTATTTGGCGACATCGGCCATGACTTTTCCATTGATGTTATCTTTGTCTTCAATGATTTCACCAGCTCTGTAACTCTTGAGTCGTTGTTCAACATACGCAGCATGTTGACCAGCCAGTACAGGGTAACCAGACAGAGGGTTGCCTTTACCCGCAACGCCATGACAGGACATGCACGCTGGGATGTTCAACTTTTTTTTGCCGCCTTGATAAATTAATTGACCAAGTTCAACCAGATTTTCATCGGCTGAACCAGTGTTGGTTTTTTGGCTGGCAAAATAAGCGCCCAAATCTTTCATGTCTTGTTCGCTAAGGTTTGCCACCATTGGAGCCATGATGGCATTGTTTCTTGTTCCACTTTTAAATAAGGCCAATTGTCTTGCAGTGAATTCTTCATGTTGGCCAGCTAATTTAGGCCAAATAGGATTAGCGCTGTTACCATCAACACCATGACATGCTGCACATACAGCTGATTTGGCTTTTCCTTGTTCTGCGTCTCCACTAGCATTTGCCAATGAAACAAAAAACAGAGACATCAAAGAGGCACATAAAAAAACTTTTTTCATAACTGATTCCACTTTTCGTATAATTTTGTAAATACCAACCCCCATTATAAATCTAAATCACCTTCAGCATAAAGTGAATAGTGTTGTTAAATATAGTTTCTTTGGTAATTATTAAAATATCTGTGCTTTTTAAATGAAATTTGCTCAGGATTGGTTGATAAAGGTGTCAAAATTTCATGCACATCGAATCAATCTTTTGCTGAAAGTCGCCACATAAAAAAACCTGCATGGTTGGAACTCATCCATACAGGTTTTACGATTGATTGCAGTTTTTATGGGTTATTCAAAACCATTCATATAGATCAAATCAGGAGGCGTTTGAAAAAACAATCGATTACCTTCACAGGTTCCTGACCATAGGTCTAGATACCCATCGCCATTGAAATCAGCAATAGAGATATCAAAAGTCCCCTGTGTTAACCATGGTCTTGATTGGCCATCCAGTGGATCAGTTAGTGAAGCACCGTTGTTATTCTGTAAAACCACTAAAAAGCGATCACAACCCATGATGTCAGTGTCTACATCTGCAATAAACATGTCATCAAAACCATCTCCATTGATGTCAGCAGGGAATGTATTGCCACCAAAATCTGCTGTATTGCTGCTGTTTGTGATGTCATCAATTTGAAAGTCTGCGAAACCACTGCTATCATTGCCCTCATTCATCATGAGTTTATCTTGAAAGTCACTGACTACAAACAAATCCATTCTATCGTCATTATTAACGTCAATGAGTTCCATCATATAGGGCGCCATACCGTCGTATGTATTCATTTGGGTAAAGTTACCAGTGCCATCGTTATAAATCACTCTGACATTTGGAGCAGTACTGCCAGGAGGTGGAGCGCTACCTGATGAGGAAACCTTAACAATGTCTTTAAAACCATCGCCATTCATATCATAAATTTCTGTAGATGTTCCAAATACAGATTCAGACATGGCTGCTGTCATTCGAGTATCAGTTTCATCAACAAAAAAGCCATTGCCATCGTTGATCAATAAGCGATCCTCTAGTGTGTTGGCATAATCAGCAATAAAAAGATCAGCAAAACCATCACCATTCACATCGCCTGCTGCAATGGCACAAAATTGTGGAGGAATAGGAAATGGCATAATTCTGTTGTCAGATGCGACATAACTTATACCTTGCCAGACATTGTTGACATCATTTCCAAGGTTCATATAAACCCTTGGAGTGTCACCAAAAGTAGTGGCGGTGACAACATCGAGCCAACCATCATTATTAACATCAACCGCAATGACATCTCTGTCGTCTTCATCATCTAAAAATCCAGGTGCCAGAGCTGCTGTTCTGTCAACAAATGTGCCTGACTCATTCATGGCCAGTACATTGGGCAAACCGCCAGGTGTTGAGAATCGCACTTTTCGAACGATGATCATATCTGGGTCACCATCATTGTCAAGGTCCGCAGCGAATAAATCTTTTTCAAGTTCATCGTCTACACCTAAGCTGGGGGCAATTTGGAGGTTGGTTGAGGTGACCTCTTCAAAATTTACCCAATCACCTGAGTTAGCGTATCCGCTGCACAATAGTGCAGCAATAAGGCTGGACAAATGTATTCTAGACATAAATATCTCCCGATTGTAATAATATTTGACCAATGATACTAACGGTTTAAGGGTTATTAGTCAATATTGACTGAGTACAAATAGGCACACATGTTCAGGTACTTGAAAAAGTGAAATTTAATTTACATTTTTTGTTGAATTTTCATTTTTTTCATACATTTGTAAATTGTTTTTTAATAGTCAAGGGTTGTTATTTGAACCAATTGCGTGTTCGGTTGGTAAATGCCACCAGTGATAGCATGACAGGAACTTCCACCAAAACGCCAACCACCGTTGCTAAAGCGGCGCCTGAATTAAGGCCGAATAATGCAATGGCTACGGCTACGGCTAACTCAAAGAAATTAGAGGTGGCAATCATACATGCAGGAGCTGCAATATTATGGGGTAATTTTAAAAAACGTGCAGCGATATAACTGATGGCAAAAATTCCATAAGTCTGTATCAATAAAGGGATCGCAATCAATAAAATAATAAATGGCTTTGATAAAATGGTGTCTGCTTGAAAGCCAAATAACAAAACTACTGTTGCCAACAATCCAACAATTGACCATGGCTTGAGCATGGACAGTAATTTATCCAGCGAATCAGTTTGTTTTCTTTTATTATAAAGTGAACGGGTCAATATTCCAGCAACCAAAGGTATCAATACATATAAAATCACAGATAAGATCAGTGTGTTCCATGGGACGACAACATTGGTAACGCCCAAAAGAAAAGCCGCCAGTGGAGCAAATGCAAAAATCATAATGAGGTCGTTGACAGAAACTTGGACCAAAGTGTAATTTGCATCGCCTTTGGTCAGTTGACTCCAAACGAATACCATGGCTGTGCAAGGTGCAACACCCAATAGTATCATTCCGGCAATGTACTCAGTAGCGGTAGCAGGATCAACCAGGTCAGCAAAGATAATTTTAAAAAACAACCAACCCAATGCAGCCATGGTAAAAGGTTTGATCAACCAATTGACGATCAATGTTAAAATCAATCCTTGTGGTTTTTTTGTCAAATCTTTAATAGAAGAGAAATCGACTTGGACCATCATGGGATAAATCATCACCCAAATCAAAATGGCAACAATAATATTAACATTGGCATAGGTTAGCCTTGAAAACAGATCGAAAATATCGGGGGCAATATGACCAAGAATAATACCAGCGATGATTGACAAACCGACCCATACAGATAGATAACGTTCGAAGATTCCCATTATCTGTTCTCAGCAGCCCGTAAAAATAATGTTTCGAGCTGAGAGTCGCTCATTTTTTCTATGTCATGACACAATACAAAACGCATGCGAATCTCGAAAGTTTCTATGACATTGGCAAAAGCCACAGAAGATTGTTGATCAGAGTTTACGTTGGAGGGATCAGGTAAACCCCAATGTATGTTGATAGAGTCGCCGAGCCATACCGGGCATGTTTCTTTTGCGGCTTGATCACAAACAGTAATGACGATATCTGGTTGATACTCTTGTAGATCATTCCATGATTTACTGGTTAATCCCTCGGTTGCGATATTGCGTTGATTGAGGTGTTTAATGGTCAATGGGTGCACTTCATTAGCGGGCAATGCTCCGGCACTTTGAGCGTAAACTCTATCATCATTAATATGATTGGTTATCGCTTGTCCCAGAATACTGCGGCACCGATTGTGTGTACAAACAAATAGTATATTTTTCATTCAACTGCTTTTTAGAGTGGATAGGGCTTATGTTATTACAGTTTTGTTAATTAATGATGAAAATTATTGAGAAAACTATTGAATCTTTTCAAAAGGGGCTGGAAGTTCGAATAGCGAAGGCCAGTTTTTACCAGTAACCCAAATTTTATGCTGTTTGGGATCGTAGGCAATTCCGTTAAGCACACCTGGCTTCTTACCTGCTAGTAAATTGGGTAAATGAAAATTCTCTTCTATCAAGCCAGTTTCAGGATCAATGACGATGATGTAATCTGTTTGATAAACGTTGGCCCAAATTTTTCCATTGATCCATTCAAGCTCATTAATGTTACGAATAACAGATTGCCCAGAGTGGACTTGAATGCTCCTTTGTACTTTAAAAGTATCTGGGTTAATAAACTGAATGACTTCAGATCCATTGGACATAATCAATTGCTGACCATCAGTAGTGAGTCCCCAGCCTTCTCCTGTGTAGTGGTGTTTTTTAATGATTGTTAAACTGTTTTTGTCAAATTCAAAAGCGATGCCTGCTCGCCACGTCAGCATGTACAATTTATCATTAAGTTCTGTTAAGCCTTCTGCGAAATATTTTTTATCAATTTTTTTTTGCTGTAGTATTTTGCCAGTGGTTAAGTCCCATTGTGTTAACAGTGACTTACCATACAAACCGCTGCTTTCCCAAACTATATTGTCTTCAATAATTAAACCTTGCGTGAAAACTGGTTCAAAGTGCGGTACACTTTTGTTCTCTCTCAACATTTGACTTTGAGAAATACTTGAAAATGATAATAAAATCAGAAACCCAATTTTGTGAATACAGTGCATGAAAAATATCTATAGAACGTCAATTGAATCAATTATAGAAGAATACGACCAAAAAAAGCCATCTATAATGCATATTTCGCAGTAGATTAGCCGATGAAAAAAATCGATGGGGGGCATGCCTAAATGATAAATTCGCGATTAAACATTGGGATATTGGCGCATGTGGATGCCGGTAAAACGACATTGAGTGAACAATTGCTTTTTCAATCAGGAGCTTTGCGCAGTGCTGGTAGTGTAGATAAAGGAACCTCGATTACCGATGGGCTGGCCGTTGAACGTGAAAGAGGGATTTCAGTACGCTTGGCCACTGCCTCGTTGTTATATCAAGGCACTAAAATCAATATTATTGATACACCAGGTCATATTGATTTCAGTGCAGAAGTAGAATATTCACTGCGTGCAATGGATGCTGTTGTTTTATTGATCAGTGCTTTGGAAGGGGTTCAAGGCCATACCATCACTTTATACAATGCCATTAAAACGTTGAAAAAACCATGTCTGATTTTTATCAATAAAATTGATCGAACGGGTGTTGAAATCGACCAAGTGATGACAGATATCGCACAGCATTTAACAAATGATATTGTGTTGTTACAAAAAGCCAGTAACGTTGGATCGAATAATGCTGATATTGAAAATTTAGATTTAATGGATGAAATCACTATGGAATCTATTTTGAATGGCGATGATGAATTAATGGAGTGTTATTTAGGGGACGAAAAAATATCGCACAATCAACTTATTAAATCATTGAAGCGATCAGTTGCCCAAGGGCGATTATTGCCAATTATGTTGGGCGCAGCAAAAAATGGCATTGGTATCTTTCCATTGCTGGATAATATGGTCAGTTATTTTCATCAAAATAATCAAGAGAATAAATCCTTGACGGCGTTGGCTTTTAAGGTGGAGCATGATAAAAACTTGGGAAAAATGACTCATGTCAGGGTCTTTAATGGTTGTATTAACACCAGAGATGTTCTATCAAAGGCTGTCACTCATAGCGATAAAGTTCAAAAAGCCGGTCAATTGAAAATGCTTCAGGGAGGTAAGTTGCAAGATGTAAATGTGATTCCTTCTGGTGACATTGGTATTGTTATTGGTTTAAGTGATGCACGAGTTGGTGATGTTTATGGAGAGCTCAATGAAATACCTGAAAAAATAAGTCTGTCATCGCCATTACTGACAGTCCAAGTTAAACCAGAAAATGACAACCAAATAATGGCAGTTGTTGAAGCCATGAGTCAACTCAGTGATGAAGACCCGGCTCTTGATGTGCAATGGTTGTCGCAGATCAGGGAATTACATATGAAAGTTACTGGGTTGATACAGGTGGAAATTTTGCAAGCTTTAATCAAGGACCGTTATGGTCTTAATGTTGAATTTTTCGAGCCATCTGTAATATACAAAGAAACCCCAACTCAATTGGTTTACGGTTTTGAAAGGTATTGGATGCCAAAACCTTGTTGGGCCATTGTTAAATTTAAAATCGAACCAACAGAGCGTGGTACAGGTGTCAGTTACCAATCAGAAGTTGGTGTGAATGATGTTGCCGCTAAATACCAAAAAGAGATTGTTGATACCTTAGACAAAGCCCTTGCTCAAGGCATAAAAGGTTGGCCTGTAACAGATATTAAGATTACCTTGGTGGAAGGTGAAGATCACAATGTTCACTCAAGATCAGGAGATTTTGCTACGGCAACACCAATGGCGATCATGAACGGTTTATTAGAGGCAGGTACAGTTCTGCTAGAACCAGTTTTAGCGTTTCAGATTTCAGCTGAAATTGATTTATTAGGAGCCATCACCAGTGACATCATTAAAATGAGAGGCAGTTACGACAGTCCTGAGATTGTTAAAGATACTTTCTTACTCAATGGCAAGGTTCCAGCGGAAACATCAATGAACTACCCGATTACTTTGGCTTCAATAAGTGCTGGGAAAGCCAAATTCAGCGCTCAGTTGTTGAATTATCAACCATGTGCTGATGATAAGGGTAAAGTCATAGAATATCGAGGCATCAATCCACTGGATCGTGACAAGTGGATTTTACAGGCCAGAGGAGCCTTGTGAGCATAAACTGATGTTGTTCGATGAACATCTTTTTTAATACAACTTAACACAGTAAAAAAATGAATACAAACACACCAAGCAATAATAATTATGACTTTGATCTCTCAAATCATCGTTTGTCCTTGAATCCACCCTGTGCAAGATCAGTGTTCGATGATTTGGAAAAACATTTATCTTTGTCACTACCAACAGCAATGCGTTATTTTCACACTGAGATTGGTGCAGGGTTTTGGCTTGAGGCTGGAAATTGTTTAGAACTATTATCTCCGCAAGATATCCTGTCAGAGCATGATGAATTCCTTCAATTAAACGAACAAGGCGGTATTGAAGGTATTGGAAAATTGATTACCATTGCACATGATGGAGGAGGCAATGGGTTTGCTCTTTATATCAATAAAATACTTTCCAATGGCGAATATCCCATCGTTTATTATGATGTGAGTTTGGATGAGTTTAATGTGGTTAGTACTTCATTCATTGGATTCATCAATGTTTACGTTCAATTCTTTACCAAATGCGCACAAGAAGACATCGATCCGCAAGTGTTTGGAGAATTGATGAAAAAATACGAAAAGACCATCCAGTTGAGTTGTTATGAGTTTGATATGCTGACTTTCATTGAATCTGAAATGGTCATAAAAGCTTTATAAGTACAAATTGTCCAGATTGTATTGAGTCGTGATGATTGTTGATTTGACATCTTGGATCTATACTTAACCCGAATATTTCATCATAGAATGATTATTAGGATAAAAATGGCAAAATAGATTGGAGAAACATCGCTTCAACGCCAGTTATTCGTGGCTTTGAACCGATTTTATTCAAGATATGCAGCCATATTTTTCATAAAACCATTCAGGTACAAACTGTACTTTCACAAAATTTATTTAACTTCGCGGTCTCTTGGAATTTGTATATGTTGAGGTTGTATTAGAAAACTATTTGTTTCTGAGTAAAAATCATGAATTGTTCGAAAGATAATACTGAATTAACCATTAAAAACCGCGAAGGTATTGTGGGTTATTGTTGTGATACTAGTTATGGTATATTTTTAACTGAAACACAGATAGAAGGTTTTACATTAAAGTTTAAAACTGAAGTACTTGAGCACATATTTGAAAATAGCCATATTATCAACTCTTGTTTTAATTGTTCTGTTTGCCAATCTAAATTAGAAATGACTGTTGTTGAAGGTGTTCAAATTCATATGTGCGACAAGTGTCATGGGGTGTGGTTTGAGAAAAATAGTGTTTATTGCCTTATTGAAAGGAGCCGAAATGATGCACCACTTGAAACAATTATTTCCAGAATGTATGCTTATCTTTTTACCTTATTTATTTTAATTATTTTCTTATTTGATTTTATGTAAGATCAGGACTAACAATTGACAGAGTGAACTTATAATATTGACCAATAAGATGTTCAAAAATACTTTGTTATCTTATAACTCGATTTTTATTTTTTGTTCAGATTGTGCCTATATCATGCTAATTTTTTATTGAAATTGGATAAAGAGATACTCAAGACAGCTAATGCATAAAACCTCCATTTAGCACCTCACGCTGGCAAATTTTCTCTATTTTTTCTTTTGTCATATAGTTATGCTGAGGTCTGACTAAAACTATAGAATCAAAAATATGAAATCGATCAATTGCAATTCAAAATGAACCAACAGTAAACTTTTCAATGTTATTACTTTTAATCTGATCTATTGTTTGTACCAGCTTACCAGTGTTGACATCTTTTGCAGCAAAGACTTGTGCTTGTATTTCAGGGTTGGAGGCTTTCAAATTGGCGAGTATGGATTCAATTCCATTGAGACCTGTGTCTATGCCATTGACTGTTATTTGATCGTTAGTCTCTAATTTAATGGTGGCAATGGGCGCTTTGCTTTCATGAATAATAGAGTTGCCAGTTGTGAGTTGAATGCCTGTTTCCTTTGTAAAAGATGTGGTCACAATAAAAAATATCAGCATAATAAAGACGACATCTAGCATAGGAGTTATATTAATTTCTGATGTTTCTGTTGGATTGATTTTTCTTACTTTCATTGCAGATTCTCCATTACTGTTTGGTTTCACTTAATGGTTGTGACAGTAAAAAAGGTCAGACAGTTCACCTGTTTTCTTGAAAGGTTCATATATAATGAGGTCATTTATAAATATTGACTGAAAAATTCATGGTAAAAAACACAATAACGAAAGGGCACTTATTCCAAAAGAAACACAAAGTATCTGTTTGGGCTTCTACGCATCCTTATGCAGATATTCCAGATGAATATTTTGAAGAAACTTTTTTTAAAAATGACACCAGAGCCAAAAACCAATGGTCCAATAACTTTAACATGCGTTATTTTTTACCAGAGTATTTAGAAACCAATGGTGCTATGCAGGGCAGTATTGCCATAGATAAAGCCATTGGTGCTTGTTCCTATTCGGATTCTTTTATTGAAAACTTAATGAGTAAGGCCAAAAAGAAAAAACTGACTGATGTAACTTGGGTGGTACTGTTGTATGAATATGAGTACAGTGTAAAGGTTTCTGGAGTTGAGAAAGACGATTATTTAACGTTGCTCGGTGCTTTTACTTATGATGCAGAAGAAGATTTTTAAGGGCAGAAAAATTCTATGTCAGACACACTAAAATACATTGCCGCTTATCCAAAAAACTTACAAGATCAGGTTCAGGGTATGCTTGATAATAATCAGCTCATTGACTATCTGTTGAAAAAGTATCCGCAGCCACATGCCATTGGTAATGACAAAGATTTGCGCGATTATGCCATGCAGATCAAAAATCAATTCATGAAAAAATCAGGGCCACTGAGTAAAGTCATTTATGATGGAAAAATTCATGTCATTAATAATGCTTTGGGTCTACACAGTTATGTACCCAGAGTGCAAGGCAATAAAGTTAAAATGAAAAACGAATTGCGTGTCAGTGCCGTTTTCAAAAAATCGCCATTAGCGATGTTGAATATGATTGTGGTGCATGAATTGGCTCATTTGAAGGAAAAACAACACAATAAAGCCTTTTATCAATTATGCCAACGTATGTTGCCTGATTATCATCAATTAGAATTTGATATGCGGTTATTTATGATTCAAAGTGAAATCAAATCAATTTATGATGTTTAGCGTTATCCTTTTCAGTTATGTATAAGTAGTCAACCCTGAAAAAAGCACAATTATTCAGGTTAATAAATGGGTATATGCCGA
>CAYGTC010000044.1:0-36595 GCA_964352735.1 uncultured Alcanivoracaceae bacterium | reverse complement strand
TATCTCATTTTAACAAATTGTACTTAAATTTTCAGATAGTTATGCTGAGGTCTCAAACTATCGAAGAACCTTTTTTTACCTTTATTTTGTATACGCCTCCGGGATAACCATTCCAAATGATGCCCAATTCGTCGTCACCTATTGCACCAACGCTTAAATCCAGATAATCTGCCTTAGATTGCGTTGCCATAAATGTGCCGATAATGGCAAGTAATACATATACCGCCTTTAATGTTGAATTAACAAACATTGTACTGTGGTTTTTTAAAATATTGTTTTTCATATTTACCTCTTTAAATTAAATAAAATAACTTCTACTGATAACAATCAATAAAAACTGCTTTTCATCATAGAGAGGTAAATAGTTAAATACCATGTTCCTGCATGGTCAAAATCGGGCAAAAATTGATGTTCTCACCGATTTTTCCAGTTTTTACCGGATTAATTTGGAGTCATTTTTAATAAAAAAGCCAGACTGCACAATCAAGGCGACGGGATACTGGGGGCCTGACAGACATGTTTTGGGACACCTACAGATTGTGTCAATATTAACTGTCTTTCAATGGCAATCTGATTGACGGGTTCTAATAAGCTGAAACTGATATCAACTTCAGAGCAATTATTAAACTGAAATGTCATTGTACCGGCTGGACTGACATCATCGGGGAAGTTAATGGGTTGTAAATTTGAAAAATTTCCACCAGTAGTCAAGAACATTTCCAATGACAATGATTCATCAGAACGCCAAGCATCAAAATCGACATTTCCGACATAGAAATTCGCAGCGCCGTTGTCGTCATAGGTATAAAATGCCACAAATAACACATTTCTGTTGCCATTATCATTGACTATTTCAGTGATAGTCAAATTAACGCCGTGGCCATTGATTTGTGGCGAAGAATAAACACCACTGTATCGGTAATCAATCTCGTTTGTGCCTGACTCATGTGCCAAATCATGTGAAAATGCAAAACGCCGCAGACCATCTTTTTCTATCCACATGCGAGTACTGTTGTTATCATAAGAGAAGTCACCTGCTTTAATGCGCCAACCACTGAGTTCAACACCGTCAAGTGCTTGACGTTCGCCATTTTTTAGCAGAGAAAAATGCAAATGTGGTCCTGTTGAAGAGCCTCCTTGGCATAGCGCTTGTTCTATATTGTCGGCGTTATTGGCAATTAAATCACCGGCATTAACTTCCGCACCATGAATCGGGACGACATTACTAAGGTGGTAATAATCAGTGGCCCAACCTGATGGGTGTGTAATGCGCATAAAACAACTGGAAAATAGGCTGACTATACCACCGTGAGCTGCTGCCACCCAATCATCATCAGTATTATCACCCCATCTGGTACTCCAGGTTCGAGTCATGTCAATTGAAGACATGGGTTGCCCATCATCATCTCCAGTCCAGGTATGTACACCATTAAAATGCCACGAAGATGCATGATCAAATGGCAAATCCAATAGAGGCATGGTTGCAATATCTCCGCGCTTTTTGACCTGGTTTACTATGCGGTATTTCTTCATCAATCGATCAATTGTATTCAACACAGCCTCTTCTCTTATTTGTAAAGATGGCCAAGCTGTCATCGCTGAAATAATACTGGTATTTCTCGGCGGTGAGCGCAAAACCGAATCAATATTCTTGGCCAAAGCGGCAACACTGTCATTGTAACCCTGAAATAATACCGTTAACAAAAAAGGATTGATACCATAATAACCAGAATAATGACTGATTGATTCCGCTTTATCATTAAATTCAGGATACTCAGTACGCACCATTTTTTGAATATCTAATGAGACGAAGCGCTGATCCATAACATAAACTGTTTCATCACTTTCAGCACCCACTAAAACACTGAAACCAACCAAGCACATAACCAATACAATTTTCATGACTATTAACACCTTCGTATTTAACCATAATATATTAACACGAATTTTATGAAGTTTGGGTAATATTAAGAATAATTACCATTTGGCACATCCAGTTTCCATAGACTTTAACATAGGTGAAGCAAGTGTTCGAAGAACCTCCACTTTCCCGTGTTTTTCCACGAACTTATCAACAAGTTCAATCCAGTCTTTTTGTAGGGTAGGTTCTACTCACCTAGAATACTAAACCAATTTCTTTAGAACCTGTTTTTCTATCAATAATTCCAGATGCAATTAGGATGGGTTCGACCCACCGGGTATACAGGTTTTGTTATTCTATGCATAAAAAGACATTTAATATTTTTCAAATTAATGACCTATGATGTATTCATAGAGTGATTTACTTTTTATATCGAAGTATTTGGCTGTGATTTTGGCGGCTTTTTTTGGTGGTAATTCTTTTGCTAATAAATCGACAAGTCGTTTTTGATCTCCAGTGATTTGCGCTGTGGCGTCGTCTGCTTGTGCTACCAAAGGCGCTATAGCCAGCACAAATTCTCCCTTTTGCTGGTGATGGTCATTGTTAACAAATTCAACCAGCTCTTCAACAGTACCATATTTGATGGTTTCAAATGTTTTTGTCAATTCCCTGCCTAAGGCCATGACACGATGGTCTCCAAAGACTTGTTGTATATCAGACAGACACTTGATGATTCTGTGGGTGGATTCATAAATCACCACTGTACCGGTAGTATTGACCATTTCAGTTAATTGTTGTTGCCTTTGTTGTGTCTTAGCAGATAAAAAACCATAAAAATGAAAATGGTTCGTTGGCAAACCGCTGGCACTCAATAGAGCAATGATGGCACAAGCACCAACCACTGGCACGACAGCAACATCATGAGTGTGAGCCAATTTGACTAATGGATAGCCGGGATCACTGATCAGTGGAGTACCGGCATCAGAAATCAAGGCCACGTCATTGCCTTGCTCAATTAAATGCAAGACTTTATTGGCAGATTCATTCTCATTGTGCTGATGAAAACTGATTAATTTATTCTTGATACCATAATTGGCCAATAACCGCCCAGAATGTCGTGTATCTTCACAAGCAATAATATCAACACTTTTCAAAACTTTGATTGCTCTTGCAGTTATATCATCTAAATTACCAATTGGTGTCGCAACAATATATAATGTACCTGTATTTTTATTTTTTGTATTCATACTCAAGCTATTTTATGAAGAATTTCATTGTCATCACCATCATTCTACTGCTTTGTGCTTGTTCAAGCCAAAACATTCGTCCAGATAGACAACAATATCAGGGATTGCCCGAAGCACAAGCGGCCTACCAACAACAGGATTATCTCAACGCTGCATCAGCTTACCAACAACTGTTTCAGAGATATGGCAATGATGATTTTGCCATATTGGCTTCTGACAGTTGGTTACAAATCAATGAGTTGGATAAAGCAAAACAGTTGATTTTCATGACCAAATCAACCAATAACTTACTTAAGTTGATACAAACGCAATTAAGCCTCAACAATAATAATGTTGTTTTGGCCAATCAATACCTTCAAAGTATCGATGTTAACAATTTGGATCCAAGCTTGATGAAACGTTATTTAACCAGTAAAGCGCAAATCAGTGACGATCAACAAGATTATTTAACTGCGGCACTGACCTGGATTGAGTTGTCTTCATTTGATGAAAATATGGATGTCAGTGATAACATCATCAACAGCCTTTTGCAAGTAGACGAACAACAATTAGAGGGCCATTTATTCGATCCTGAAATTTCAGATTTGCAACTGGGCTGGCTTGAAGCGACTTACATCAGTTTTACCTCCGATCGCAGTGACATCACTCAATGGAAAAATCGTTGGCAAAGCCATCCTGCATTGGTGTTATTTTCACAGACACAGCAGTATAAAAATATTGCCGTATTATTACCACTTTCAGGAAAATATAAAAACATTGCCAAAAGCATCCAGCAAGGCATGATTGCTGCGTTATACCGTGACAATTCTGAACAACAACTGAACTTTTTTGATACAGGCTCAAACGGTGAACATTTTTCATTTGCCTGGTTTGGTGCAATCGAATCAGGAGCAGAATTCATTATTGGACCATTGGAAAAAAACTCCATTCAACAATTAACCCAATATAATTCATCAACTGTCCCTGTCTTACTATTAAACAGTTTGGCTGAATCTGATAATGCATTGGGTATTTATCAATTCTCGCTGTCTCAAGATGATGATGTCATCAGTGCTGCAAATAGGTTGATCGCAGAGCAAAAAAAACGCATCATGGTATTGGCCCCAGAATCAGAAATGGGCAGAAAATTAGCGGTCAGCTTCGAACAACAACTCAATTCAAATGGTGGTCAAGTCATCAGTTATGAGTTTTATCCTGAATCAACGCATGACTATTCGAAAGAGATAAAAAAAGCCTTGGGATTAAATGACTCGAAAGTTCGAGCCAGAAGATTACAAACACTGATATCTACACCCATTAAATCAACACCACAAATCAGACCAGATATTGATGCCATTTATGTAATTGCCAAACCCAAACAGGCGCGGCTCATTAAACCACAACTTAAATTTTATCAAGCTGACAATGTACCGGTTTTTGCCACCTCACAGGTATTAGACAACAATGCTGATACCATCTTGAATAAAGACCTGAATGGCATCAAATTTTCACACAGCAGTTTTGTGATTGACCCACAATCATTACAAGAGGCTCTCAGTTTTGATGCAAGCTTAATCACTGAACACAGAAAGTTTTTTGCTTTCGGGTTTGATGCCGTCTCGATATTCCCGCGATTAGAATGGATGCAAAGGGCCGGCCAACAAAAAGTCAATGGCATGACAGGGCAGCTCAGTGTTGATGCCAATGGTGTAATACATCGTGAACTGGCTTGGGCCCAATTTCGCGGTGGTCAACCAACATTACTACCCCCTTTGAAAGCCATACAAGTTATTGATAATAACAATAACCAGGACAATGCTGTTGATGCCACTGATTTCTAGCACATGCGTTTGTTAGGAAATTATTGGGAAGGTGTTGCACTGAAATTTTTAAAACAAAATAAATTACAGACAATCACCAGAAATTTTCACTGTAAGTTGGGTGAAATAGACTTAATAATGAGTGATAAAGACACCTTGGTTTTTATTGAGGTCAAATACAGAAAAAACGATGATTGGGTTTCTGCCGCAGAAGCAGTCACCAAAGAAAAACAAAAAAAAATCAGACGCAGTGCACAATTATTTATCTTAAAAAACAAAAAATACAATAATTGGAACTGTCGATTTGATGTTGTGTCAATTGAAGGAAACAAGTCTGATCCTAAAATTGACTGGATAATCCATGCATTTTATTAAGCCAAGAGAAAAACTATGAAAAAACTACTATTAATTGCCTTATTAGCACAAGGGATGTGGCTGACAGCTTGTGCACCGGTTATTGTCGGTAGCGCTGTTGTATCAGGAATAAGTGTTGCCAATGACCGACGGTCTGCCGGACAAGTCATTGATGATAAAATCATCTCTACACAAGTGAGAAAAGCCATCAATAAAAGCGTCCTTTCAGATGAACACATCAAAGTCATGACGTACAATGGCGTGGTATTACTGGCAGGAGAAGTCAGTGATGAATCTGATATTTTAAGGGCTGAAGATGCTGCTGCTGCAAGATCTGGAGTGATTAGGGTCATCAATGAACTCGAACCATCCAACCCAACCAATATCAGCCGCAGAACAAAAGACTCTTACATTACTTCAAAAGCCAAGTCCTCATTGGTAAAGGTTAAATTGAAAGGATTTAATCCAACAAGGGTCCGAGTCATGACCACTCGCGGTATCGTTTACCTAATGGGTAAAGTCACAAAAACAGAAGCCAATGCAGTGGTTGAAAAGGTCAGAAATTTACGTGGCGTCAGAAAAGTTGTTAAGGTTTTCGAAATCATTTAATCATTTTTATGGCTCACAGAGTGAGTGAATAAATACTCACTCTGTGAACAATCAATTCATTCTTTTAAATAATTGGGGTCAAAATCAAAATTCTTATAATTGACTCGGTATAACACACTGTAAAATATAGGGATAAATATCAGCGTTATCATGGTTCCAAACAACAGCCCAACCATGATACTCACAGCCATACCTTCCCACATCTCTCCGCCACTCCAGTATAGCGGGATAAGCCCCAGTACCGTGGTGAATGTTGCCAAAAGTATGGGTCTAAACCTTTGTAAGCAAGCACTGATAATCGCATAGTGTATGTCCTTTTTTAATACGGTTTGTTCGAGACCGATGCGATCCAACAAAACAATACCGTTATTGATGACAATTCCAGCCAGAGAAATCAAACCCAAAAATGGCATAAAACCAAAGGGTTCTCTAAAAATCAATAAACCCGTAACAACACCAATGATTCCCAATGGGATGGTTAGCACCACCATCAACATGTGTCTGAAGGAGTTAAATTGAATCACCAAAAGTAAAATGATTATAAAACCAGACAGCGGTAAAAACTTAACCACCGAACCCATGCTTTCAGCCGTTGACTTTTCATCACCACCAAATTCAAAATTATATTTGTCTTTCCAAACTGTCTGTTTTTGCTCAGTTAACCACGGCGTTATTTCAGCAGTGATCTCAGAGGCATTACCACTGGCTGTTAGTTCACTGGTGACATTGATGGTTTTATTTAAGTTAAAACGCTTAATTTTTGAGTATTGCCACTGGGGGATAATGTTCGCCACTTGCAATAATGGTACACTTTTTCCTGATGATTGTGCATAAATATTCAATGATTCCAGTGATGTTAATGATTGTTGTTGACTGGCATCATCGCGCATAATGATAGGAATGGACTTATCATCTTCTCGGTATTCTCCAGTTTTAAATCCATCCAATACCGTTTTCAATGACGTGGCAATGTCTTGATTGGAAACACCAGCAGCTTGGGCTCTGTTTTCATCAATATCAATCAAAAACTTTTTACTCTTTGGCCCCCAATCATCTTTGACATTTTTTGTGCCTCTGATTTCTGACAGCTTGATTTTGATTGATGTCGATATTATGGCCAATTCATCAGGGTCAGGGCCAGATACCTTGATTTCTATTGGTACACCGCCACCGCCAGCTCCTAAAGGCCCAACTTTAATGTCTGCATCTGGAAAATTTGCAAAAGCATACTTATCCAACTCTGCAATCACAACATTATTGATGTTAAAAGATGAAGTATTGATCAATATATGGGCATAACTGGAGTCTGACTCTTCCTGTGAATAGCCTAAATCATATGATTCTGGGCCTTGTCCAATGTATGATGACCAATCGACAATGCCTGAGGGTCTTTCTTCACTCACCAACATTGTTGAACCGATGAATGCCTCTAACTGCTTCACTACTTCAGTTGTGCGCTCAATCTTTATGCCAGTAGGTAAATTTACATCTACGGTAATCATGTTGCGGTCGCTGTCTGGAAAAAACAAAAAAGCCACGTGGCCAAAACCAATCAATGAACAGAAAAATAAAGAAAATATCAATAAGATGACCTTAATTCTATGCCCTAGTGCCTTTAAAATAAGGTTTTTATAATGGCCTTTAAGCTTGTTAATTATTCGATCGATCAACCTCAATTGATTGCCATCTTTTGGTGTGACTTTTAAAAACAGTACACAAAATAAAGTGATTACGGTCAAAGCGATCAACCAGGATGACAATAATGCAATGGTAATCACCACAAATATTGGGCCAACTATGTCACCCATTGACGTTGGAGACATATAAAAAGCCAGGAATGCCGCTGAAGTCGTTAAGGTAGAAATTAGCAATGGCATCATCAATTCAGAAGCTGCTGAAATCGCTGCTTTTTTGGCCTTTATGCCCTCCTCCATTTTAACCATAATTGTTTCTGCAACAACAATGGCATTGTCCACCAACATGCCAAGTGCCATAATCAATGCTGCCAGAGTCACTTGATTAAGACCTATTTTAATCATACCCATAATCATTAACGTCATGATGATAACAATGGGAATGAGGCTTGCAATAATCAAACCCGTTTTCAAGCCCAAAAATAACAACATGACCACCAATACAATAACAATGGATTGAATCAGATTATCTACAAAATTATTAATTTTATTCTCAATATAATTATCGACAGATGATACCCTTGATAACTCTAATCCGATCGGTAAGGTTTTTTGCCATTCTTTCATCACTTGGTTGGCTTTTTCTCCAAGCACAATGACATTAGCATTCTTTTTTAGATTGATATGTAATGATACAGCCCTGCGACCATTGTATCTGACAATTTGTTCAGGAGGATCAATATAAGCTTTTCTCACCTTTGTGATATCACCCAATTCAACCAGCTGGGTTCCACCCTTGCCAACAGGCACCAACATTTTACTGATGTCTTCAACTGAGTTGAAGTTACCAGTTGGCTCCAATATAATCCGCTCGTCACCGAGATTAATTTGACCACCTGAACTGAGAATATTGGTCGAAGCTATGATACTTTTAAGCATATTGGCAGATAAGCCATATTCTTTTAACTCAGCATTGTCAAATTCGACAAAGACCCTTTCCTCTTGTAATCCTCCCAATGAAACTTTGGCTGCTTCTGGAATTTTGATCAAATCATCACGAATGTCATCGGCATAATCTTTCATCTCTGCATAACTGAAACCATCTGAGGTTAAACCAATTACTATGCCGTATACATCACCGATGTCATCTGTTTGCAGATCAGGCTCAACTTCTTCTGGTAGGCCCTTCATACTGTCAACTTTCCTTCGCAAGCGATCCCAGACACTTTCAAGGTCCCTTGGATTGACTTCATCTTTCAAAACAACCGACACCACAGACAAGCCAGTTCTTGAAGTACTTGAAACTTCTTTTAATTCTGGCAACTCCTGTGCCAATTTTTCGATTTTATCAGTAACCAGTTGTTCAACCCTCTCTGGACTTGCTCCAGGAAAAGATGAGACCACTGTGGCCACACGAATTGTAAATGGTGGCATGCTGTCTCTGGATAAAGCTGAGTACATCACCAATCCCATAATGATGATGCTGGCAAGAACGATAAAAGTGATGCGGTTCTTTTCTATGGAATACTGCGCAATATTCATGGTGAATTGTCTTGTTTAAATAAAACTTCCTGACCATCTAACAATGTTTGTAGTCCTGCAGTTGCAATATATGTACCGGCGGTTAAACCTGAGGTGACTTCAAAACCATCAGCAGTCAAATTACCAATGGTTATTTTTTGTTTGGATACAGTCGCCTTATCACCTTTTTTATTGACAACAAAAACGAAACGGCCTTGTGAATCTTCACCAACTGCGTGTGATGGAATGATCAATGCTTGATCGTTGTTTACACGACCATTGGCATTAAGGAAATTAAAGAGGACATTAGCTGCCATACCACTTTTGATGTCTTCGGAGGGAGAAGACAATTTCACTGTGACTGGATAAGTTGCTGTGTTGGTATCAATTGATGGAGATATCTCTGTGACAATGCCAGTGAAATTTTGATTGGGTAAAGCTGTGAAATTAACATCAACTTGCATTTCTGTCCTGATATTGTTAATGACGGATTCAGGCACACCGAGAGAAATATCCATGTCTGTGCCTGAATTCAAAGTTCCGATCATTTGTCCAGCGTTGATGTTTTCATTCGCTTCAACTTCCACACCAGAAATAACGCCATCATTTGGTGCGTATAAATACCCATAGCCCAATTGTTCTTTTTGAATGTCTACATTTCGAACCGCTGAATTGAAGTTTTGTTGTGCGTTTTTAAAAGTATCCTTAGCAATTTCAAAATCACTCAATGAAGACCCACCCTTTTCATACAGAGACCTTATTCTGTTCAAGTTCAATTTTGCAGTTTTCATCGCAGACTCAGCACTGTTTCTTGATGATATTGAATTTTCATAGTTCAATCGGGCCTGAACATTGTCTAATTGCCCCAGCAACTGTCCTTTTTTCACCATTTGTCCCAACTTAATATTTAATACTGACAAAACACCACTGTTACGGAAGCTCAACTTGACCACTTGATCTGTGCGGGATGAACCACTGAACGATCTGATCTGTTCAGCCCCAGAATAGCTGACTTGATGAGACCTGATCGGCCTGATGAGCTTTGCTTCTTCTACTTGCTGTTGACCGCAGGAGGTCAACATGATCAGTCCCATGATGAATTTAAGTCGGTGTTGGTACAGCATAATGTTCATATCCTTTATTGGTTGTTTTTTTGATTGAGGAATTGATAAAATTCAGCCTTAAAAGCCTCATTATCTGCTTGTGTGTTCAGGAAGAAATAATAACCCAAAAATCGTTCCAACTGTAAAGCATTGATTAAAAAATTATAAACCGCATTGGCTTTTGATAATTGAGCACGGATGTAGTTATTTTGCGCATCAATGAGTTGAACAATGTTAACAGCTCCAGCCGCGTATGAAGCCTGATTCAATTCCAATGATTCTTTAGCGGTAATTTCAGAAACTTCAGATAAATTGATATTCGACATCTGATTGACCAAATTGAGTATCCCCGAACGGATGTTCACAGCAATCGATAACTCAGTATTTTGCTTATTAAGATCGAGTTGCTCATTTTGGATGATGGCTTTTTGGCGATTGATATTGAATTGATTTTTATTGAACAATGGAACCGAAAAAGACAAGGCCACATTATAATTGTTATCCACTAAAGAGAACCCCGGTGCTGAGGTGCTTCCTGCGCCACTGCGATTGAGGGTATTATTATACTGGCTACTTAAGTTAATGGTAGGTAAGAATCTGCGTGAGCCATTCAAGCGGATGTCTCTTTGTACGGCTTTAATATTGTATGCAATCGCTTTGAGTTCCGGTGCATTGTCTTTTGCTTTGCTCACCAGAAAATTAATAAAAGGCTCTCTTAATTGTGGATCATCCAACAACTCAGTCAATAAATTGTAATTGTAGTTTTCAAATACCCCTTTATCCAGTTCAACATCCTCAATTTCTATTTTATAATCCACAGGATTATTTAATAATTGGTTGAGTTGAATATAAGTCTGTTCCAACTGGTTGGCAACCTCCACCATGGCTTGAGTATTTTGTGCTTTTTCACTTGTAAAACGTAAGCTGTCTGACTTGCCTGATTGACCTGCTTCATAGCCTTGTTGAGCCAATTTGAGATTGTCTTTGGTCAGCTTTAAATTTTGTAATTGTATTTGGGCGTTTCTTTTCACAATCAAAACATTAAAATACGTATTGATGGCATTAAAAATGGTATCCAATTGTTGTGCATTGAATTGTTCTATTTGCGCTTTTTGTAAATTTTTCTGAATGGCAATACTGGCATTGACCGCATTTGAATACAGCAACTGTTTTAGGTCAACTTGACCGCTGGTGGAATACTCAGGATTTGCACCATTGCTGATTTCAGCGAGATCTGGATCAACATTAACCCCTGAAATTGATGCCGATATGTCTGGCAGATAATTACTCCTCGCACTTTTTACATCTTGTTCCAGCAAAGCTATGTCTTTTGCTGCAGATGCCAAACCCAAATTTTTATCCAACACTTGATCAATGATACTGATCAAATTGTATTTTTTTTCATGAGTGACATTGATGAAGTCTCCTACAAAGTCGGTATCATTAATCAAACTGTACTTGATCGGTACACCAATTGCCTCAGCAGTATTATAATTGATGGTCAATTGAGAGGTATAATCTATAAATACAGGCATTTCGGACAATGGCTGGCCAGAAATATAGGCCTCAACAGTTAATGAAATTCTACGAAAAAACTGATCAATGTCTCCTTCAGCCTGATGGCTTGCCATGATGCCATTTTTGACCTGATTAACCCCGTTGATGGTAAACGAAGGCAACTGCTTATTGATCAATACCTGAGCCAATTGTTGAACTTCAGGCTCTTTTAAGAAAAAACCTCCCGCCATATATACCGCATCCAAGCCATCTAAATTGTTGGTGATGTCAGTTAACGTAGTAAAGGGGATAATTTTATAAGTAGCACCTGTGCCATTTAATGCTTTATCTAGTGTCTCTTTTAATGGCAAAAAACCCACCACGGCCTCATCAATAACAACACCTATGTGATTAAAATTGGTGAGCTCTCTGAGTTTTGTCAGATCTTCAATATATGACTCTGATTCTATCAAATAAGTGAAGTTTTTAATCCCAGAGGTTTTTCTACTGATGTCTAAATCATTATAGTCCTGGTTAATGGCACCAAATAAAATGGTTGGCTTTTTGTGCACTTTAAGTTTACTGATGACCTCATTACTGATCACACCAAATGCAATGATGATGTCAGTATCATCCTTTAATAACTGTTGATAGTTTTGATTGGCTTTTTCTAGGTGAATACCATTGACTAAAACACTGCGCTCGGGAAAACTGATCACAGCATCCTCTCCCACCACTGCTCGTATTTGCCGTTGTAACTTATCCATCAAGACATCAGTTTCACTGGTTTTATTGTCGATCAGCATACCAATATTATAGCGTTTTTTGGTGTTTTGATATGTGTTATTTTGCGCCATTACATTGTTATAAATAACAAGGCAAGTGATGGTAAAAACTAAAATTTTTACTAAAGGTTTGAACATACAAAGTCAAGATATTTGAGATCAATATTATTTTAACAGTTTTGTACAAGCAGTGTCATGTTTTTCGACAAATGGCCAGAGCGATTTGTGTTTATTCAATCAACAAATTTTGCAAAATTTAACTGAAATGATCGCACATCAAGATCTGTCATTGAAATCGATATCAACAGTCTTGATGTGCTTGCTTTTATGAGAAATAGCCATTGGACAGCATATCAATTGTCCTAAATGAATTTCACATCAACAGATTAACAGTTTTCACTCAGGCATTCTAAATACCACAAACGACAACTGCTGCGATCAAAACCATTTTGTAAACAAATGCTTTGCTCATCTCGACACTCTTGCCTACAAGCCAACCACGCGTTGGAAGCCACTTGAATTAAGCCGCTACTCTGGGCGTCTGGTTTTCTCAATAAATGTATAAATTTTGAAACACCACTCTGTTGTTTCACATCCAGCACTGGCATCTTTTGACTGATTTTTTCAGACGTTAGGGATGATGCAGTTATGCTGAACAATAAACTGACAAGGATTATTTTTTTCATACAATTTTCTCCTAATTAAATATTAATTGACCACTTATTCTGTTCAACACAGAGGCTCAGCAATCAATGGGATTGGGGAAACAGATATCCGCACAAGCCTGAAATTCCCAATTACATGAATTCCACGGATAGCCAGCATCTAAGCACGCATTGAATTCACTACTGCAATTCTGTACACAAGATGGATTCATAGCCGTCATAAAGCCAGGTAGATTAATGGATGGTTTTTTCAAAAAATTATACTTGGTTGATTTTAAAACGTGTGCTTGTTGATTATTGATTTGCGGCTTTTTTTCTTTAAGCTGTTGGGTTGAAACGGCGAAGGCATTAATGCTCATTACACACATCGTTAATACTATTATTTTTTTCATTATATTTTCTCTATCATTCTGAAATTAAATGAAGCTTGTGCTTCATGGTTAATACTGTTGAATCTATCATCAACAGTCCTGAATATAGCGCCTTCATACATGGCGACTACGACTTCTACTGTAGGTAAAAGCGACAGAAAAAAACTGAAATTAAGCTGAAAAATATATGAATTTTTTATTAAATTGTTAAAACTGTGTTAACTGAATCATCATATGAGCTGATGTATTAACGGCATGAGAGGTCACAGTAAATTTTGTGTCGCTATGGTTATAATAAATAATAGCCTTGTATTTAAACTTATTTAAAGGCCAAACGACGAATATTACCAACATAGTGATCATCTGTTACAACAACCAATTGTTGTTTTGATGAGTCATAGGCGAAATTATTTCCTTCAACCCTCATCAATTTAGTATCCATTTTTATTGGAGGAACGATGTCTTTACCGTTCCAATCGACATTACGAATGGCAAAATGATCATCTTGTTGACTTGCATAGATGACACCGTCATCATGAACCACCCAATTACCTGAATCATGCATAGAGATATCATCAATAAACAATTCTGCTTGATTGACAAAAGCCTCTGCTGTAACAGGAACAACAGAAGATGAAATGCGCCACAACCCTGATTTATTGTACTTAAAAAAATACAACCACTTTCCATCAAATGATTCCCTTAACAAAAAAGCATTTTTCATCAGCGTTTCACTACTGTGATCATCAATATTAAAACGATTTAATAAAATTTCAGCATCTAAGTAATGTGAGAAATAAATTCCATTACCATGGTGACTTGTGGTTGGTAGTACATCATTGCCATGACTGGTGACTAAACGGTTGTGCTGGTCTCTTTCAATATCGTATAAGTACAATTGATAATATTTGTCTTTCTTTATTGAATAAACAATGGCTTTTTCGTTCTTCAACCAAGTAAATCCTTCGATAAATTGATCAGTATCAAATAATAAGCGAGAACGTTTAGATCTTGTTGAATTATTCATCACCCATAAACCCTCTTTGCCCGAACGATTACTGCGAAAAGCCAACCATTGTCCTGAAGGGCTAAAAGTCGGAGAATCATCTCTGAAGGAAGATTCCAGTGAAAAATCATGCTGACCTGTATTCATATCTATGATCAATAACTGTTGTCTGGCAGTGTATTGATCAAATACCACATCTCCCGTGACTGGATTGACTGAAAGGCTAGAGCTGACCCCATCTATTATGGTAATTTCTTCGATTACTGGATCAACTTGAGTAATATCAATTGAGGATAATTGATACTTCTCCCTGTTAATCATTGACACAACATACAAGGACTTATCGTCTCTTGACCAACTAATATTTTTCACACTCTTATCAGTTTTGTAGTTTACTTCTTGTTGCGTTATAACATCATAAATGACAATTTCATGCTGCTTTTCATGCCTTCTAAACCACGCCAATTGGTTCCCTGATGAAGAATACTTCGGAAAAACGTCACCATGTTTACTTTTCACTTCAACCAATGGCGTCGCAATGGCGGTGCGCCAATCTATTTGATGTATTTGATGCGGCTGTTCTATGGCATTTTCCCAACTTGTGACTAAATACTGTCCATCTACAGACCAATCCAATGATCGAGGCCATTTAAATGAGCAGTCAAAGGCTTCGAATATTTTGCGTGTTGGCAGATACATCACGACAATTCTACAAGATGGCCCCTTGCCTCTGACGTAAGCGATATAATCTCCTGATCTATTCCATACTGGATAATACTCATCAACTTCATCAAAAGTGATTTTGTCTACATCTCCTGACTGCAAATCTTGTACATATAAGTCTGAGTGCGTTTTGCCAGGCTTAACCTTGGCAAAAAGAATGCTCTTACCATTTGGACTGTAACTTGGCCCATACTCTGTACCTATTAACTTGGTCAATTCAGTGATGCTTGTATCTTTTTTAATCAGCAAATCTGTAGATCGAGTCTTATCCTTAAAAACCACCATTGACAGAACGAAACCCAAAAGTAACACCAATAAAAATGCAAACGTATACATAAAATTTTGTGATAAGAAAGAAAAAAAGGAGGTGACATTCTTTTGCGGCTTAAGTGATAACCGATAACCCAATTTGGGTACGGTTTCTATTATCTTTTTAGACTTGTACTCTCTGCCTATGGCATATCTGAGCTTTGAAATGGCATTATTTAATAATTCATCTGAACCTAAACTGACTCCCCAGACATCGTTAAGCAGGTCTTCTCGCTTAACACTCTTGCCTTGCTGAGACAATAATGCTGCCAATACTTTAAAACATTTCTTTGGCAACTGTATTTCTTTTCCATCTCGAATGATCAAATTTCTATCAGGAACAACAATGGCATGACCAAGTTTGTAAGAGGGTTGGGTGATCTTGGCTTTTATTTTTGTATTTTTCATAATAATCAAAGTCCAATGGGAAACTTTAATTGATTGTATGCAAATTCAACTGTTGCCCGATAGCCTATATTCAAAGACGTACTGAATCGTTATTAACCTGTCTCCAATAGACACTGAGCATTTACTGGATTCAACTTAGCCCGGATATTTCATCATAGAATGGAATTTAGGGGAAAAATGGCAAAATAGATTGAGGCGATTTTGCCCAATCTATGCAGCTATTTTTTTCATAAAACCATTCAGGTACAAAGTGTCTTTTTAACAAAGTCGTCTAACTCAATGTTTTTCATAGATAAAATCGATTTTTTTACCGATTTGATGAAATATCCGGGTTAATAATAAGAAACTTCAACTTAACCATGAAGACTAATAAAAAATGATTAAATCCACCAGTTTATTATTCAAATCTGGTCAATAAATGAGTATCTGGCAGATCATATCACTGATTCAGTTAAGAATTTGTTAATTTTGTTATGTGACTGACTTTGTATGTTAACTCGAATATTTCATCAAAACGGCATATAAACCGAATTTACCATTCAATAACAATAAGTTATAATTTTTTCACAGATTACAATTTGTGCCTTAATGATTTTATGAAATATACCACTTAATTACCAGCGATGGTCATTTCCTCAACCAACCATGCGCCAGTTTGAATCTTACTGCGTTTGTCCATATCATTGGTCACCAACACCAGATTACCAAACATTTCCCTTAGGTTACTTGCAATGGTCAGCTCATTAACAGGGAATTGAATTTCCCCATTCTCCACCCAAAAACCAGAGGCTCCTCTCGAGTAATCACCGTTGACCACATTGACACCTTGGCCCATAACACTGGTGACATATAAACCAGTTCCCATTTCTTTCAGCGCTTGTTCAAAACTATAATCTGTAGGCTTGACGAATAAATTATGCGCACCACCAGCATTACCCGTTGCTTCAAGACCTAAACGCCTGGCTGAATACACAGATAAAATAAAACCTTTTAACACACCTGAATCTATCAGATCCCTTTGTTTGGTTGCGACACCATTGGAATCAAAATTTCTTGATGCAAAGCCACCCTTAACAAAAGGATCTTCTTTAATATTAAACCACTTGGGGAAAATTTGTTTATTCAGGTCATCTTTCAAAAAACTTGATTCCTGATAAAGACTGCTGCCAGAAATGGCATCTAATAAATTGCGTGTTAAGCCTTTTGCCAATTCCGCATCAAACAACACAGGGGCTTTTGTAGATGAGATTTTTTGCGCGCCTATACGAGCAATCGTCCGTTGCGCAGCCTTTTGCCCCAAATCTTCAGCAGACATCAATTGCGTAAAATCACGATGAGCATCCCACCAGTAATCACGTTCCATTTGTCCATTGGCTTGTGCAATTCCAACCACACTCATGGAGGCATTTGAACCTTGTTTTTCACCAATAAAACCATTTGAATTGGCATATATAGAATGACCCTCTCCAACAGAAACACCTGCCTCATCTACCATAATATCTGCTGTAGCAAGCGCTTTCGCTTCGGCTTGTTTTGCCATTTCGATCATGATTTCTGGTTCAGCATCACAGGAATAATAAGTTGACAAATCTTTAAAATCATCCGGGTTAGCCAATAATGCTGGTTCAGCCAAACCGGCATATTCGTCACCTTCTGTTAACTTGGCTATGGCCAAAGCTTTATTGATGGTTAACTCAATGCTTTGATCATCTAGGATAGCAGTAGAAGCAGAACCCTTTGCCTGACCTCGGTAAACCGTTAATATCAGGGAAGCATCTTGAGAATTTTCTATGGTATCTACATCACCGTTTCTGACACTAACTGACAAACCTTTACCTTGAGAATAAACAACTTCTGCATCAGTTGCTCCCTTTTGCTTTACTGTTTGCAGTATTTTTGTAACAATCTCGACTGTATTTATTTTACTCATAATTTTATATCTAATGGATAACCACTCTCAAAACGACAATCAAGAAGAATTTGAAAGTCGTACACAAAAAAAACATTACGCCCACTCCATGGTTGACTTGGCTCATGAGTTGGCAGAATTGAATCATACCACACTCCATGATCTACCCATCAGTGAACAAATCATTGATGCCATTAATGCATCAAAAAAAATCCGCAGCCACATTGCCAGAAAGCGTCATTTTCAATTCATTGGCAAGCTTCTGCTTAAATCTGATCATCAAGCCATTATTGATGAACTGGCAGCCATCAATCAAAAAAAAGAATCTGGCTTAATAAGGTCACCTTTTCTAACGCAGTGGACTGAAAAGCTCATAGATAACAATGACATCATTACCCAATTGTATGCCAGTCATGACCACACTGAAATACAAAAATTACGCCAATTACTTCGTGAATTCAATAAAAAGAACGACAAAAAACACCGCCGTAAACTTTTTGAACACATTCGTTTTCTTGATGAACAATCACCTCTACCGCCTATTTAATTAAACCAAAAAAGGCCTCGATGCTGGTCAATTTAATTTTTTCTGCCAAAATCCAACATCATGCCAACATCCAAATTTTTTACCGGCTTCTGTAAAAATGCCCACTTTTTCAAACCCTAAGCGTTCATGCAATACAATACTGCCTGGGTTTGGCAATGTGATGCAAGCAACCACCAAATGGAAGCCTCGATGTGTAAATTCATCCATCAATTTTGAGTATAACAGATACCCAAAACCTTTAGATGTCAAAGCATTTTTAATATAAATAGTTGCTTCGACTGAGCCGTCATAGGCTTGTTTGTTTCGCCACCTTGAACCATAGGCAAAACCGACAATCTCTTGATTTTTTTCCATGACCAAAAATGGATAGTCGCGTAAATCTTCATTGATTTTAGCCAGCATTTGCTGATCACTTAATTCACTCAATTGAAAAGTACAAATATCATGCTTAACGTAATGATTAAATATTGCAACTACCGATGGTACATCTGCCCTTTCACAACTTCGAATCATTAAAACTCTGTACCACCAACCGTTAACTCATCAACTTTCAAACTGGGTTGACCGATGCCAACAGGTAGACTTTGACCATCTTTACCACAAACACCCATACCTTGATCAAAAGCCAGATTATTGCCCACCATAGAGACCTTCTTCAGCACTGTTGGCCCATCACCTATCAAAGTAACGCCTTTGAGCGGCTTGGTGACTTTACCATTTTCGATCAAAAAAGCCTCACTGGCTGAAAACACAAATTTACCATTGGTGATATCTACTTGTCCGCCTCTGAAATTTTCCGCATAAATGCCTTTTTTAACCGAAGCAATGATTTCATCATGTTCATACTTACCACCTGTCATGTATGTGTTGGTCATGCGTGGCAACGGCAAATGTGCAAAAGATTCTCTGCGACCATTACCAGTTGGCTTTGTGCCCATCAATCTGGCATTGAGTTTATCTTGCATATAACCTTTTAAAATACCGTTTTCAATTAAGATATTTTCTTGTGCTGGTGTCCCTTCATCATCAATATTCAAGGAACCCCTTCGACCCGGCAAAATACCTGAGTCAATAATGGTGCATTGATCACTGGCCACACGCTGGCCAATACGACCGGCAAAAGCCGATGAACCTTTTCGGTTAAAATCTCCTTCAAGACCATGTCCCATGGCCTCATGTAATAACACTCCAGGCCAACCTGCGCCCAATACCACTGGCATGACACCCGCTGGAGCTGCCACTGCATCAAGATTAACCAGTGCAGAATTGACTGCCTGTTTGATATAGGATTCGATCACATTTTTTTGTAACAGGCTTTGTAATGTCATGCGACCACCTCCACCTGCCATTCCAATCTCTGTTCGCCCTTTTGCATCATTGACAATCACTTGCAAACTCAATTTGACCATCGGCCTGATATCTGCGGCAAACGTTCCATCTGTTGCAGCCACCAACACATGATCTTGTACTGTTGCCAATGCACAAATGACTTTACTGACGCGAGGATCAATTTTTCTGGCCATTTTATCCATATTATTCAGTACATCAATAATTTCAGCATTTTTGACATGGGCCAAAACATCATCCTCAGTATAATATTGCGGACAATGTGCATGACTGATTTTTACTGGCTGGATTTTGCTTTGATGATTGGCAATTGAACGGGCCGTTTTAACGGCTTGCATTAAACCATCATTGGTCAAATTATCAGCATAGGCAAAACCTGTTTTTTCACCATTATTAATTCTTACGCCTACACCGCGATCAATACTGTGTGAACCACTTTTCACTTTGGTATCTTCCAATACCCACTGTTCAGCTCGAGATGATTGAAAATAAAGGTCAGCAAAGTCAGCACCTTTGGCCAGACTTTGTGACAAAGCACTTTCCAGTTTAGATTCATCTAAACCACCTGCATCCAATAATTGTGTTTTAACCGTATTTAACATTATTTATTTGTATTCAGAATTAACTGATCATTATCTTTTATTTAAGGCATTTAATCTATCAAAAATGCTATAATCATAATTTAAAGTTATGATAGTGAGTCAACGTATTTAATAACAATGGACAATGATAACAGAATAGAACAAGCTTTTGCTCATGCCATTAAAACAGATTTAGAAGAGAATCACGATACTCCTTCACACCCATCATTCAACGACGACATTGAAAAAGTCATCCCCCAATTATTCAATCAAGCTTTCAAATCATCTGAAAACATCTACGATGGCGCTATTTTCAATCAATACGAGATCAAACAAAAAATTGCATCTGGGGGAATGGGAGACATTTATTTGGCGAAAAGAAATGATGGTCAATATGACAAAAATGTCGCCATAAAAATTCTTTCACAAGGCTACAATAATGCCAACTATAAAGAACGTTTTTTAAGAGAAAAACAAATCCTGGCAGAGCTCAGGCACCCAAATATCGTCCCGCTTATTGATGCAGGAGAAACATCTGATGGCATACCCTGGTTTGTTTTAGAATACATTGATGGCCAAACCATCAATGCCTTTTTCAAAAATCAACATTTTTCTCAACAAGAAATCATCAAACTCATATTAAAAATTTGTGACGCTCTGCATTGCGCCCATGGTCAAGACATCATCCACCGAGACATCAAACCATCCAACATATTGGTGGAGACCATTGACAACAATCATAACCCAGTCATACTGGATTTTGGTATAGCATATAAACAAGACAATCAAGAACTGACCGCTGATGGAAACATCATAGGCACGCCAGGATACATGTCTCCTGAGCAGGTCAAGGGCGATGATACAAAAATTGACCATAGAACAGACATTTTTAGCTTGGGCGTTATTTTGTATGAGGTTTTTTCCAACCACAGCCCTTTTGCTGCTGATACGGCACTGAAGTCCCATCATAAAACCATACATCATCAGCAAAAAAACCTTTCGACAACTGTTGCCAATTTTCCCAAAGACTTACAGACCATCATCAACACATGTTTAAAGAAACAAGCCAAAGAACGTTATCAGTCAGTACTGGAATTAAAACACGACTTAGAAAATTGGTTAAATGGCTACCCAATCACGGCTAAAAAAGACAACATTATGGCGATGTTGGGCGGCTTAATCAAACGGCACAAGTTTGCCACTGCTGTGTTTTGTTTGTTTTTTCTATTGGCCATTTCGAGTTTTGCAAAATATACTTATGACATCAACCAAGAACGGCAAATGGCCATCGCCGCGAAACATGAATCAGATGATTTGCTGAACTTTCTCTTGAATGACCTGAATCAGGAGCTCACCGAAATTGGCCGCATTGACCTATTACAATCTGTGGCACAGAAAAGCCTGACTTATTTAAAAAAATACGATGATGATTTTTCAAGCAGCCAAGATATAAAACACGCCATATCTTACAGAAACATAGCCAATGTCTTGGCCATGCAACAAGATTTGTCTGATGCTGAAGTCGCCTACAAGAACTCAGCTGACATATTAAACGCCATCATAATCAATGAAAAAGACAACACCAAGGCTTTGTCACTATTGGCATCTACCCATGATGACATGGCCCGTTTACAGGCAAAAAAAGGGCAACTATCCAAAGCCAATGACAGTCATCAACAATCCATTATTTTTGCTCAACAACTGGCCAGCCTTGATTCACAGTTGTCACCTCAAACATTATGGAGTACCTACCTATCATACAGCTGGAACTTAATGGAATCCTCCAAACATGATGAAGCACTGAACATGCTGAACACAGCCATACAAATTACCAATGACCAGCTGCAACAAAACAACAATTCACTACAATGGCTCAACAATAAGCAAAAAACCCTCACAGCTTTTGGCTGGTATTACATTGACCTTCGAGAAATGAACAACGCGCAACAACAGTATTTACAAGCCCAAGAGATCAATGAAAAACTGCTGGATAAGACACCAAATTCGGTACCTCTGATAAATGATCTACAAAAAATAAGAAACCAATTGGCCTATGCTTACTTGTTAGAAAAAAACCACATTCAAGCCGCTCAGATAGCAGAAAAATCTGTTGAGATAGGCAAGATATTACACATCAAAGCACCAAACAATCGCTTGTTCTATCGCGAATTGGCTTATGCCTATACAGTACTTGGTGAATCCTATCAAGAAAACATGCAATTGAATCTGGCCGAAGAAAATTTCATCAATGGTTTAAAAATCAGTGAAGAAATCGCGGCATTATCACCTGACAGTGAATCATTACAAAACGATCTTGCCATAGACACTTTAAATTTTGCCAATGTTTTGTACCAAAATAATAAAAAAACCAGTGCTAGGGATTATTGGTTCAGAGCAGAAAAAATCATCGAAAAAATTGCTCAAGCAGACAATGCCAGTATCTATTATATCGATACTTATGTCAGTATTTTATTGGTTCAAGGAAAAACCCTTGAAGCACAACCCTATTTAGAACAACTGAAAAATACAGAAGGTTGGGCTCACGACAATTACTTGAAATTGGTTAAAAAGTATAAGCTATGAATGATATCAAATCGACCATTAATGATCTGGCTCCTGATGAGATGACCATTTTATTGATAAAAGCCAACACTGGAGATAAAGCTGCACTGGATCAGGTGATATCACTGCTTTACTATGAAATTAAAGACATTGCTGCCAATAAGCGTCAATCATTTCGTAACAATCACACCCTTAATACCACAGCTATTGTCAATGAGGCCTGGTTAAAACTGCATAAGGCCGATCACAGTTTTGCTAATAAAAAACATTTTTTATCAATCACAGCCATGGCCATTAAACAAATACTATTGGATGAAGTCAAAAGTAAAAAAAGAATAAAAAGGCCCAATGTTATTTCTCAAGAACTGTCAGACAATCACACCACAAAAACCATAGAAGATGAAGCCGATTGGCTCTATCAACTGGACCAAATACTGACCAAGCTTGAACAGCATTCACCCAGACTGGCACAAGTTTTCAACTTGAAATTTTTTTGCGGGATGACGTTTAATGAAATCGCAATATGCTTTGACCTTTCAGATAAAACCGTTCAAAGAGACTGGGAAAAAGCCAAAAACATCATCGTTCACACCTTCAATTTTTTAGAAACACAGCAATAAATTAATCAGAATTCACCCCACCATTAATCAAACGAGTTTTGGAAAATAATATCAGGATCAATAGATACATCTGCGCTAATTATCGTTGTATTATTTGTCAAATCTGTATCAGTATTGTTGTGTTCTATAGTGGCTTGTAATGTGAAGTTGACATCACTGTCTATTGTGGCAATAACATTTATTGCATATTCTTGCCCAACATCAAGGGCAGACAATTGACAATTCTCTGCATTACAACCTGCACCAGAAACACTATCAAGTAACAAACCACTACTGTTAATATTCAGTTGTATTTGATCACTGGTTTGAGGGCCGTTATTACCTATTAACATAAGAACCTCAACCTGTTCTCCATTATAATAATCTGGTAATGTCATCAAACTGGCCACAATATCAATGTCAGAAGATGCCATAGCAGAACCCATCACAGTACTTCTATTGTTAATAATGTTGGCATCAAAAGCATTGTCTTGAAACGCATAATACTCCATAGAAAATGCGCCCGGATTATTAATCGTGGCCAAAATTCTTATGTTTTGGCTTTCTCCATTTGCGAGAGCAATTCCTAAACAGGGTAATGCCACGCAACCTGCCCCACTAACAACATCTGTTGTCAAATTGGTCGTTATGATTTGATTAACCATCACAGCATTAAGCGTGTCAGGTCCATTATTGCTGAGATGCAAATCAATTTGAATCTGTTGACCTGCAATAAATTCTGGTGCTGTAGTAATCTCAGCAGTAATTGACAAATCACCATTACTGCCTGCATTTAAACCATTGACCATACTCGAATCATTATTGACATCAGTATCTTCGGTATCAGTACTTACACCAAGGCTCAATCCAAAACTTCCTGCACTATCAATTTCTACTGCAATAAAGAGCTCAATTGTTGTACCAGCAGGAAAATTAGAGATATTACACGGCAAAGTCACACAAGGTTGGCCCGAAACATTAATCAAATGGGTATTATTAAAATCTGGAAATATCATCACATTTTCTGCAGCATTTGAGCCATTATTGGTAATACTTGCCTGAAAATTAATCACCTGATGAGCATAATAAGGCGAAGAAGTAACAACATTTAGTTCCACCGCCATATCCGTTGCTCTGTTAACTGTTACTCCACCATTATTTTCGTCGTCTACATTATTGCTGGTATCGGCTTCGTAATCATCTGATGACACAATAACTGTATTATCAAATGCGCCAACAGTTGACCTCAGTTGTGCCATCACTGTTAACGTTTCACTAATACCATTACTCAATGTGGGTATAATACAAGGCAGACTTGAACAACTCGAACTTTGTACTGACTGAATCATCATCCCTGACGGTACATCTTCAACCGTTATATTTGTCGCATTATCAGGCCCATTATTTGTGACAACAATTTGATACTCAACCACGTCATCTACATAATAAGGCATTTGTGAAATCAGTGTTTTTGTCACCGATAGATCAGCAATCCTGGACGGATAAAACTCATCAGCACCCGCATCAAATGGTCCGGCAACATTATCGGTCAATAAATCATCCCAGCCTCTATCGCTCTCATCCATATCTTTGGTGGTCGATGGAAAAATAACGTCATTACACAAATCTATGGCCATAGAAAAAGGAGATAAGTGAAAGTCTTGGTTGGCCTCATCGACAAACATTGGGTCTGCCACCAATATGGTGTCACCACTGATGCTATCGTTTTCATGAGCAACCAAGCAAGCAATCACAACACTGGGATTACTCCTTCCAAATGTGTTCAGCACCTCAACATTATCAGATTCTTTAATGATATTGGCATGGGCTCTGACTGTTGGGGCATCTAAAGTATACAAAAGGCTGCTGAACAACTTCATCGGATTATTAACAAAACTGTTATGCGCCAAAGTCAGTTCCGATCCATCACCTACAATTGTGATGAGACGCTCAACAAATTGATGATCTTCAAGGCCATTATCTGTAAAGATGCTGCCTTCAAATAAAGCCTTCATTTCACCATCGCCATAAAAAAACACATTCGAATTATTATTAGTAGCACTGGGTAAATGCTCAGCAATCCATGTATTTTTAACACTGACCTCAGAGTTATCTTCAACTCTCAAACCAGCAGCGCCATTGTTTGCAATATTGGCTACGATTTGATTACATTTTATGGTATCCCAACAATCAGCATTTAATTTACTCATGGTGAATTTGGCCCCATCCCGCAAACCAATACCACCACCTTGATAACCACTTTGATTTTCCTTAATAATTGTTGCATAAGCAAAAATTTCTGTGCCTGCATCTTGTGCGTAAATACCGCCACCTAAACCACCAATACCTGCGCTGATTTCAGCTTGATTACCATTGATATTAACGGGTTGATCAGCAGATCCAAATTCACCGCCTAAGAAATAGCCCCAAAAAGTAAGCCTGGAAGATAGCTCTGCATAAATACCTCCACCACTATAATTGGCATTATTTCCGGCAACACCTCTAAAATCAAACACACCACCGGTGGTGCCAGAGAAGAACACCACATTACATTGAGATGTAGAATAAATGCCTCCTCCATTGCCATCAAAACCAGTGCCATTTGCATTATTGATAGAAATACCAGAGTTCCCGTAAACAAAAACATCAGCTTGAGTACAATAGAGCCCACCACCATTGGTTGCTGAATTCAGTAATAAAAATGTATCTTTTAAATAGAGATCAGAATCATTGCCCTGTACATATACACCACCACCTTTGATACCCGTATTATTATTAATTAAACTATTTTCAATATTGACTTCTATGTTGTTATTAATGACATTAACACCACCTGATGGATGAGTGATATTGCCTGTGCCGTGGCCTATATCAAAATTATAAATATTATTAAAATTTCGGACATTAAAGTTTCCAGATTGAATGGTAACAACTGGTAAATGTGTACCACTGGCATCAATCACTGAAACTTGTGTTGAGCCAACAGAGACATCATTAAGGGCATCGGTACAATTATTAAAACCACCTTTTAAAGTTAAATTTGGGTGTTCAATGGTGATATTTTCAGTATAAGTTTTATTGCGCGCCACCCTGATTTCGTAGTCATTATTGATATTATTTGCTACCGCTAACGCATCAGTTATGCTGTCATATTGACAGTCAATATCCGCCATTGCTCCAACAGTAAAGACCACTGAAGCCAATTTGTTACGTTGTTGTTTGATTTTTTGTTGTCGTTCTATTAATTCTGCTTTTAATTGACTGATTTGCTGATTGTCCATCCCATAGGCTGATGAACAAATCATTGAGTTAATGAGTAAAATAATAAATAGTTTTTTCATGGTTTTTACCAAAATATATGTTTTCTGATATATATAACGACAACACTAGAAAAATTTAGACATTTGCCTATAATGAATTCCATGAGAAAAATTAATTGCATCAAATACGGCGAAGACCAAGAGGGCATAAACTACATGCCATATCCTGGTGAATTGGGCGAAAAGATTCATCAACAAGTATCGCAGAAATTCTGGCAAGAATGGCTTAACCACCAAGTGATGTTCATCAATGAAAACCGCTTATCTCCAATTAAACCTGCCGATCGAAAAAAGATAGAAACAGAGATGAAAAAATATTTCTTCGACGGTGGCGTTGAACAAGTACAAGGTTATGTACCAGAATCTGAATAAAATTGAAAAACTCATCAAATAAAGTTTGACACAAGCATTTTAGCTCAATATAATGCACCGCTCAGTCGACACTGATTCATTCAATCAGTTAAGACAAGCGCTTCATAAAATGGCCCGGTTAGCTCAGTCGGTAGAGCAGAGGATTGAAAATCCTCGTGTCCTTGGTTCGATTCCGAGACCGGGCACCATTTTGGTGTTTCAGCCCGTTTCAACAAAAATCAAAAACACCTACATACCTATACAATACAAGGCTTTCAAAACAATCTGTGTTTCAAATCGTTTCAATTTATTTCATTGCATTGCAATACAAGTGTTGGTAACATTGTTGGTAGCTTAAGAGGTTACCACTAATGACTGCGTCAAATAAACTGAATATCAGCTCAATTAAATCTGCTAAACCAAAAGATAAACCTTATCGCCTTAGCGATGGCAAAGGTCTTTTCTTACTCATCAATCCCAATGGTTCAAAGTGGTGGAGATTTCATTATCGTTATATTGGTAAACAAAAAACACTATCAATGGGCGTTTTCCCTGAGGTAGGTTTAGCTGATGCACGAAAAAAAATCAGTGAAGCAAGAAAACTACTAGCAGATGGAGTTGATCCATCAATTGAAAGAAAAGAAGAAAAACTCACCAATCAAGAACAGAATAGCTTTAAAAACATTGCCTTTCAATGGCTTGATCTCAAATCTAGCAAATGGTCTGATGGACATACCAATGGAGTAAAGCGAAGTTTAGAACTCAATATATTTCCTTTTATTGGCAATATACTCATCAATGAGATATCTACACAAAAAATGATTGCTGTTCTTAAACAAGTTGAAAAACGAGGCTCTTTAGAAATACTAAAAAAATTGAGACAGCGTTGCAACGGTATATTTACCTACGCCAAAGTCATGGGCTTAATAGATAATAATCCTGTTGAAGGCATTGAAATGGTATTAAAGAGTAATGTAAGAAAAAATTTCAACAGTATAAGACTTGAAGAACTACCTGAATTAATCAACGCTATAAATTCAGAACCATTAGAGTTAACCACCAAAGTTGGTTTATGGCTTGCAATTTACACCTTGCAGAGAACAAGTGAGATACGATTTGCAACATGGGATGAGTTTGATTTGAATAAGAAATTATGGACTATTCCTGCCGAACGTATGAAAATGAAAAGAGAGCATGTTGTCTCACTACCTCACCAAGCCATAGAATTATTACAAGAACTAAAAGAATTAACTGGCACATACACTTTTGTATTTAGCTCATCAAGAAAACCCTATAACAAACCTTTCAGCGAAAACGCAATGCTTTTTGCTTTATACCGAATGGGTTTTCGTGGTCGTATGACTGTTCATGGTTTTAGACATTTAGGTTCAACCTCATTAAACGAACAAGGCTTTGACAGCAGATACATTGAAAAACAACTCAGTCACGAGGATAGAAATAAGGTTAGAGGGGCTTATAACAAAGCTGAGTACCTTTCAGAGCGTACTGAAATGATGCAATGGTGGGCTGATTATTTGAACATTACCAAGAAAAAAAAACAATGGTAATATATAATATATAAATATCACTAAAATAATAAAACCTATGTTAAAACCAATCTCAATGTATGAGTATTTACTAACTATAAAAATACTATTTTCAAGGAAAGAAAATGAAAAATGAATCTACATTAAACCTAAACGATATACACAATAAAAATATCAACTTTTTGATTGGCTCTGGGGCATCATTTGGACTATTTCCAACACTTGAATTAAAAATAAAGAATAAAGCAGGGTTAAATCAAACAATTGAGAGCTTAGCAACCCATTTCGATGAGATTGGTAGCAAGGAATTGTTAACCGCACTATTCATGCATTATTACAAAACTTGTATAAAGCCAGTAATGGAAACTGATTATGAGGAGATACATCTATTAGGTAAAGAGCATGAAATTCGTGTATTAGACAATTACATCCAATTTATTAATACTATTGTAGAAGTTTTAAAACGTAGAAAAAAATTTAATAAAAGATGTAATCTATTCACAACAAATTATGATGGCTGTATCAGTTATGCAGCTGATCAATTAATAAGTACTGGCAATATTGATTTCATCCTAAATGATGGAGCAAGCGGTTTTAGCAAGAGGTACCTTCATGCTAAAAATTACAATAGATATACTTGCGAAACCGGTGTTTTTGAAAGACATCAAACAGATATTCCACAAATAAACCTTATACACCTTCATGGTTCCACTTACTGGCAATCAGATCAAGAATCAATAATTGTGAATTATTCAAAAATGCAAAATGAAGAAACAATTATCGAAACTGATATACTTTCTGATTTAAGCTCTTTTTCAGAAACTATATTGAGTTCTGATATGAAAATAGAAGATATTACCAAAATATCACTCACAAAAAAACAGAATTCTGATTTTTGGGATGCTTACAAAAAAATCCCAATTGTAAACCCTACAAAATGGAAATTTCATGAAACTTTATTTGAAGAACATTATTATCAAATGTTAAGACTTTTAAGTTATGAGCTTGAGAAACCAAATTCTATATTTATTACTTTCGGTTTTTCATTTGCAGACGAACATATTTTAAATCTTGTTAAACGTTCTTTATCCAATCCAAGGTTACAGGTATTTATTTGTTGTTTTAATCATGCTGAGAAGAAAAGTCTTTCAATTATATTTCGTCAATTTCATAATATTGTGTTACTAACAGTAGATGAATATCTCGATTTTAATGCTTTTAACGATTCCATTTTTACTTTAAACCCAAATCGCAATGAAGGTGGAGATGCATCAAATGAGCTTTGAAGTTGGTGAAGTGATAGCAGTCCAAGGAACTAAAGTGACATTAAAGGTATTTGAAGATTCAAACCAAGACACCCTCTATTATAATGGCTCTAAGTTTAAAGGCATTTCAATCAGAGAACACATATCAATTCAGCGAGGTTTTCGGGATATTATTTGCTTGATTGAAGGGGAATATTTGGATGAGAGAAAATTTGAAGAAGACGGAGCAAAGATCAATTATATCCGCAAAATTGAAACTAGGCCAATTGGTTATTTCGAAAATGATAAGTTCCATGAGGGAATCAAGTTCTTACCCATGATAAAAGATTCAGCCTACCTTTTACCAGAATCTAGAATATCTGAGATTTACAGTAAAGATACTGAAGAAAATTTTATAATTGGTAATATGCTAAAAGAAGACATCCCAATTTCTTTACCATGGTACAAAATTTTTAATACACATATTGGTATATTTGGAAATACAGGAAGTGGAAAATCAAACACTCTTGCAAAATTATATACAGTCTTATTTGAAGAGAAAATAAATACTATAAATGAAAAAAGTAAATTTATTTTACTTGATTTCAATGGGGAATACACTAATGATCAACTCACTGCAAAAGAACACAAAACAATTTTACAATTAAACACTAGAATCGATAGCAGCGAAAAATTCCCATTGTCACTTGATGAGTTCTGGAACATTGATACACTTAGTATTCTTTTTCAAGCAACAGCAAATACTCAACGCCCTTTCATTAATAGGGTGATTAATGGCCGATTAAAATATCATAAGAACACTGAAAGTTTAAGTAATTATATCAAGTCTACTTTGCGTGATGTCTTTTCAGCAGCACTAACAAGACCAGATACATTAGATCTAGTAAGAGGTATATCAACAATTGCAGGTAATAATCAGTTAAATGAAGAACTGAAAACCATTAGCTGGCATAACCAAGTCCAAAAATTTTACATTTCATCAAAGAAAACTTTCTTTAACCCAGATGGATCAGAGTATAAAAAAAACCTTGAAAGCATAGTTGAAAAAACAACAATCAATTCTCTAGACTCATTTGATGAATTACTATTACGTGCAAATTTACAACTTACACAAGATCTACTAAAAGGCTATGTCCAGTATGAACATATTCAACCACTATTAAAAAGGATTGAATCTTCACTTTTTGACTTAAGGAAAGTACTAACAACAGCTGAAGACAGTGATACAAATAATTTATTGACAATAATATCACTCAGAAAATGCAATCAAGAAATGAAAAAAGTATTACCGCTTTTAATTGTAAAACACTTTTATCATCAACATAAAAACAAAGTATCTACACCCATAAACAAAAGTTTACACATTGTCATTGATGAGGCACACAATATACTTTCGCAACAATCATCGAGAGAAGCTGAAAGCTGGAAAGATTACAGGTTAGAATTATTTGAAGAAATCATCAAGGAAGGAAGAAAGTTTGGTATTTTCCTAACTATTTCAAGTCAACGTCCTGCTGATATTTCACCTACCATAATTTCTCAGATTCATAATTATTTCATTCATCGTTTAGTGAATGATAGAGATTTGTTTTTACTTGATAATACTATAAGTACTTTAGATCGAATATCAAGGAACCTTATTCCAAACCTTTCAAAGGGTGCATGTGTTATAACGGGCACTTCATTTGATTTACCATTATTATTACAAATTGATATCCTAGAAAAAGAAAAACAGCCTGATAGTGAAGATATTAATTTATTCTCTTTATGGAATTGAAAAATACTAGACCCTGTAAATAACTCTGTACATACATTTGATTTTATAATTTAGTCTTAAGTCTCATAAACTGTTTTTTAGCTTTTCTAGTTTGAGGTTTCAACTCACCAAATATATTGCAGTATCCAAGGTATACACTTTCCATTTCCTTAACAGCTTCATGAAACATACCTAAATCTTCAAAGCATAAAGCTTTGTTATACCTGAGGTTGCAAATATCAGGATGTTCAACATCAAAGAACTTTAATAGTATTTCTTCTGATGTTTGATAATATCTTAAAGCCTCACAGTGTCTGCCAATATTATTTAGGCAAAGCCCAATATTCATCTTAATAATTGCAGTTTCAAAATAATCGTTTCTTTTATTATTAATATATATTGAATGTGCCATTTCAAAGTTAAACAATGCTTTTTTATACCGACTTAAATATAGAAACACACCTCCAATATTGTTAAAACTAGCACCAGTATCTTTGTGGCTTTTACCATAAAGAATAATATTTACATTATGTACTTGCTCAAACAATTTTAAAGCCTTGTATAATAGGTTTATCTGATTAGGCTCAGCCCCCATAATACAATATAAATGAGCAATATTATTTAAAGTTGTATTATATGAATCATTATCACGACCAATAAGTTTTTCTGTTATTTTATTCGCCTCTTCATAGTAAATTAAAGCCTTCCTAAAATCACCAACTTGTTCATATGCATAACCTAAATCGCTTAATGCATCAGCATATTTAAGGCTGTTATTTTCCATGCTCGAAATATATATTTGATGAATTTTTTCATAATTATTTAGAGAATCATGAAAAAGCCCTAATAACGATTCAATTGATGCCAATTTTCTTAAGTATTTTAAATTTTCATTATCAAAATTTACTGCTTTTGAATAATAGTATTTTGCTTCACCATATTGAGATAGAATAAAAGAAAGCTGACCAAGATGAAAAGCTTGTAGAGCCAATTGATTATCAATAACCTTGTTTCTATCTAGGTTTTTTTTAAAAGCATTACTTAATATGCTTTTCGCATCAGATACCTTACCATCATTTATTTTATTTTTAATCTCAACATTTAACTCTTCATCAATAAATGCATTATCACGCTCATAGCTTTTTAATGATTCAATTTTATCTTTGCTTTTGTTAATTAATTCAACATTTGATAAACCTTTTATTTCTGTTGATAAAAACAAAGATTCTATTATTTCTTTAAATCTGGGCTCAGTTGAAAAATGCTCAAGTATATCATCTAACTTGGAATGAGTTATTTCATTTTGAAATTTAATTTCATCTACCGAATTCAAATATTCAAGCATAGTGTCTTGATTTTTTGTTATTTGCTCCAACTTTGGGATATTCTCATTAAGTAATGCTTTAACATAAGTTATATTTTTCGATGATTTCTCAATCTCTGTTAAGATTTTTGGATTATTTTCTTTTAACCATTTTTTAAAATCCAAAATATCATTATTTGATTTATTCTCTTCTAAAAAACTAATTATATAAGGCATTAAACTATTAAATAGCGATAGAAAAATAGTTTCCATTTTTATAAATTACCAATAGCGATATAGTTCATTCTAACTAAAATATTGTTTTCCGCTGCATTATTCTCAATCAAGGATCCAGAATATTTTGATTCAGAAATCTCATTTTGGTACACCATAAATGCATCTCCACCTCCATTGGCATTAATTCCATTTGTAACAACTGGCTCTGACCCAAATGGAGAAACAAATTTAAACTCAAATGATCGAGTATGACTGGTGTCTACATCTAAGTTTTGATACCCCCAACAAATTTTATTTACTTCGCCTAACTTACCGCACCAATTTGTGCCTTCTTTTTCAATATTACTTATACCATCTATGCCGTTTATACCATTTTCACCATCTCTACCTTTAAAACGATCATCTATAGCTAAATTTTCTACCATCTTGATTACAAATACATGACTTTTTAAAACTTTTTTTGACAATAACTCCAATTCAGTGTCATTTAACTCATTATTTATGGATTTTAAAACATAAGTAATTGATGATGCTATTAAAGCTGATATTACTGCAATAATTATTTCTTTTTTCATAATCAAAACCTCAATTTATATTAAAAATTAATGAATCAAATGCCTATATTACTATACGGTTTAAATAGCCTGCATTCAATTATCCAGTATAAAAAGACCAAGATCTAGTTTCTAACATTTATCCACTTCTGAATCTCACTCAACCTCCAACCAACACTATTCTTACCAAGAGAAACTCTAGCAGGGAAGCTTTTATATTTCTCCATTCTCCAAATGGTAGTCCTAGATAAACCAGTCATCTCTACTACTTCTGTGGCTCGGATGATTCTATCATTTGCAGGGGCTTTTTTGATTGAGTCAGTAGCCGTGTGAACAGCGCCAACAAGGTACTCTAAAAGCTGATAACCAAAGTATTCAGTTTTATCAGGCAAACCGATAAATGAGATTTTGTTGTGAACACTCAATAATGACAAGGCTTGATTGGAAATATTGAGAAATGCCACCGCTTCATCTTCTGAAAATCTTTGATACAAAGACAAACCCATAGATTCGGCTATAGGTATTAAATGTTTTAAATTTTCAAGCGTTTTCACTTATAGATAAATTGGTAATTAGTCGGAAATTTGAGTATAGCATAATATCTCAAAACTTCGGTTGCATTTGTTTGTATATGCTTATAATGGGCTAGAGAGCAATATTAGATTCTAAATTCAATCACCATGACAACAACAGTGCAACTGCATAAGGATAAAAACATGCAATTGGCCAAAGCCGATAAAAGTATCCAGCCCATTCAACTTGACCTTTGGCAGATGCTGACAACAGAGAACTACTCAAACAGTGTAGAACTATATCAAACATTGCCCGATGTTTTCAGTGGGAAACAAGACCATTTGAGAAACAAAGACTGAACATTGCCACCGCTAACAAGAAAAGGGGTTTACAATGGAACTCCTTACACCCTCGATATCACACCTGCTCACATCACCGTTACTTGAGAAGACAATATCAAAACCAAGAAAGCCTGCTATAAAACAACCGTTGCTGAATTTGTTGAATATGCCTTACACAAATTATCCATATCAGAGGGGTTCTTTTTGCCCGACAGCCTCAGAGACAAAGAATTTGCCCTTATAACGACTTTTTACAAAATCCGTACCGAACTTAAGAAGATGTGAAAAACATACAGCTACGAGCAAATAAAGGACTGAATTTCAATACTTGCGTGATTGCGTTATCAGTTATCGTGAGATATGAGTAAAAACCATTGAATAGAAAGCTACTTTTCACCCATTGATCTCATCATCAAAAACGATAAAAAGAACCCACTTCATTCTGAACTTTACATAAACTTCAACAAGCTCATTTCTAAAAAAATTCTGTCACTTGATTGGAGAGGATTCAATTATACTGAATTTATGAAAGTCAAGAGCAGTTTTGGTCGTAGTCTATTTATGCGTTTGTCCCATAGGTTCAAACAAGTAGATACCATCAAAGGTTACCATTTTTTACTATCAACCATGATAGATGAATGACTATTACAAGAAGATTTAATCACAACCAACATCAAAAAAATTAACGATGGGCTTAAAGACTGTGCTTATATCATTGAACACTTTGAAGTTGAGAAAAAATACAGCATTAACCCAAAGACCAATAGAAGAGCATTAACTGACTACAAAGTTACAGTTTTCCCAACCAAAGACTTTCAAAATGAACAGTGGAGAATCAACACTCACCATAAGAACATCAAAAACCATAGGATGGATGATACTTGAAAAGCAGTAATCAAACCAATGCGTGACCAATATCCAACGAAACATGACTATGATAGATATGTAAAGGATAGTGATAATTTTGAAAATGCCAAAGAATCAACAAATAATTAGTCAGTTTTGGGTGAGCTACAAATGCCAAATTAGTCAGTTTTGAGTGAGTTAGGATAAATATGACTAAAATTTAGTCAGTTCTAGGTCAATTGGATTGAATCTATAATGCAGAAACTAGTCAGCTTTAAGTGAGTTACAAACCAATGTTAAAAATATAGTCAGTTCCAAGTGAGTTTCGATAAAAAGTGATGAGCGATTGTGAAGAATTTAGTCAGTTTTGAGTGAGCTTTAAATTTCAAAATTAATGATTAGTCAGCTTTGAGTGAGTTTAAGAATCAAAATTAGTCAGTTTTGAGTAATTTCTAATAATGGTTTTTAGCTTTATATAGAGAAGTACTCGCTATCAAATAAATGCTATCTATATTTTTAATTATATTATTTATATATTAGCTATATGATAAAAGAGCAGAAAAGGTAAAAGTTGAAATTGGATAATGTATAATTTTTCAAATTACACAGCATAATTAATTGTTTTAAGCATTACCTCAAAAATCCTTTGCTGAGGAAAAAGAAAAAAATACTAAAACTAGTCAGTTTTGAGTGAGTTTCAAGAGATTTATAGCTTATTTAAGCTGTATAAAAAACTATAGATTTTTTACTTGTTGGTTTGTGCAATGAGATAATCATTATAATCCTTGAATCCTTTATAGATAGTGGATTTATCTTCATACTCAATATTGATTTTTTCAGACAAATATTCAAAGGTTTCTTTGCCCATTTTGTCATTATCAAGAAGAAAGTAAGCCTTTTTGAACTTATTGGCATTCAGTGCTTTCAAAGCATCATCTTTCAAATATGCCGAATTGAGTATGATGGCCGAACTTTGAAAATTTGTTAAATTACGGTGCGATAAAAATGCCAAAAAATCCATCATGGCTTCAAAAATCACCACATTATTACCATCAGATGGATTAATACTGAAATAATATGCTGGACAGGCATACAAATAGTCATTTTCCTACAGCAATATCAGCA
>CAYGTC010000043.1:0-39383 GCA_964352735.1 uncultured Alcanivoracaceae bacterium | reverse complement strand
AAAACCGCAATATCAACAATTTAAAAGTTAATATTGCCTAAATGCACCACGGGTAACAAAATATAAAATCTAAGCCTATGAGGTTAACATATGAAAACAATCGCATTACTAATTACACTATTCATCACTTGTATTGCCAAATCAGCACCAAAAGATGATTTTTTGATTACTATTGATACCAGACACCCTGATTCTTCTTCACAAATCACATTTGACATCAACACCACAGGCTCCGGTTACAATTACAATATTGACTGCAACAATGATGGTGTCGATGAAGCAAGTCAACTGTCTCATGATTACACCTGTGATTACACTGATTTAGGTGGGCAAGGAATCTACACCATACGAATAAAAGACAATACGCCTGATAAAACAGGCTTCCACAGATTCACAGCACGGTCTTGGACATCAAGGAATGAAAGAAAAATCTTATCATTAGACCAGTGGGGCACAAGTCAATGGTCAAGTATGCATGAGGCCTTTTATTTGGCAACAAATATGGTAGTTAATGCACAAGACATACCCAATTTATCATCAGTAACAGATATGTCAGGCATGTTTGCCTTTGCTGATTTGGTCTCGCCTGAGGCAACCCATTGGGATGTCTCATCTGTAAAGAACATGTCTAGATTGTTTTTTAGTGTTGATAATATAAACAGTGATTTAAGTCAATGGGATGTGTCGGCTGTGACTGATATGTCTGAGATGTTTGTCGGTGTTATTACCCCCATTACTGGTATAGATCAATGGGATGTATCAGCAGTTAACAATATGTCAGGAATGTTTCGTTTTACAAGGTCTACTCTACCTGATATCAATCAATGGAATGTATCATCTGTGACTGATATGTCGAGTATGTTCCAATATCACAGTAAAAACTTACCTAGCCTCAGCAATTGGGATGTGTCGGCTGTTACTAACATGTCTGAAATGTTTTATAATTATAAGTCCTCTGAACTTGATCTGAGCCAATGGAATGTTTCATCAGTAACACATATGTCAGAAATGTTCAGTAGAGTTGAAATTATTGATATCAACATAGGCTCATGGGACGTTTCATCGGTAAAGTTTATGGGCTCAATGTTCAAAGACGCTACAGCAGAAAACTTACAGTTAGGCCAATGGAACACTTCTTCGGTTCAAAACATGAGTTTTATGTTTCAAAGGTTCAGAACAAAGCTCCTTGATGTTGCAAACTGGGATGTTTCATCTGTTAAAAGAATGTATGCCATGTTTGCTAACACGCGAATCAATCCGGACGTCAGTCAATGGGATGTTTCATCTGTTGAAGACATGAGTTATATGTTTAATTCAAATATTATAGCAAATCCTGATGTGAGTCGTTGGGATGTTTCTTCAGTAACGCACATGAGATCGGTTTTTTCAAATGCACGTTCTGCCATACCAAATATCAGTAATTGGGACATTTCTTCTGTTACTTCTCTAGATGATATGCTACACAATACAGGTTTACCTGATTTATTATATGACAAAACATTATTATCATGGAGTCAATTAGCACTCAAGCCAAATGTGGTTTTTGATGCTGGCAACTCCCAATATTGTATTGCTAATCTGGCAAGAGTTAGGATGATTGAAAACTTCGGATGGAGCATCAAAGATAATGGTTTACAATGCCCGGTACAAGACTCCGATGAAGATTTTATCATGGCAGTTCAAGTGGATATTGACAACTCCATATCACCAAATCAATTTACAATCGAAACCAATAGCAATAATTATGATTATAATTACAATGTCGATTGTAATAATGACGGTATCAATGAGGCCACAGCGCAAAGTGGTAATTACATCTGTGATTATAGTCAAATCAATGGAAATGGCTTATTTCGTATAAGAATACAAGACAATAGTGGTGATGACAGTGGTTTCCCTGCCATTTATGCTAACAACAGTGACAATGCAAAAAAAATCAGATCCGTAGAGCAATGGGGACAACTGCGGTGGAGAAGCATGAAAAGAGCTTTCTTTGGTGCTTCAAATGTCATTATCAACGCAACACTGGCACCAGATCTTAGCAATGTTGAAGACTTGTCAGAAATGTTTGCCAACACGGATCTTGCAGATCCGCAAGTCAGTCAATGGAATGTGTCGAATGTAACAAACTTATCAAAAATGTTTGCCAACACCCAATCAGCGAATCCTCAAATAAACAATTGGGATGTGTCAAATGTGACAGATACCTCAGGCATGTTCGCTAATGCTTCCGCTGCCAAACCTGATATCAGGAAATGGGATGTATCATCAGTCAATGATATGTCAACAATGTTTGCTGAGATTTCCATACCCAGTGATGTCTATGATGCAACACTGATTAACTGGAGTAGATTATTACTACAACCCAACGTTACTTTTGATGTCGGACAATCCCAATATTGTTTTGGTGACTCTGCTAAAAGCAGCATTGAAAACAACAGTCTATGGACATTTGAAGATGCCGGCACCAAGTGTCCTGAAGATGGCCAAGACGATGACAAAATGCATTTAAGCACGAATGGTATGGGACAGGTCTTGTTGTTCCCATATTACACCGTCAATAACGGTTATAATACATTGATATCACTGACCAATACGACTGATCAAGCCAAAGCCTTACGCTTGCGGTTTAAGGAAGCAGCAAACAGTCGAGAAGTTTTCATAGCCAATATTTATCTCGCTGCTCAGGACGTATGGACAGCAGGGTTAATTAAAAATGAGTCAACACAATTGACCACAATCATCAGTCAAGATGACACCTGCAGTATTCCTGTAATTAATAACCAAGGCCTTAGTTTTTACTCAGATTTCTACCTTAATGACTGGGCTGATGCTTATGGCACAGAACCCAAAAGAATGCATGAAGGCTTTTTTGAAGTCATTGAAATGGGTACAGTCATAGGTAACAGTGCTGACTTGATAACTAACAACAATTGTCAAGCGCTCAGTGATGCTTGGCAAGCTGACAATTATTGGGGTCAAAACAGACTCGCAGATATGAGCAGGCCAAGTGGTGGGCTCACAGGTAATACCATTTTAATCAATGTTAATGAAGGACTATCGGTTGCAGAGCCTGTTACCACAATCAACAATTTCAGTCAGGATATCTTGCATTTTTCTGCAACAAACCACAACCCAGATTTACAACTCGCACAGACATCAATCACTATTAATGATAAAGGCACTGTGCTCAATCTTGATTTTGAGACTGGTTTTGAAGCACTCAGCGCACTCATCAGTCAGTCCAGTGTCCAAGGTGAATATGCCTTAGATGAAGTCATCAGCGCTAAAACCGACTGGATTATAAGCATGCCAACCCGTGAATTTCACATACAAGGCGAGAACGCCATTGCACCATTTTTAGGGGAAATATTCATTAATCCTACTATAGGCAGAGGGTATTGTGATACTTTTCATACGCGTGAGATTTATGACAGAGGTACTGAATCCTATGATGGCAGTGACCACTTCTTTTTATGTGGCACAGCTCCACCGGGCTTTTTTTGTAGTAATGTTGCAAAAGCCGTTTGTCATGCCACCAATACACTGTCATTGACTTCAGATCTAGAATCATTATCAAGTGAAACCATCTTTGCCAGCAATTATAATGTTTACACCACGCGCAACAGCGGCTATTTATCACCCAATAAAAAATTGTACACGCCTTATCAAAATGGCATGTTTGAAATCACTACCCATCAATCAACCGACAGGACCATGACTGGTCATAAAGTCAATGGACTGCCCATGATAGGATTTGCAGTTCAAACTTACCAAAATGCCCAGGCACAAGAAGGGTTATTGGCCAATTATGCAGGTGTCTTTGATACCAAAACAAAACAATCATTTGATCTGCCAGAAGATGACAATGCGAATAATGATTTCAATCCCATGTATATCAATGAACAAGGCGTAGGACAAGTACTGCTCTACCCTTATTACACCGTGAGAAATGGCTTGAACACATTGATAAGTGTGGTCAATACCAGTGAAAAAACCAAAGCCCTAAAAGTTAAATTCAATGAAGGTAGAAATGCACGTGTCGCCTATAGTTTCAATTTATATATCGCTCCTTTTGATGTGTGGACTGGTGCTTTAGTTACAACTCAATCCACTCAAGCAGATCATGCTGGTGAAACCACAGTCAAATTATTGACCAACGACAACTCTTGTACAGTTCCTTATGTTCATAATCAAGAGTTTGTCGCTGATCAATTCACCAATGCAAATGATGACGGTTTTGGTAGTGATTTAAACCGAGTGACTGAAGGCAGCGTTGAGATCATTGAAATGGGAGAACTGATCAATGAAGAGGCGCTGGCTGCTCAACCTATCAATGGGTACCCAAACGATTGTCAACAATTACAATCAAATTGGTCACCACCCTCAGGTATTTGGCTCACTACTGCCTCTCATAACATCATTAAACCAGAAGGGAAAGGCAGCCTCTATGGGTCAGTCAGTATCATTGATGTTGTAACAGGTATAGACTACAGCTACGATGCCACAGCCATCAACAACTACACTTTCACTCAACAACACAGCATTGATCCTAATTTTCCAAACCTTGCTAGTGGAGACAATAGACTAGCATTCATGGCAGAAGAACAAAAATTTGTTTATTGGGATTCCTCAATACAAGCCCTAAGTGCTTTATTCATGCAACAACAAGTGACCAATGATTTTGTTATTGATGATCGCATCAATGCCCAAAGTGAGTGGATATTCAACTTTCCCACCAAAGCATTATTTACTGAACCCCTGTTTACTACAGAACAAGTTCCAGTTACGCCTTTTGCCAATGAAATCTCAGGAAGTGATAAGTGTCAGGAGTTTTCACTGATAGCCCATGATAGAGAACAAATGATCACTGACCCAAGTCAGCAATCCGCCTGTTGGTCTGTCAATGTCATGTCCATAACAAAAGCCGGTCAAACTTCTGGTATTCTTGACAGTAATTTATTAATCGACACCCCCCCTCTTTTATTCAATGAAGGCTGGTTACAAGCCAATTTTTCTGACCAAAACTACCAATTACAAGGCACCACCTCTGATGGGCAACCTTACATACTCAAAGGCTTACCCATCAATGGTGTTATGCTGCAAAGATTCAAAAATGGTACATTGAATAATGGTGAAATACTGGCCAACTATGGTACAACCATTAAGAACAGAAGCACTCAAAGCAGACTGATGAAAGAGAAAAATTCAACAGTGTCGCTGAAATAAAAAAATTGCCGTAAATTAAAAAAACAGTTGAATTAACAAAAGTTAATTCAACTGAATCAAAATACTTTTTTTACATTTAATCAAAACTGTAAACACTTAAACTTCGGACAGAAAATGAAAACATATCACACCTCCAGAGAAACAATTATGAGCAATTACATACTGTTGATTTTTTTATTAATAGCCTTCAGCATCAGCGCCGCACCTGAAGACGACTTTGTCTTTACTATTGATACCAGATTAGGTACCAATACTGAGCAAAACAGTTTTAAGTTGACCACTTTTGGTGAAGGATTTAATTACAATGTTGATTGTAACAATGATGGAACCAATGAAGCCAATGGCCTGACTGGTGGCTACATTTGTGATTTCTCTGTTCTCGGAGGACCTGGGATTTATACCCTCAGACTCAAAGACCACTCAGGACAAAACAATGGATTGCCCAGAGTTCCAGTGGTTAATTTTGACACCGAAGACCAAAAACAGATCATTTCGCTGGACCAGTGGGGAACAAATAAATGGCAAGACATGACATTGGCATTTTGGGAGGCCAGCAACATGATCATCAAAGCCTCAGATAAGCCAGATTTAACACAGGTCACCGACATGACCAATATGTTCAATGATGTCAAGTCTTTCGAATCTGATCTGAGTGACTGGGATGTTTCGAATGTTCGGAATATGTCTTACTTATTTGCCAACACCAATATAACAGGGGTGGACTTAAGCAATTGGAATACTGCTTCGGTCATCAGCATGGGTGGCATGTTCAGCAGAACTGTTTCATCAACGCCGATTGGGTTAGGCCAATGGGACCTCTCTTCCCTTGAAGATTTGTCCTCCACCTTTAGGCGGTCTGATATAGCAGGCCTCAATGATATACAGCATTGGGACGTGTCATCGGTAAGGTTTTTGTCTGGTACGTTTTTTGATATTAATTTAGGAGATTTGGACTTAAGTCAATGGGATGTCTCATCAGTCATACAAATGAACGCTACCTTCCATTCAACACAATGGCAAAATCCCAGTATTGGGCAATGGGATGTGTCATCTGTTGAATCCATGATTGGCTTGTTCGAAAATGCTGAATGGGGCCAGATCACCATTGGCGACTGGGATGTTAATTCTGTTCGTAACATGTCCAAAATGTTCAAGGGCAGTAACCTCAACCCGGATATCAGTGATTGGGACGTTTCCTCTGTGACTGATATGAATGCTATGTTCCAAGACACTAGCAAAGCCAATCCAGATTTACAGAAATGGGACGTGAGATCGCTGCAACGTATGGAATCCACTTTTGAAAATGCCCAATCCATCAATCTTGACATCAAAAATTGGGACGTTTCAAATGTCACAACTTTCAGATATGCCTTTAAAGGTATTTTTATTTCAATACCCGCTTATGATGGGATGTTATCGTCTTGGAGCAAGTTACCATTGAAATCAAACGTCAGGTTAGACGCTCGAGGTGCTCAATTTTGTCATTCAGAACAACAAAGAGCTGCCATTATTGAGCAATTTGGTTGGCAAATTTTTGATGGTGGCAAGAACTGTGAAGATAACCAACCGACAGAAAACTTTGTGCTTGTGATCAGGTCCAATCAACTGGGCACACCTCAACCCACTCAATTTAGGATCGAAACGCACCCGGATTATGATTATAATTACAATGTTGATTGCAACAATGATGGCATATATGAAGGCATAGCATTACGTTCGGATTTTATTTGTGATTATGCAGACATTGGAGGAGCTGGTCTTAATGTAGTCAAAATAGCTGACAACAGCGGTCAAGATACTGGTTTTCCCGCCATCTATTCCAATGACAGTGACAATGCAGAAAAAATTATTTATCTCCAGCAATGGGGCACACTGTTGTGGCAAAGCATGGAACATGCCTTCCATGGGGCTTCCAATCTGCTCATCAATGCCAGCGATCAGCCAAACCTATCCATGGTGACCAACATGGCATGGATGTTTGCTGATGCCCCAAAAGCCATTCCTAATGTCAGAAATTGGGACACCTCTTCGGTAACCACAATGCGAGGTATGTTTTATCAGGCAGTGGCTGCTCAACCAGACATCAGACATTGGAATGTGTCATCAGTGACGGACATGACCAATATGTTGACTGGAGCCCGACTAAGTACTGCAGTTTATGACTCAACCTTATTCAATTGGAATGCCTTGTCATTACAACCAAATGTGAATTTTGGCGCAGGGATGGCACGCTATTGTTATTCGGAACCAGAAAGGTCACAAATGACCACCAATGATGGTTGGATCATTGAAGATGGTGGACTGGATTGTCCTGTTGATCAACAGACAAGCCGTGTCAAATTGAGTGACAATGGTATGGGGGATGTGTTGTTGTTCCCGTATTACACTGTTAATGGTGGTTTCAATACCCTGTTGTCATTGACCAATACCACTGATCAAGCCAAGGCCTTGAGGTTGCGTTTTCGCGAAGCAGCCAATGGTCGGGAAGTGTTCAGCAGCAACATTTATTTGGCTGCACACGATACTTGGACAGCTGGGCTTGTCAAAGACGAGGATACCGATTTAACTCGCATCATTAGCAACGATTCTTCCTGTACCCTGCCAGAAATTAATGGGGTTGGCAGTTTATTTTACCAAGACTTTTATAGTGGTGCATTTACTGATGATATTGAACCAGAAACCAAAAGGTTACATGAGGGATTCTTTGAAGTGATTGAAATGGGCGAAGTAACAGGAACCATGGCCAATCTTTTGCAAAATAACGCTTGTGATGATTTGCAACAAGCATGGCAAGACAATGGCATATGGGCCAATGATCCGAATGCAGACATATCAATACCGACAGGTGGCCTGAGTGCCACGGCAATTCTTATCAATGTTGCACAAGGCATATCTATGGCGGAACCAGTCACTGCATTGACGGGTTTCAGTAGTAGAATATTACATTACAACAGTAACAGCCGTTCACCAACTCTCGCGGATGGCACTAATCGTTCGACTGTCATTGTAGACAATCAGTCACAACAATTAATCTGGCCCACTGGTTTTGAGGCCCTCAGCTCCGTATTGAGTAAAGCCGTTATTCATGGAGAGTACGCTTTGGATGAGGCCATTCAAGCACAGACTGACTGGATCATATCAATGCCCACTCGTCAATTTCATATCGAACCAGAAACCGCAGCTGCTCCTTTTTCAGGTCTGCTTGAACTTCCTTTACTTGGAAACGTGGGATACTGCGAACTCATTGATATTGATTCAATATACAATAGATCATCTTTGCGACATGCATCCAATACACAACCTTGTCCAATGTTTTGCTTTTTTGACAACGCAATATGTGGTGCGACCAGCACATTACCATTCAACAATCAATCTAGCCAGCTATCTTTGCCTACGATTTTTGATACCAATTACACACACTTCACCAGAGTTTTCTTAGGCGATTTAGAAAATAATAAAAATATAAGGGTCTCATCTGAGAATGGCATGATGGCTTTGAAATTAGACCAATACACCAATAATGGCCATGATCGAGGGGACAACCCTCAAAGAGTCAATGGCCTGCCCATCATTGGCTTCGCAGCACAAACTTATACCAATGCCAATGCACAACCAGGTTTATTGGCCAATTATGCTGGCGTTTTTGATCTTAGATCAGAACAATCAATACCCGTTGAAGCGCCTCAAGTGGCCAGCTCCATCGGTCTTGACCTGACAGATGATGACTCAGTCAAGCCCATGACCATTGATCAGCAAGGCACTGGTCAGGTGCTTTTGTACCCTTACTACACGGTGCGAAATGACCTCAATACTTTGATTTCAGTGGTCAATACCACGGATCAAGTCAAAGCCCTGGGTGTGACCTTTTATGAGGGTCGAAACAGCAGAAGAACCTTCCGTTTTTATCTCTATCTGGATGCCTATGATGTGTGGACTGCTGCCTTGCTAGAAACAATCTCTACAGTACCAGGCCATATTGGAGAAGAATCTCTAAGGCTCATCACAAATGACACAACATGTACCGTACCACAAATCAATAACCAAGAGTTTTTGCCCTATGAGTTTGAAAATGATTTTGATGATGGCATGGGTACAGATTTGATCAGAGTCACTGAAGGCAGTATTGAAATCATTGAGTTGGGCTCTGTGATTGGCGATGATGCTGAAGCAGCAACTCATATGGCAGGAATCCCAGAAGATTGTCAGCAACTGGGCAATAATTGGCTCTCGCCAAGTGGCCAATGGATCATTGACCCTTCTATCAATATTACCAATCCCGATGGAACTGGTGGCCTCTATGGCACTCTCAGCCTCCTTGATGTAGCAACAGGTATCGACTACAGTTATGATGCAATAGCGATACAACATTATTCCACTGCTCAACAGCATGATTTTTTCCAGACAACAGCCAATTTGGGTTCTGGCAATAATCTCTTTACACACAGTGATAATGATCAAACAGTGATCGAATGGAACTCACCAGCCGAAGCAGTCAGCGCCTTGTTTATGCAACACAAAGTGATCAACGATTTTATCATCGATGACGCCATCAATGCACAAAGCGAGTGGGCCTTTAACTTTCCGACCAAGGCCTTTTTTACCGACCCCGCAATCGCCAGTGGCGATGTACCTATGGCGCCTTTTACTCAGGCCATTTCAGAAAATGGCGCATGTCATGATTTTAGTGTAATAGCCTATGATCGTGAAGCTCAGAGTTCAAATGCCAATGATGTTTCCGCCTGCTGGTCTGTCAATGTCATGCCCATCACTCAAGTGGGCCAATCATCTGGCATTCTTGACAGCAATGTTTTGATTGACTCACAACCACTGCCTTTCAGCGAAGGCTACTTAGAAGCTTCTTTTTCTGATGACAGGTATCAATTGCAAGGCATAGGGACTGATGGACAAATACACACATTGTATGGTCTACCTGTTAATGGTGTGATGCTACAAAAATACACCAATGGTACTTTAAATAATGGTCAAATACTGGCCAATTATGGCATTGCATTAAAAAACAAGAAGAAACAAAAGCTCAGTAAGGACGACACGCAATAAATTTAATTCCAAAATAAGGTGATCATTGAGTTGTAAAGGCTCAATGATCATTTCAATTATATTAACCCCACTTTACTCACATGCAAAAATATGGATAATAATTGATCACAGTGTAAAACCACACTCAATCATAGAACATATATAGGCCACCACCATGAATATTGCACACTCAAAAAGATTATCTTATCAACTGATGGATCACAGTCATGTCGAAGAACTTTATCAACTCGATCAGGACCCAGCGGTTATGAAATACATCAATGGCGGCAAAACCAATTCCCGTGAAGAAATCATCAAGACCTACATACCTCGGATGGAAGCTTATACAAATGCCAATAAAGGTTGGGGCTTGTGGGGCGTGAATATTACAGAAAATAACGAATTCATTGGCTGGATATTGATCAGACCGATGGGATTTTTCTCTGATGATCCTCAATATGACGACCTAGAGATGGGTTGGCGTTTCATGCAAAAATCATGGGGCAAAGGTTACGCTACAGAAGCGGCACAACATGTCATGAATGCTTTGATTGATAACAAAAGCGCTACTCAATACTCTGCCATTGCGCTTTCTGAAAATGATGCTTCATTTGCAATCATGAAAAAATTGGGCATGAAGTTTGTCAAAAAAGACATCAATAAAGATCCTTTGGGCGATATGATGGTCGAGTATTATACACTTAAAATTTGATGAAATTGGTTCGGCTAAATACCTAACAAATTGCAGCCACAGCGAACTTGTGGCTGCAATTGTTGTAATCAATCATTAAAATCTGTATTCAAGACCAACACTGAACGATAATGGGTCATAATCCAATCCTTTGATGGTACCTGATGTGGATTCCCCAGTTAAATCAATGTCTGAAAATCTACCATACTTTACCTCGCCATTAATTAACCATTGATCGGTTAATGCATAGTATGTCCCCCACATGACTTGAAAACCAATGTCGCCACCTTCAGTGTAGGACAGCTCTTCCCCGTTCATCTCTAAATCAATATCAATTTCTTGACCATACATTAATCCAGCACCTATGTATGGCTGCCACTTACCACGCTTTTCAAAGTGATAATAACCATTCAATGAAAAAACATTGGATGCATAATTACCCTCATTAAATGCAGTACCATCGGCAATTGTGGTTTCACTGTCATTACTTCGGTATTCCCAACTCAAATCAGTTGACCATCGATCGTTGAACCGGTAGCCCACAGCTCCACCAGCAAAAAAGCCAGAATCTAGATTGACATCAATTGGTCCGTCAGAATCACCAATATTTGTACTGGTGCCTTCAAGGTCACTGATTTGGCTGAAGCCTAAATAAGATTTAACATACCAACTGGGTTGCGACCAAGCTGCTGTTGTATTGGTTAACACTGCTGCTAAAATTAACAGTTTATATTTGTGGTTTTTCATCATCATTCTCATTCGTTATAAAGATGTAACCAGTGTATTTTTTTAGTGTGAATAACTTGTTAATATAGTGTGAAATAAATATGTTATTTAAATGACCTGAATATTTTAATGTGTATTTTTCACACCACTCACTGCCGAAAAATGTGCTTTAAATGTGCTATTAATTTTTTAACTTCTGCTGCAGTATTATAGTGTACTAGACTGATTCTAACCACTCCGTTTTTTTCTCTTAAACCCAAATCATCGATCAAGTCAACCGCATAAAAGTCACCGTATCGAATGCCTATATTATGAACATCCATGGCATTGACAATATCATCACTGGCCAAGTGATCATGAACAAAGGCAATGGTTGAAACCCTGACATTAATATCAGCGCTGATTTCGCCAATGACCGTAACTTCTGCTTGGTCATTCAAAAATGTCAATAATAAACTGGCCAAATGTTGTTCATGACTGGCAATCAGTTCATAACCTCGCGCCAAATTTCCCGATCCCAATTGCTCAATGTATTGTGGTATCGCGGCCAAAGAATAAGCCAATTCAAAATTTGAATTGCCAGGTAAAAACTTATAAGGAGCATCATCAATAAAACCATGATTAATACCAGGTAAACTCTGTAATATATCATTTCGGCCATACATAATGGCTTGATGTGGACCAAATGTTTTGTATGTACTGAAAACATAAAAGTCCACACCCAATTGTTGCACATCAATGAGTCGATGAGGGGCATAAGCCACACCGTCCACGCAAATCAATGCATCATTGTCATGAACCTCATCTGCAATGGCACTTATAGGATTTATGGTACCCAAGATATTTGAAGCATGCGTTACTGCGACCAACTGCGTCCTTTTTGAGAACAATTGTTTGAGATCGTCCAACTCCAACTGATAAGTATTCGGGTTAATGGACCATACTTTTATGATAATGCCCTGTTTTTTCAAATCCTTCCAGGGCGCCATATTGGCTTCATGGTCACAGTTAGTTATGATCACTTCATCACCTTTTTGCCAATTTTGCGAGATGCAAAGGCTCAAAATACGCAATAACAGGGTCGTTGATGAGCCAATGATGACCTCATCTGTGTGCTCTGCATTCAGCCATTTTTGGAGGTCTTGCTTGGCTTGAGTTAATTGCTGCACTGCTTGTTGCGAGGTTTTATAACTGGCACCATGTTGAACATCATAATGGGTTAAATACTCTGTGATCCTTTGCATAACCGTTGATAAAGTCTGTGAACCTCCAGCATTATCCATAAAAATCATGTCATTTTGTAATGCAGGAAACTGTTGTCTGACCCATTGCAGATCAATGTTATTTGTTGTCATATGTTTGGCTCATAAAAAAACAAAATCATTTAAACACAAAATCAGCATTGATGGTAGATTCCCGCCCCAATAGGTTGCCATTGACAAAGTAACTGAAATTAAACCATGTCTATTGATTCAACTGTTTTCTTAGTGTGTTTTTAAGATAACTCGAAATTTGAGATAATTTGTTTGGTAATGGCGCATGAAAAGGGTAAACAATAAAGATTGGCCACTCTTGCCCATGCCATTGTTTTAAAATCGTTTGTATCCCATCCTGATAAGCCAATGACAAGCAATAATCTGGAGCAAAACCAATGCCAGCTCCTTGTTTGACCAATTCATAAGTTAAAGTATACAAATCAACTTTCATGGTATTTTGTGGCTGCCAATCCTTATGTGTTGTGCCGTCATAAAGGGTCAAAACATCATCATGCATTGCATCATCATTAATAATCAAGCGATGCTCATGCAATTCAGAAAGCTCTTGAGGACAATTATTATCATCAATCAAATCGGTATTAACATAAAAAACATCACGAGCCAAACCAATTTGATGGGCAATCAAATTTTCATCAATAACACTTCCTGTCCTGATTGCCAAATCAACTCCTGAACTCACCAAATCTAGGTTTTCATTGGTGGGAATAATATTAAATTCAACTTCAGGAAAAGTTTTTTGCATCTGAGCCAAAATAGGGGCCAATAAAAATGTTGCCAGTGATACAGGGGTAGTGATGGTGAATGATCCAGTCAAATCTTGATCAAGTGATAAAGATTTATTCTCAACAAATAATGCGTTTTTATACAGTTGGATGGCTTCATCACGCAGTATCAATCCAGCATCAGTTAAAGTTAACTGGCGCGTTGTTCGGTGAAACAATTTGGTTTTAATTCTGCTCTCCATTGCAGTGATGCTTCGGCTGACATGCCCTTTAGAACAGTTCAGTATTTGACTTGCCGCTGTCATACTGCCAGCCTGACATACGACTGCAAAACAGATGGTTTGGTTTAATGCATCAATCATTCATTGTTTCTCCTAGGCAACAATAAGTTGTATTTAAGACTCTTATCATATTCAACTTTACAACATATACTACACATAACATCCAGAAAGACAATATAAAACAATGACTTTGCTGCACACTTTAAATTTTATAGCCAATAGGAGTTATCTCATGAAGTTTACCAAAAGACACAATCCTTTTCCAATCATCGGCCCTTATGCCGGCATATACGCTCATGGTGTTGAGGTGATGCCAACCAATCACACACTTTATGTCTCTGGCCAAGTCGGCCAAGACCAACACGGAGAGATCGCACAAGGGTTTGAGGCACAAACTCGCCAAGCACTAAAAAATGTTTTTCATGTGCTCAAACAAGCCAACATGGTACGAAATGACATCGTAAAAATGAATTTTTATCTGACCAACCCTGAAGACATGAATGATTTGGTTAAAATTCGTAAAGAGTTGCTTGATGGCGTCAGCCCAGCCATCACCACACTTTTTATCGATAGACTTGTGCACCCAGATTGGTTGATTGAAGTAGAAGTTGTTGCCGCAAAGTCGCCTCAATGAGCAAGATCAGCAATCAATTCAGCCAATTAGATTTATCCATGATCATGGCTGCCACAACACTATGGGGATTGAGTTTTGTGGTGATTAAATTGGGCCTTGATTCACTACCACCCTTGTTTTTTTCTGCATTGAGATTTTCACTGACCACCCTGCCTTGGATTTTCTTTATGCCGGCACCTTATGGGTTGTGGAAACCTGTGATTACAGCCGGATTACTTTTGGGCGTTGGTAAATTCAGCTTAATGTTGATATCGCTGGACGGGCTTATCACGCCCGGGCTGTCTTCCTTGGTATTGCAATCACAAGTGTTTTTTACCATTGCCATCAGTTATCTATTTTTATCTGAAAAAATTACAGCAGCACAAATCATTGGCATGAGTATCGCCATTGCCGGGTTAATTATTATGATCAACACACATAACCAAGACTCCAGTATCATTGGTATATTGATGGTATTAATGGCAGGTTTATTGTGGTCTATTGCCAATATCATCATCAAATCTATGCGCATTGAGCAATTATTACCCATCATGATTTGGGCATTTGCCATGGCCCCAATACCGCTTTTTATACTGTCTTATGTTTTTGAATCGCAACAGCCGATATCTCTGCTGAAAAGCATCACCATTTCAGGATGGGCCTCTATAGCATTTTTAGCCTACGGCTCAACCCTATTGGCTTATGGTTTATGGTACCACTTATTGCGAAAACATACTGCTGCAAAAATCACTCCTTTTGCCTTACTGATTCCAATAGTTGGACTGCTGTCATCAGCAATAATTACAGGTGAAAGCATTACACTTACGACACTACTGGCAATTGTTATGATTATGCTCGGATTATTGCTGAGCATTATAAAAATAAAATCACAATACAAAAACCTCACATCTGCAAATATCAGTTCTCTGATCAAAAAATTCAGGATAAAAACATGAAAAACCTTAAAAAAACCACCACTCTATTGATCGTATTGGTCTTATTCATCTGCTATCAACTCATTGCACATTCTGACAAGAGTGATGGAAATGATGTTCCACAAAAGCAAAAAAAACTCAATACCAGACATTATAGCAAGTGGCAATAGCAAGAACACATTCATCACCTAACCCAAATATTTCATCAAATCGGTAAAAAATAAACTTTATTTTTAAACGAAGACTTATTTAATGCACCAGAAAATACAGTTTGTACCTGAAAGACTTTATGATGAAACATTTGGACTAGAGACCAAGCGCTTTGTAAAGTTCAATCTTTAAACGGAGTGCTTTCAGTGATTTTTTGATCAAGTTTATTTAAGGCTTTAACGAGCGAACTGTTGTCTACAACAACCTTAACCCCATGACGGAGATACCTTTTTGCCTCATCAACATCATTTTCAGTCACCAATACTTCAGCCAATTTGACATATGCACGATCAAAAGAAGGATCAATTGACAATGCTTTTTTATAGTGATCAATCGCTTTTTTCGGGTTATTGTTGATAACTGCAATTTCACCAAGATAATACCAACTGATTTTCATGTTCGGACGCAGTGATACAGCTTTGAAGAAATTTTCCTCAGCTTCTTTTATCGATTCATGCCTAAAATAAGATAAACCCAAGTTAACATAAACCTCAACCTTGTTTGGGTTCAAAACCAAAGCTTTTTTATAAAGCTCAATGGCTTCTGATGTTTTGCCTTGCGAATTGAATAAAGTGCCTTGAAAATTGAGCGCTTGTGAGTTTTGAGGATCACTGCTCAATACAAAATTTAAAGAATTTTGCGCTTGCTCAAATCTGCCCAATTTAATTTGAAAACTCGCCAACTCTAAATACACCATTGGAGGTATATTCTTTTTGTCAGACAATAATTTCTCCAGGTAATCTGTCATGTCTTTTGAGGTAACGGCTCTCAATAATGCAATGATCTTGTACACCTCACCAACAAAACCCTTTATAGAATCATCAGGCATCAACAAGTCAATGCTGTCAATCATGACATCTTCACGAACAATTGGCGCCAATCGTTTTTCTTCACTGTCAACAGGCTTTTGTATTTTATGATCTGTCATGGTCACATGTATCACATCTTTGGTTCGGCGCTCTGGCATGTGGCATGAAACACAATCAGACTGTTCTGTAACTTGCGATGATTGTGCAAGTTTTGGATGTCGTTTTTCATGGCATGAAAGACATACTTTGCCGTAATGATCAACACGTTGCTCTTCAGGAACTTTCTTATGAGGATTATGACAAGAAATACAGGTCAAATTATTTTCACTTTTTGTAAAACATTCACTTTGACGTAAACGATAAGCATGATGGTTGATTTCGAAACGGTCAGCTTTGGGTTCTTCTTTACTGTCAATGTCGACATGCACCATATAATCAGAAATTAACTCACCCGGCCGAAAAGAATAATCATCACGACCAAATTTGCGTATGCCAATCACGGCAACAGCAGGCAATAAGTGACATTGAAAACACACTGAATCGCGTTTTTTTGCTGGTAATTTAGCTGGATTGATTATCTTTGCTCTGATATTTTCAAGTGTGCCGCCTGAAACCACCGTATTCACATGTTCAGCGCCAGGGCCATGACACCGTTGACAACCCGTACCATGAGGCAATTGATCAGGGAAGATATGCGGCTCCCATCTTTGATCACTGCCCTTAGCAACCTCAGGAAATGCATTATGGCAGAACAAGCATTCCCTGCGAACACTTCTCTCCACGCCAAAATGGTGCTTGTCTTCAAACCCAGGTCCCATCAACCACTGCTGGCTTTGACTGTACCACCCCAGCGGCAATTGAAACATTTCCCCCATGTCAGTCTGATACAAATAACTTCTTGTGCGATTACCTGAACCCAGTATCCAATCTATTTGTTGCTTAAAAACGTTGATTGGTTGCCCCTCATCATCCAATTGGTAGCGTTTAAACATTAAATCATCGTTGTTTTTTGTGATCTGATAATACCGTTGAGAAGGCTCATGAAAATAGGGTGGCAAATCGAAGTTTTCGATAAAGTTCTGTGCTTTCACTTCAGAAAATGAATGTGACATCCCAACGTCCTGGTATGTTTCCCAGTGATTTGGATGACACTGTTGACAAGCTTTATCTTCAATATAGCCGGCAGCAGCCCCCTTAGTAACCGCAAACCCCATGACTTTGTCATCAGTGAGTTCATTGGCTGCAGATTCTGCAATAAAAATAATGACCAGAAAAATAAGGCTAAAAAAATTTGATAAATAATTCCACATCATCATTTACGTATGGATGTTTGATAAAATTATCTTAACACAAAAAAACCAGCAGAATAGATAAATCAAATGGATATTGATCACGCTTTAATTTTTGAGTAAATCTTGTTATATTAAGATGATTCATTCACCGATAAAAATTATGCACGAAAAATACCTCAATGCCGCCATAGAACAAGCCATCAAAAGTTACCAGGAAGGAGGCATCCCCATTGGCTCTGTGATTGTTCATAACGATAAAATTATTGGTGCCGGGCACAATAAACGCGTACAAAGCGGCAGTGTTGTTCTGCATGGAGAAATGGATGCATTGGAAAATGCTGGCCGTCAACATGCCAGCGTTTATAAAAATTGCACGCTTTATACGACACTATCCCCTTGTCCTATGTGTTCAGGCACTGTACTTTTATACGGAATACCCAAGGTTGTGATTGGCGAAAACAAAACGTTCATGGGAGATGAAGAGTTGCTCAGATCTCGTGGTGTTGAAGTCATCAATATGGAAAATCAACAATGTAAAGACCTGATGGACATTTTCATCGCAGAAAAACCTGAACTGTGGAACGAAGACATCGGAGAAGAGGATTGTTATTAACCCAATAACTACACTTCACTGACATCTTGGCTCTGCGAATAAAATTTTAAGATAATCTTTTGATTAATCCTTGAATTAAAATGAAACACCCTTATATTTCTGTCAACTTAATATATTAGTAAGTTACTGATGGTTTTTGCCTTGGTAAAGACCAAATTTATAGCGTAGGTTTTCATGTATTTATGATCTTCATCATATTAGAGTAGAACGGAAACCTTTAAAGTATCTTAAATTTAATCTCAAATGATAAGGGGAAACAAATGAACATTCGTCCTTTACACGATCGTGTAATCATTAAACGTGTTGAAGAAGAAACCACTTCAGCTGGTGGAATCATCATTCCTGATGCAGCCAAAGAAAAACCTTTAAGAGGAACCATCGTTGCAACTGGCAATGGTAAAGTTCTGGAAAATGGTAACATACGCCCTATGGGTGTTAAAGTCGGAGACGTTGTATTATTCGGCAAATACGCTGGCACAGAATTTAAAACTGGTGGCGAAGAGTTGGTATACATGAATGAAGACGAAATTATCGGCGTCATCGAGTAATCCACATAAAACATATCCACAAAAACACATAGATTTTTAAAGAGAATTATAATGGCAAAAGAAGTAATATTTTCAGAAAGCGCTCGTGCAAGAATGGCGCGTGGCGTAAATGTTTTAGCAAATGCAGTCAAAGTAACCTTAGGTCCTAAAGGCCGTAACGTCGTATTGGACAGCAGCTTTGGCGCTCCAACAGTCACCAAAGACGGTGTTTCTGTCGCTAAAGAAATTGAATTGGAAGATAAGTTTGAGAACATGGGTGCTCAAATGGTAAAAGAAGTGGCATCTCAAACTTCTGACGTTGCTGGTGACGGAACTACAACAGCTACAATATTAGCACAAGCTTTTGTTCGCGAAGGTTTAAAAGCAGTAGCTGCCGGCATGAATCCTATGGATTTAAAAAGAGGCATCGACAGTGCTGTAGTTAAAGCGGTCAGCGCCATCGGTGAAATGTCAACACCATGTACTGATAACAAAGCCATCGCTCAAGTCGGTACAATTTCTGCCAACTCAGACACAAGCATTGGTCAAATCATCGCAGAAGCGATGGAAAAAGTCGGTAAAGAAGGTGTCATCACAGTTGAAGAAGGTTCCGGTTTATCAAACGAGCTTGATGTTGTTGAAGGTATGCAGTTCGACCGTGGTTACCTATCTCCGTATTTTATCACCAATCAAGAATCCATGACAGCTGACCTTGAGGCTCCTTACATTTTATTACATGACAAAAAAATCTCGAACATCCGCGATTTATTGCCAACACTGGAAGCCGTAGCTAAAGCCAGCAAACCTTTATTAATCATTGCAGAAGACATTGACGGTGAAGCCTTGGCTACATTGGTTATCAATAACATGCGCGGCGTTGTTAAAGTTGCTGCTGTTAAAGCACCTGGATTTGGTGACAGACGTAACGCCATGCTTGAAGATATTGCCGTACTAACTGGCGGCACAGTGATTTCTGAAGAAGTTGGTTTGTCATTAGATAAAGTTTCTTTGGATGATTTGGGTGTTGCTAAACGCATACAAATCAGCAAAGAAAACACCACTGTTATTGACGGTGCTGGTGAAGCTGACAGCATTTCTGCTCGTGTTAATCAAATTCGCGCACAAGCTGATGAAGCCACTTCAGATTATGACAAAGAAAAACTACAAGAACGCATGGCCAAATTGGCTGGCGGTGTTGCAGTCATCAAAGTTGGTGCTGGTTCTGAAATCGAAATGAAAGAAAAGAAAGCACGTGTTGAAGATGCTTTACACTCAACCAGAGCGGCTGTTGAAGAAGGCGTAGTTCCTGGTGGCGGTGTTGCTTTAATCAGAGCATTGGATGCCATTGAAGACATTAAAGGTGAAAACGAAGACCAAAATGTTGGTATCGCTATTACTCGAAAAGCCATGGAAGAACCTTTACGCCAAATCGTTAACAACTGTGGTGAAGACGCCTCAGTTGTCGTCAACGAAGTCAAAGGTGGCGAAGGTAACTATGGTTATGATGCTTCTAAAGGTGCATATGTTGACATGATTGCAGCTGGTATTCTTGACCCAGCCAAAGTAACAAGATCTGCATTACAAAATGCAGCCTCTGTTGCAGGTATGATGATCACTACAGAATGTATGGTTGCTGACCTACCTAAAGAAGACGCTCCTGGTATGCCTGATATGGGCGGCATGGGTGGTATGGGTGGTATGGGTGGCATGGGCATGTAGCCCAACCACAAACCGTTTATATGACACAAGACCTAAAAGCTCTGATTAAAATCAGGGCTTTTTTCTTTATCCAACAATTTAAGTTGCTTGCTTAATTAACATCTGCTACCGTTTCTGTTACACCAAAACAAATAATGTTCAATATAAAAAATGACCATAGAAAGAGTTGTTGCACTCAATGTTAATGATGATAGCACCTATCAAAAATACCGTGATGCCATGTCACCTATTCTCATTTCTTTTGGAGGTCAATTTGTTTATGACTTTACCATTGATAAAGTCTTAAAGAGCGAAGCAAAACATACCATCAACCGAGTCTTTATGCTTCGTTTTAATACAGAAAAGGACATGCAGGATTTTTTTTCGAATGCTGATTATTTAGCTATAAAAAAACAATATTTCACCCCATCTGTATCTGACATCACAGAAATTGCTAAAAATAAAAAATAACCAAACTTCATAAAACTTAACACTTATTTACATATAGCCCAATAAATGTGACGATCGTCACAGTTTATAATAACACCATTGATAAAATGTTCATAGTTGTTTTGATTTGGATGTACCCCCATTCCCTATCCAATCTCATCCTTATCAAAACCTATACTAAAAAGGCTACTCCCCACAGTAGCCTTTTTTTTTGAAATAATACAAAAAAAGAAAGTTAGATTATTATTTTCAAGTAATAAATTAACTATACCAAAATATACCACTTGATTCATGAAAAGAATGTACAACCATAATTGACCAAACTTCATATACTATCAATCACACCTTTGATTATCCAAGGTCTATTTTTTATCATTATTCAATGTTATTTAAAAAATTGCTCTTATTGTTCACTAACTTAATAAATCAAAACTAATGTGAACTTTGTCAACAATGTACAAAATTGAAGAATCAGTATATTTTAATCATCTTTATAAATGTATTATACCCAATAACGTTTTAATTGAGAGAAATAATGTACGCAAAATTTTTGACAGCTAAAAGTAATAATAAGTACCGAAAAATCCTACTATTTTTATTGCTTATTCTTTTACAAACTTCTTATGCTCAGGTTCCTAATATTGGGCCAATTATGAATGAGAGTGATTTTCCCGGATCCTCATTTTGTTCGACTGTTAGTCTTACAAATACCGGTCCTCCTGGTTTTGGGCCATATTTACAACTGATTGTTCCACAAGATGTTACGTTTAATTCGGCAATGTTATTTGGAAGTAGCGCAACAGCTACAACTGTCGGTGTTTTTCCAGCACCGCCTGGCAATATGCTCACTGACACCATTATTTCACAAGATGTGACCGGTCCTGAAGGGGCAACACTCATACTCATTGAACTTCCTATCGGTTCTTTAGTTGCCGGTGCACCTCAACTAGATGTGGAAATATGCTTTACCATTGATGCTGCAGCCACCATTAATGACCCATTAAATATTGCGGTCAATCCTGTTTATCAATTTGGGGATACACCCACTGGTGACAATGGACCGATCATTGGTCCACCATCAAATTTTACAGCCACACCAATATTGGCAGAGTTCATCAAACAAAACAGCGCACCTGAAGGCGAAAGGCCTCCAGGCACCACCTGGCCTGTTACCTACACATTGACAGCCAATGTAGCAGCAACCAATACATTAGACAATATTGTCATTACCGATAATTTACCTGCTAATTTTGTTTTAGACCCTTTATCAGTCATGATAGCTGGTGGTGTGGGTTGTACAGACAATGGTGCCAATCCACTTATTATCAATTGTACATCGGTCACAGGTACTGGTGGGGGTGATATAATAGTCACCTATAGTGGACACTTTTCAGATGCATTAGATGAAAGCATATGCGACAATAATCTAGAAATTAACACCGCTACTTTTGATGCTGACTTTGGTGGTTCAGCAATTCCACAACTCAGTGATACCAGCCGGGTACAATTAGAACACTTAAGTATCCAGAAAGGTGTTTCAACTGAGAACATCAGCCCAGGTGATACCATCACTTACACACTTAATATTCAGCTAACTGACTTTGGAATAGCAGATAGCTTAGTACTCACTGATATTTTACCTGATGGACTCACTTTTGGCACCCTACAAACACTTATAGTCAATGGTGGTAGCGTTGCACTTACACCTGTTGTTGGTAATGATATGCCTAGTGCTGGTCAAACTACGCTAAGTTTTGATATTGGTGCTGTGACAGGCAATTTACCAGCTGGCACCCCAATCACCTTAACTTACACCGCATCTGTAGATACTGATTATGCCGTTGCACCTGATCCACTGCTGGCCAACGACACGCTTACCAATACCGTCTCTGCCGCCTATGGTTTGACTGATGGTGCTGCTGCATGTATTGATAGTTCTCAAGCAGGGACAACAATTGTGCCTGTCATGCCAAGTAAACAAGTCATCACTACGGGCCCTTATTCACCTGGTGATACTGTTACCTATCGCTTATCTTTAGCAATACCATCTGGTGATACTGAAAATGTGATATTCACAGACTTTTTTCCTTTGCCAGTATTTGATGTTAACGATATTAATTTAACTTTTGCCACAGGAGACATCAGGTTAAGCCCAATTGATACCATGGGACTTACTCCCACTTCCATTACTATTGATGCCGCTACCAATAGTTTGAGAATAGAGTGGCCTAATATTTCAACAGTCACCGCTCAAACCGTATCGGTTGATGTCGACGTCACCATCAGTACAGATCCATTTGCTGATAATCTCAACCTTGCTAATCTGTTACAAATTAATAGTAACAATACAGTCGGTGAAGTCACATCTGGCGTTACTCCTGTTTCTATCACTGTCAATGCTCCAGTTTTGAACATGGTCAAAGGCATCAGTGCAACAGATCAGGGTACAATTGCTCCATTGCCAGCTATTATCCCTATTGATGGCGATGTGACAGGCGTAGATGCTGGAGATGACATCACCTTTGTACTCACTATTGAAAACACAGGTGGTGCACGGGCTTTTGATGTCACCATTACTGATCCAGCCATAGCAGAATTAACTGGATGTACAATTGACTCTGTCACCAATGGCGCCCTGACTCCACTTGTAACCACGGGAAGCTTAAGCACAGGACTTTCTCTTTCCAACCCACTTGAGGCCAATGATGGTACTGTAGGTGCTCCCTATTCAACTGATACAGCATTGGTCACATACACTTGTACTGTTTCATCAGTAGTTCAGCCTGAATCCAGTTTCACCAATACGGCTAGCACAGTTTTTGCTTCAGCTGTTGGCGGCGTTCCATTTCCCACTCTGATGGATGATGCAACAGCGATAGTTGGCGAACCGTCCATAACCAAAGGTGTTACAGATACAGCTCCAGATCCAGATGGCAATGATGCAACTGTAACCATCGGTGAAACAATCCAATATTCTGTAGTGATTACTTTAACTGAAGGTCAAAGTTTAAACACAACATTAACTGATGTTTTGGATAGCGGCCTTGTCTTTCAATCTTTTGATAGCATTGTTGCTACTGCAGGAATAAGCACAAGCCATGCAGGTGGTTTTACTGGTGTATTAAACGATGCAACTGGAATAGGTACAAGAAATGCATCTTTCCCTTTTGATAACATCACCAATAGCAATACAGCTAATGGTACCCCTGATACCATTACCATTCTTTACACAACATTAGTTGCTGATCTACCAATAAATTCAAATGGGCAAAACAGAAACAACAATGCCACATTTAATTATGATGGCGGTAACATTTCAGATTCTGCTAATAATGTTACGATAAGAGAGCCCAATGTCACCATAGATAAGTCAGTCATGCCAATGATGGCAGATGCTGGTGACACCGTCATATACACAGTGGTACTGAGAAATACAGGCACCAGTGATGCCTTTAATGTTGTAATGACTGATCTTTTAACGAATACAAATCTGACATTGGTCGATGGTACTGTAATGACAAGTCAGGGTTCAGTGACAACTGGTAATGGCGGCGGTCCTGACACAACTGTGGTTGTTGATGTCGGCACCATGCCATTCTCACCAGCAAGCCCTGTGACCATTACATTTAACGCAATCATTGGAGCAAGTGCACCATCAGGAGCCATGTTAGTCAATACTGCTGCAGTTGAGTCAACTTCACTACCAGTTGGGGGGCGCACATATGGCCCCACCTCTAATCCAGCTACTGTTTCAGTAAGTGGTGCAGAAGTTGTTAAAACTGTACTACCAGCAACCAGCTCAGAACAAACTGGCGGTGTTTCTGGTGAAGGCAATGTTGGTTTGGTTGATTTAACCATCGGTGAAGAAGTGACTTTTAGAATCACAGCGACTTTAGCTGAAGGCGTTTCTCCTTCTGTGATTATTACTGACACATTACCTGGCAATGCCACAGGTCAAATGGAAGTGGTTTCATCAACTGTTGTCAGTGTTGGAGGACAATTAACGCCCACCAATACCTTAACAATGGGCACCATTGGCGCAGCAAATGTCGTTGCTTTTGACTTTGGTTCAGTAACCAACATACCTGATGGCGTGCTTAATGACGATGATCGTATCATCGTTGAAGTGACAGCGATAGTAACCGATGATAACGTCAATTCAGGCCTTGAAGTTTTAACCAACAATGTGATGGTTCAATACAGTGCAGGGTTGAATGCTTCTGCCTCTGCTGATATTGAAGTTGTTGAACCTCGTTTGGGGATTGATAAAAGCAGCCCAACAACAACTGCAGATGCTGGTGATACAGTAACCTTCACCATTGAAATACGCAATGATGCAACAACCAATAGTAATGCCAATGCCTTTGATGTCACTTTAACCGATAACATTCCGACAGGCTTTAGTTTTGCAGGTAATTTGACACTGGATTCAGGTTTAGCACCAGATGGCGGAACCTTGGTGGAAAATGCTGGCATAATCAGTGCGTTTTGGAGTAATTTTACTTTGGGCTCAACTGCGGTTATTTCCTTTGATGTCACTGTCGATAATACAGTTGCACCTGAGCAAAACATTGTTAACACCGCCGGTGTTGTGTGGGATTCCTTACCTGGTGTCAATGCTGAAGAAAGAGACGGTTCATCCAATGAGTCTCATGCTGTTATGATAACGGCTCCTGGTTTAAATAAAATTGTTTTTGATACATCCGAAGCAACAACGATGACAGCAATCAATGGTCCAGAGGATGATGTTGCTGTGGGTGAACTTGTCACCTATCGATTTACCTTAACAATTCCAGAAGGCACCAGCCTCGCCGCCGTAGTAACCGATCAGTTACCTACTGTAACCACATTGATGGATGCTCAAGTGTTGGGCACACAAATCATCAGTATTGGTGGACAGTTAACTGTACCTGGTTCAGCAGCACCTCCAGTTATTTCTAATTCAGATGCAGATACTTATAACGACTTAGTTACTTGGAATTTAGGTGATGTATTTAATAACCCAGATGGTGTCAGTAATGCTGACGATCAAATAGTCTTTCAAGTGAATGCTATTTTAGTAGATGATATGGTTAACCAAGGTGGTCTGAACGATGTCATTAACACAGCAAGATTTACTTCAGGAAGTGTCAACATAGAAAGCACAGCATTGATTGATGTTGTGGCACCAGTGATAGAAGTCACCAAAGCAACTGTGCCGGCCTCTGTTACTGCTGATGCAGGCGATACTTTGACCTATAGAATTACCATAGATCACGTTAATGCCACATCAACTTCTGATGCCTTTAATTTCACGGTAACTGATGTATTGCCTAATCCTGGTACCAGTTGGATCAATGATTCTACAGTGATGAGCACTTGTACTGGTCTAGTAACTGATTCAAGTACAGATCCAACCATAGAATTCACCTTTTCTACCCTTGCTTTGGCAACTGACAGTTGTACCATTGAATATCAAGTATCTGTAGATGTGGCAGTTAATCCAAATGAATCTTATCAAAATACCGTTACAGCGTCATGGACATCCACTTCTGTTATTGGCAGTGAAACAAGAACCGATTCAGATATGGCCAACAGCAGTTTCGTTACACCTGACCCTGCAATCATCAAAACTGCATCAAGTGTAAACACCTCTCTGGGTGATACAGGTGATAATGTAGGCAATATGTTGATTCCAGATATGGCAATTGGAGAACTGATAGATTTTAATATCACAGTCATCTTTCCTGAAGGCACAACCACCAATGCTGTGGTTGTCGATCAATTACCATTGGTAGGCTCAGGCGGTGTTATGGAAATGGTTTCAGCCACTGTCGACACCATAGGTGGTAATATTTCTACCACTTTGCCTGGTACAGCTGTTATTGTAAATACTGATGCTGATGCATTTGATGATCAAGCAACCTTAAATTTTGGTACCGTCACCAATGCCCCAGATGGAATGGTTGATACTGACGATCATATCATCATCACCGTTACTGCTCGTGTGGTCGATGTGGTTGAAAATGCTGATTTAGACTTATTAACCAATACAGCAACCTTTACATATGGCGCTGGTACAATGTTAAATAACACAGCTGATATAGAAGTTGTTGTGCCACTACTGGGCTTAAATAAATCGATGGGACCAATGACAGATAATGTTGTTCCTATCACTTTAACCCTAAGTAATACAGGCAATGCATCAGCCTATGATATAACCATTGAAGATGTTCTGGATACCAATATATGGGATGTTTCCACCATCACTGGTGTAACCATTCCAACTGGCTTCATACTTTCTGATGCCGCCGGACCTGGTGCAACAGATCATACTGTTAGCATTACTTCAGATCCAATGGGCAGCACTCCAGCAACTTCAATTGAACCAGCTGAAATGATTGTGTTTACATTCAATGTCACTTTACGTAATGACGTGACTTTGCCAACAACAATCCCAAATACGGCAACTGTTACAGAAGCAAGCACCTTACCTGGGGCTGACCCAACGGAAAGAGACTTGCCAGATGTAGATGGCTCAACAATGCTTGCAATACCAGTTTTAGACTCAACCAAAGCTGCTGCCATTGTTACAGACACCAATATGTCTGGGGGCATCAGTCCAGGTGAACAAATACTTTATACAATTGTCATCAACAATACTGGTGATGCGCCTGCCAGCAATGTAACACTGAGCGATGCGCCAGATACCAACACTCAACTTGATGTTGGCAGTGTCACAACAACACTGGGGACTATCACAACGGGCAATACCGCTGGTGATACCTTTGTTGAAATCGATATTGCGAGCCTGCCCAATAGCAGCTCAGTGACCATCACATACACGGTGACCGTTAACAATCCTTTGCCAACAGGTATAGAGACATTAGCCAATCAAGGGCTTGTTGAATCTGATGAATTACCTGATTCAATGACTGATGACCCGGATACCGGAACAGATGATGACTCAACTGTCGTTGCCGTAGATGGCGCACCTGATTTAACCATCAGTAAAGACGATGGTGGTACAACGGCAATGCCAGGAGGCGTGGTGATTTATACCCTTACTTATGCCAATATTGGTAACCAAGATGCCACAGGAGTTGTTATCACTGAAACGGTTCCGGCCAATAGCACATTTGATATGGCCAGCAGCTCTGGTATCTGGACTTGTTTGCCCGATAATTCAGCGGGCAGTACTTGTACACAGAATATCGGCAATGTTGATGCAGGTGATCCAGCAGCAACGACGATGTTTGCTGTGACCATTGATTCACCATTAGCCGCTGGGGTGACTCAGCTCTCTAATACCGCCTCAATTGCTGATGATGGTGCTAACGGTGCTGATTCAGATTCGATGAATAATACTGGCACAGATACAACACCCATTTCCAGCACACCTGATTTACAGGTCACAAAAACGGATGGTGATACCAGCACTATACCAGGAGGCATTGTCACTTATTTGATTAACTACATCAATGTCGGGACACAAGATGCCACTGGTGTAGTGATTACTGAGATCATCCCGGCCAATACTGTATTCAATGCTGCAAACAGCACGATCGGGTGGACTTGTTTACCAGATAATACAGCGGGCAGTACTTGTAATTTCACCGTCGGTAATCTAGCTGGTAATAATGGTACAGGTAACGTTAATTTTGCAGTACAAATTGATAACCCATTAGCCTCAGGCGTAACACAGATCAATAATAGTGTATCTATCGCTGATGATGGCACCAATGGTGCGGATCCAACACCGGATGACAACAGCGATAATGACAATACACCAGTGAATGCTGCGCCTGATTTTGTTATTAGCAAAACTGACAACAATGTCATGGCCAATGCTGGAGACACTGTCACCTACATCATCACCTACGATAACATTGGCAATCAAAATGCCACTGGTGTGGTTATTACTGAGACAGTACCGGCTAATAGTACATTCAATCCAGGCAGTAGCACCGCTGGTTGGGTCTGTTTACCTGACAACAATGCTGGCAGTTCATGTACACTTGCCATAGGAAGCGTCGCTGTTAATGGTGGAAGCATGGTTAACTTTGCCATTGATATAGATAACCCATTGCCGGCAACTGTTCTGGCCATTGTTAATAATGTGTCTATTACAGATGATGGAACCAATGGTATTGATCCCAATCCAGATAACAATACTGGTGGAGACAACACTCCTGTAACAGCAGTACCTGATTTAGTCATCACTAAAGATGATGGTGGTGCAACTGCCTCAGTTGGAGGCACTATCAGTTACGCCATAAGTTACTCAAATATTGGTACACAACAAGCCACAGGCATCGTGATTACTGAGACAGTACCATTAAATACGGTGTTTAATAGTGGAGCAAGTACAGCGGGTTGGGCATGTTTGCCTAACAATACCGCTGGCAGCACTTGTACACTTTCAGTACCTGATTTGAATGGAGGTGGTCAATCAGCCATGGCTATTTTTGCTGTTGATGTCATAGCAATATTACCTGCTGGAGTTGAAATGATCAACAATGGTATCAGTATCGCTGATGATGGAACCAATGGTCCAGATGCCGATCCAAATAATAATAATGATACCGATAATACACCCGTTACAGCAGTGCCTGATTTACAAGTGACAAAAGACGATGGCGATGTAACAACCACGCCAGGCAGTTCAACTGTTTATACCATCACTTATAGCAATACTGGTAGTCAAGACGCAACAGGTGTGGTCATTACAGAAACAGTGCCAACACACACAACATTTGATTCTGGCAACAGTTCTGGCAGTTGGGTTTGTGTGCCTGATAATTCAGCAGGCAGTACATGTACACAAAACATTGGCAATGTAAATGCTGGTGCGGCCCCTGCCTCAGTCTTATTTGCTGTGACCATTGATACACCTTTACCTTCTGGTGTGACTCAGATAAACAATACTGTTAGTATTGCAGATGATGGAAATAACGGAGTTGATCCAACACCAGGAAACAATGGAGACAATGACAATACACCCGTTGATGCAGCGCCTGATCTAGTGGTCACAAAAACTGATAACGGTATTGGCGCTGATGCTGGTGACACAATAGCTTATGTCATCACCTATAACAACATAGGTAATCAAGACGCTACTGGTGTAGTCATCACTGAAACTGTTCCTGCCAATACAATATTCAATGTTGGTTCAAGCACAGCTGGATGGATTTGTACACCTGATGGTAATGCAGGTAGCTCATGTGAGTTTACTGTTGGAGCACTGGCAGTTAATGCCATGGCCAATGTTACCTTTGCTGTCACTGTTGACAACCCATTACCGAGTAATGTTAAAGTCATAGCCAATGTTGTGACGATAGGAGATGACGGCAGTAATGGCGTTGATCCTGATCCTGATAACAACACCGGTGGAGATAATACTCCTATTGGTGCAGTGCCAGATCTGACCATCAGTAAAGATGATGGTGGTATAACGGCTACCGTTGGAGGTTCTATTAATTACACCATTAATTATGCCAACATAGGCTCACAAGAATCGACAGGTATCGTAATTACAGAAACTGTCCCTCTTTACACCGTATTTAATGCTGGTGCAAGTTCTGTTGGCTGGGCATGTTTACCAGATAATACAGCAGGCAGTACCTGTACCATATCTGTGGGTGATCTCAATGGCGGTGGTCAATCAGGAATCGTTAACTTTGTAGTTGATGTCATCAGCATACTCCCTGCTGGCGTTGAAATGATCAACAACACGGTAAGCATTGCCGATGATGGTGACAATGGCCCAGATGCTGATCCCAATAACAACAATGGTTCAGATGATACACCTGTTACTGCTGTTCCTGATTTGAGCATCAGTAAAGATGATGGTGGTGTCAGTTCAACACCTGGCAGTGTTATTGTGTATACATTAAGTTACATCAATAACGGCACACAAGGTGCTACTGGTGTTGTCATCACCGAAACCGTTCCTGCCAACAGCACATTTAATGCAGCTGGCAGCACAGGCACATGGGTTTGTGTTCCGGATGGTTCTGCTGGAAGTACTTGTACACAAAATATTGGTACAGTTGATGCCGGTATTGCTGCCGCATCGGTCTTGTTTGCCATACAGGTTGATGATCCATTACCAGCAGGTGTTACTCAGATTGCCAACAGTGTCTCTATTGGTGATGATGGTAATAATGGTGTTGATCCAACACCAGATGACAACGATGGCAGTGATAACACCCCAGTTGATGCCACACCTGATTTAGTCGTTACTAAAACAGACAACGGTCTCAGCGCGGAAGCTGGTGATACCGTAGTTTATACCATTACCTATAACAATATTGGCGATCAAAATGCTACAGGGGTTGTCATTACAGAAACAGTACCTGCCAATACAGTATTCAATGCTGCTGCCAGTTCACCTGGTTGGGCTTGTGCACCAGATGGTAATGCTGGGAGCTCCTGTACACTGGCTGTTGGAGCGCTGGCTGTCAATGCAAGTGCAGATACTTTATTTGCCATTACTATTGATAATCCATTACCAAGTAATGTGAAAACTATCAATAACGTGGTGGTTATTGCAGACGATGGTAGCAATGGCGTTGATCCTGATCCAGATAACAACACCGGTGGTGACAATACTCCGGTAGGGTCTGTACCTGATTTGACCATCAGCAAAGATGATGGCGGTATTACTGCCATTGCCGGTGGAACGATTATTTATACCATTGATTATTCAAATATTGGTGATCAAGAATCCACAGGGGTCGTCATTACAGAAACGGTACCGTTGCATACAGTATTTAATGCAACTGCAAGTGCAGCAGGCTGGTTATGTACACCAGATAGCACAGCAACGAGCACTTGTACTTTAGCAATTGGCAACCTTGATGGTGGCGGAGACTCAGGCTCAACGACATTTGCAGTTGATGTTATTGAAACCTTACCAGCAGGAGTAGATTCAATAGACAATACCATTTCTATTGCTGATGACGGTGACAATGGTGATGATGCAGATCCCAATAATAATACTGGCGACGATAACACGCCACTTGATGCAGCTCCTGATTTAAGCCTAAACAAGGTTGATCAATCAGATAATGTCAATGCTGGTGGTACTATTATTTATGATCTAACTTATCAAAACTTAGGTCCTCAAGATGCAACGGGTGTCGTGGTTACAGATACAGTCCCTGCAAACACAACATTTGATCCTACATCAAGCAGTGCTGGATGGACATGTGCACCTGATAACAATGCAGGCAGTACATGTACGTTTAATGTTGGCAATCTAAATGTCATTGATGGCCCTAGTACCATACAATATGCTGTTATTTTAGATAATCCATTACCAGCAGGTGTTGATCAAATACTCAATACCGCGTCAGTTGCTGACGACGGTACTAATGGTGATGACCCAGATGACAGTAATAACACTGACCCTGAAACAACAGATGTTGGCGCTTTCCCTGATTTAACCATCACTAAAACAGATGGCGATATCAGCTCAGGCCCTGGTCAAACAATCGTATATACACTGGATTATAGTAATATTGGAGATCAAAACGCCACAGGTGTAACGATCACTGAAACCGTTCCTGCCAATACATCTTATGATGCGGCATCAAGTTCAGTAGCTTGGACATGTACACCTGACGGTTCTGCTGGCAGTACTTGTACTTTCCTCGTCGGCAATCTAAATGTCGATGAAACAGGCAGTGAGACCTTTGCAGTGTTGGTTGATGATCCATTGGCTATTGGTGTTAATCTAGTGGTCAACAATGTATCTATTGGTGACGATGGTGCCAATGGACAAGATGTTAACCCTGATAACAATGACGCTACAGATGATACATCTCTGCAATTGAATCCTCCAGTTGGTCTGAAAATTGGTGAATTTGATGCAGACAATCCACGCGTTATCCATTGGACATTTTGGTGGTTCAACCCCAACAATGATCGTGATTTACCGGTTTTCATTTTTGATGAGATGCCTGATAACACTGTATTCTTTGGTGGTGAGAGCTGCGTTGCAACTGGAACAAGTACTTGTACAACGCCAATATTCAATGCCAACTTAAACCGATTAGAGTTGACCGCCATTTTAGGTGAAGATCAAGGGGCCGCACCAGACTCTACACCAGAAGAATTGAATAACGAAATCGTTATTCGCTTTGATACTTTAATTTCAGGTGTTGGCGTTCAATCAGTTGAAAATCAAGCCATGGCCAATTGGGATCAAGATAATGATGGTGACCCCAACAATGATGCCGATTCTGGTCAGACACCAATCCCGACTGATGACCCCGTATCGATTGATGTTGGCGATCCAACTAGGCTGGGCGTAGCATTATTGATACCATCACTTGGCATACCTGCCATCTTTATTTTAATGATTGCCATGGGCTTCTTGGTTAGGAGAAAATTAACAACATAAATACATAAAATACACCAAAAAGCCCCTTCACCATGGTTGTGTAAGGGGCTTTTTTTATGCATCAAATACAACAAACTATGCCTTATATTCATTCGAAGAGTATTTTCTGTCCTGATTAATTCATCAAAAACAACACAAATATACTGAGCAAAATCTGCCATTACAGTAAAATATCGTTTCTATTATCACTGCGCTTGTCAAAAATCATGAAAGCACAAACCAAAAACAAATTTTCCATCTTAGCCTTGATACTGGTTTTTACCGCTCCGGTCATTATTGCCATTGTTATGAATTCACAATGGGTGGATTATTCACCCGAAACATTCAAAAACAGAGGCAACTTCATCAAGCCTCCGGTCAAAATCACAGAGGGGAATGACCTCAATAGTTTTGAAGGATTTTGGACCGTCGTTTATCACCACTCTGGAAGTTGTGATGATAAATGTCACTCAATGTTGAACACACTTTATCGAATCAGGCTCACAAAAGGACATAAAATGAAGAAAGTTAAATTGTTGTTCCTGCATCCCGAAGGCCAGACATTTAAAATGCCGGAACAATACGCCAGCATCAGTCAACAAACTTTTACTAAAGGCGATGAGCTCAGCCAAACTTTAACACAACTATCGCCACAGTCTTTAGGCAACGGTAAAGGTCTATATCTATTAGCTCCTGAAGGTTTTTTGATGATGGCCTACCCGCCAAACTTTAATCCATCAGATGTTATTAAAGATTTGGGCTTGTTGTTGAGGGCACGAAAGAATGAAGGGTAATCTCTGTTCATTTCAATAAACCCATCAAAACATATAAGTCATTTTTCGAACAAAAACTGTCACTGACAAAATATTCAGCATAAAAGTTACGACAGTTAAAGAAAAAAAAGACCCAATGCAGTAAAATATGATCCTATTTATTGTCATACATTCACGTAAATCATATCATGAAAAATTACGCTAAATTGGCTTGGTCAGGCACCGCACTGGCCTTATTTGTCGTTGTACTTGGTGCATTTGTGCGCTTATCGGATGCAGGCCTTGGTTGCCCTGATTGGCCGGGGTGCTATGGCAAGGCCGCGTGGCCAATGGAAGCAACAGAAATAGCGCAAGCCAACGATGCCTATCCTGAAAGAGCCGTAGAACAAGACAAAGCCTGGAAAGAAATGGTACATCGGTATTTTGCAGGCACATTGGGTTTAATCGTATTGGCTCTGGTCATTGGTGCCTATATAAAAAGACGAGACATGGCGATGACATTGCCAGTTATTCTGGGGTTTGTCATTGTATTCCAGGCAGCATTGGGCATGTGGACCGTCACACTACAACTCAAACCAGTGATAGTGATGGGTCATCTCATGGGCGGCATGTTGACATTGTCACTGCTTTACTGGCTGTCTTTATCCACATCTGAGAAAATCAAACCCTATCGATATGCTGGGCACGTTAAACAATGGATGGTTGTGGTTGCTTTAATTTTATTGGTATTTCAAATCATGTTAGGCGGTTGGACCAGCTCCAACTATGCGGCTTTGTCTTGTGTGGGTTTTCCCTTATGCAATGGAGAAGTATGGCCAGAGATGAACTTTTCCGAAGGATTCATCATGTGGCGAGGGCTCGGTATCAATTATGAATTTGGCGTATTGGATGCACCTAGCCGCGTTGCCATACAAATGGCTCACAGAATCGGCTTCGTCATTGTGACACTGTATTTTATTTGGCTGGCCACACGCTTAATGAAAAATCGCGAATTAATGCCACTGGGCATCGCCATCAGTGTGCTTTTGGCCATTCAAATTGGCCTTGGCATATCAAATGTTATGTTTAATCTACCATTGATTGTGGCCACAGCACACAATGGTGTCGCAGCTGTTTTATTGTTATCAGTCGTCACATTGCTCTATAAAACCCGCAGAAGTCAAATCTTATGAGTGGATCAAAATTCCAGCAGTACCTCGAGTTAACCAAGCCCAAAGTGGTATTATTGATTGTATTTACTGCATGGGTTGGTATGTTTTTGTCAATAGACGATGGATTACCACCACTGATGCCCATGATTTACGCATTAATCGGTATAGGCTTTGCCGCCAGTTCAGCAGCAGCCATCAACCACTGGGCCGATCAAAAAATTGATGCCATCATGTTGCGAACACAACACCGACCTTTACCCAAAGGCGATTTAAATGATTGGAACGTGATCCTTTTTGCTTTAGCCTTGTGCATCATTTCAATGGCCATATTGGTTCTTATGATCAATGTATTGACCGCGGTACTGACATTCTTATCATTAATTGGCTATGCCTTTATTTATACGTTCTTCCTTAAGCGTGTGACACCGCAAAACATTGTTATTGGCGGTGCAGCAGGCGCAGCTCCACCAGTATTGGGTTGGACAGCAATGACTGGAAACCTGACAGGAGATGCCTTATTGTTGTTTGCCATCATCTATCTCTGGACTCCACCACATTTTTGGGCATTGGCCATTCACAGAGTGGATGATTATGCCAAAGCCGAAATACCCATGTTACCCGTTACACATGGCATCCCACACACTTTGTTGCACATGATTTATTACACCATCTTGTTATTCATCATCACATTGTTCCCCTATCTTGTTGGCATGAGTGGCTGGGTCTACTTGATTGGTGCAGTGGTTTTGGGTGGGCGTTTTTTACAATTGGTATTACAAATGCGCACTTCCAAAGACCCAATGTTACCATGGAAAGTGTTTAAATTTTCCATTTGGTATTTGATGATTCTTTTTGCCATCTTGCTGATTGATCACTACTTGCCTGTTCATACCCTCAACCAAAAGATTTTTCAGGCACCCTTGTTGTGATCATATAACAACTCCATATGATTGACGCGCACATCCACCTTGACGATCAACGATTTGATACCGACAGATCAGCGCTAATCAAACAGGCCCAAGAGGTAGGCATTACACACTTCATCACACCAGCAGTGATGGCTGCTGGTTTTGAAAAACTCACCACATTATCCAAGCAACATAACAGCATTGTCCCAAGTTATGGTTTACACCCCTATTTTATAGATCAACACCAAGAAAACGATCTGAAATACTTGGACCTATACCTCAGTACACATCCATCATGTGCAGTTGGCGAATGTGGGCTTGATTATTTCCTCAAAGATTTGGACAAACACAAACAACGGTATTATTTTGCTGCACAAATAGAACTGGCCAAAAAACACAACCTTCCCCTCATCCTTCATGCCCGTGGCGCTGTTGATGCCGTTTACGCTGAACTTAAAAACGCCAATTACTTCAATGCCATGATCCACAGCTACAATGGCAGCATAGAACAAACCCGACAACTCATCGATAAAGGTCTAAAATTCAGTTTTGGCGGCGCCATCTGCAACCCCAATGCCCATAAACTACACAAACTGATTAAATACTGCCCACTGGATGTTGTCATGTTTGAAACCGATGCGCCTGATCAAAACCTTTATCCTGATTTTAAAGAGCGCAATGTGCCGATTAATTTAGTCAGGGTTGCAAAGTATGTCGCCGAAAATACTGAAATAGATTTACCACAATTAATAAAAGCATCAATATCAAATACTAAAAAATATTTTCAATTGAAATAAAAATATTTCCACCAACCATAAAAATTATTACTACCACCACAATCATTGGTCGACTATAATCTACTTTTTTGACAATCGTTAAACAATGAAAAACAACAAACAACGCTTTGGTGGTGTGGCACGACTGCACGGAGAACAAGGTTTTAAACAACTACAAAATGCCCACGTGTGTATCATTGGCATTGGTGGTGTTGGCTCTTGGGTTTGCGAAGCACTGGCACGCAGTGGCGTTGGTACCTTGACTTTGATTGATGCTGATGATGTGTGCGTGACCAATGTCAATCGTCAGATTCATGCTTTAACTGAGACCATTGGCCATGAAAAAGTAGCGACAATGGCAGCGCGCATTAAAAGCATTAATCCCGATTGTACCGTTCATGAAAAAACCACTTTTTTTCTGGAATCGACAGCTGATGAATTACTGAATGAACCTTATGATTATGTGGTTGATGCCATTGACAGCCTTAAACACAAAACTTTATTGATTGCGCTATGTAAAGAAAAAAACCTCAATGTTATCACTGTGGGTGGTGCAGGCGGTAAAACGGGTATTGCTGACATACAGGTTTGTGATTTGGGATTGACTCATGGCGATCGTTTGTTAAGCAAAGTCAGAGCTACATTGCGTAAACAGTATGGCTTTCCTAAATATGCAGGCAAAAAATTTGGTATTACCAGTGTGTTTTCACCAGAAGCGGTTAAAATGCCATGGTGTGAAACCGATCAAAAACCACAAACCAGTCTCAAATTAGACTGCAACAATGGTTTTGGCACGGACATGACAGTCATCAGTATTTTTGCTTTGACAGCTGCACACCATGTCATTAATGAATTGGTAAAAACAAAGACCAGTCCGAATATTTCATCATAGAATGGAATTTAGGGGTAAAATGGCAAAATCGATTTTTTTACCGATTTGATAAAATATCCCGGCTAGTGGCTTTTTTTCTTTATGGTTGCCAAATAAACACCCGCCAGCACCATGAACAAACCAATCAGATCTTGCAAATCGGTTGGACGATCGAAAAAAATCACATCCCACAACATGGACAGTGCCGGTTGCAGTAACAAAACCACACCTACAATAGAAGTCGGCAAATGCGGCATGGATCGTGTAATTAACAACCAGCCAAGCACTTGGCAAAAAACACCCAATATCAACATAGAAATAACGGCCTGAATGTTTGGCAAATTAATGTCATTGCCTTCAAAAAACACCACCAGATACATCATGAATGCGCAACTCAAGGACATGAGACCCAAATTGGCCATTGCCGTTATACCGTTTTTAACCGATTGTGCATACCTCAAAGAAAGCATAAAAAATGTATAAGAAATTGCCGTTAAAATGCCATAAATAACACCCAATCGGTAATCACTGCTTAACTCGGACCAATGAATGCCAACCAACAAAAACAATCCAGCTATGGTGATGAATAAACCAATAATAAAATGCTTGGTGATCTTTTCTTGATAAAACAAATAGCCAGCAAGGGCCATAAAAAACACCTGGAAATTACCCAATACTGTGGCTAAACCCGGCCCAACGTATATGATGCTGCGGTGCCAAAAGTATAAATCAAAAGCAAAGGACAGCGCTGCAAAAAACAACCATTTATAATGATTCCAACCTGACCACATGCGTAATTTTTGTTGGTAACACAATATGACCAAAACGACGCCACCAATGAACATTCGATAAAAACCAGAAACACTTGGGGCCACATCAGCCACTTTAACCCACACAGATGCTGTACTGATGATCACTGCAGCCGTCAGCATAGCGATGATACTTTTATTATAACTGTTCATTATCTTTTATTGACCGGGAGATCCTTGATTGATGCACTAAAAGTTTTGATTTGTTCAACGGTATACGGCGTATGCACCCTACCTGTTGATGCTGGCTGAAAAGCCAATGAAACGTTTTCCCTTCGCGCAACTTTGGGTCTGATTGGCCGATCTGTAAAACCGCCACCGCAGTTTGGGCAAACATTTTGCAACACTTCATCCACACATTGACGACAGAAAGTACATTCATAAGTACAAATACAAGCATCGGTTGCCTCTGGTGGCAAATCTTTATCACACAATTCACAATTTGGGCGTAACTCAAGCATATTAACCTCTTAACAGATTCATATAATATTTTGTATTATATCGAACTTATTAAGCTTGCGGTACAATACCGGTCATTGAGAACAAAAAGAAAAATCTCGATTATTCTAGATATGATGTTTTGACTTGTCCATCATAATATCGCGAGGATTATGAAAG
>CAYGTC010000042.1:0-39832 GCA_964352735.1 uncultured Alcanivoracaceae bacterium | reverse complement strand
AATAAAAACAGCAAAAACAATATGAAACAGGAGTTTCATGCATAGCCATGTATTATTATATATATTACTTCTATTATTTAACAAAAATACAGGTATCACTTGTTCAATCAATTGTTTTGACTTTTCATGCTGATGTAACTTTGCATACAATCTCGCTAGGTTAGATTCTGCTGTTGCAATACGAATTAAATTTTTAGCATCTAAATCTTTGCGCAATTGAACAGATTGTATATACAAAGGCAGTGCTTTTTCATAGTACCCATGATCTTCATATAAATAAGCCAAATTGTTGATCACACGAGCATTCTCAAAATGCTTTACACCATAGTGTTTCTTATGGATTGATAACATCTTCATATAAAGTTTTTCAGTTTCTTTATAAAAACCCTTATCATGAAGATATGTTGCTTTTGAGGTTAGAAATGAAGCATGTCGTGGATGATCATCTGAATACAATAGACTTGAAATTTCTATGGTTTCATCGATCATTTTTTGCGCTTCATCATGTCGGTTTAAGCGCATTAACCTTATGGCTCTGCTGCTGAGACGATTCAAATAAAATGGATGAATTTTCCCCACTTGTTGCTCTGCATAAATCAATGACAGTTCATTATATTTTAATGATTTCTTCATATCTGTATGCTTGTAAGACTCCCCTAATTCACTGTATATCCTTCCTAATAAAGCAGCATCATCTTGCTCATCTGAAGGCATTTCCTTTAAATGTTGCATGGCTTTTTCAGCAAAATTTATGGCCAGATTTTGTTGTCCACGTTCATTGGCAACAGTTGCCTTGCGCAATAAATGCCATGATTCCGCTTTCATGTTGTTGACTTTTTCTACAATGTGATCTGCCTGTTTAAAGTATTTTTCGGTATTTTCCAAATCATCAATTCTAAAGTACATCAACGCCAATTGTCCCAAGCCTGCCAATTCGCCCTCATGATCTTTTAGATCATGATACAGTTGAGCTGCTCTTTGATAATTTTCTATCGCTTTTGCCTTATTCTCTATATGATAATGAATCGCTGCCATATTCATTAACAACGCAGCTAAAACTCTTGGCTCTTTAGTCATGCCATTTTCTAATTGACGTTCGCCCTGCAATAAAACTGACTGTAAATCAACTTGCTGCCCTTTTGCCCCCAATGGCGATACAGATTCAAATAATGTGGTCAAAAACTCTGTGGTTTTATTGGCCACCAATAGGCTCTCTCTTGCTTTATCACGTTCAAGGGTCAATTCATTCGAGTGTTGAAACATCACTAACGGCAACACAATAAGAAAAACTATGACCAATACCGAAAGGCCTGATACTAATGGATTTCTTTGAAACAATTTACCCATTTTATATACAATGCTTTCACCACTGGCCTTTAAAGGCTTAGCTGCAAGGTATTTTTTCAGGTCATCAATCAAATCATCAGCATTACGATACCATCTGGCAGGTTCTTTTCGCAAGCACATCATGATTAAATTATCTAAATCTCCTTTAAGTAAATTGGCATCAAACCGGCTGTTCTTATTGATAACTTCACTGGGTTTTTGAAGTGCTTTCTCTGCAATAGATGTTAAATATTCAACTGTAGAATCTGTATCTTTTTGTTGTGCCTGTTGTGTGGTAAGTAGCTCATACAAAAATAGCCCTAATGCATAAACATCTGTTGCAGTGGTTACCGATTTTCCTTCAATTTGCTCGGGGCTAGAGTATGCCAATGACATCATCATTTCTGATTGCGTTAAAGTCGATTCCATATCAGTAGTTTTTGCAATACCAAAATCCAACAATTTGACCAAACCATCTGAGGTCACAAGAACATTAGAAGGTTTAATGTCTCGATGAATAACACCTTTGGATTGTGCGTAACTGACCGCTTCGCAGACTTGCAAAAAGCACTTAAGTGTACCGATTAAACCCAAATCATTGTTCATCACATGATCAAAAAATCGGTTTCCATCAACCCATTCCATGACCATAAACAGACGATCCTGATACCGCCCTCCTCCAAGTAAAGCAGTAATATTAGGATGCTTTAAAGATGCCAATAATACACGTTCAATCTGAAAACGCCTGAGCTCATGTTTATTGGGTGACAATTTAATCAATTTAATGGCGACTTGATGATCAAACTCACCATCATTTCGGTGCGCTAACCAAACTTCACCTTGACCACCCTCTCCTATTTTTTTATCCAACCGATACTGCTCAATCACATCACCTGATTTGATTAAGCTCCGACTGATTGTTTGCTGGGCCTCAGTTAAAATTGCTTTGGATAAGACATCATCAAGATTGTCTTTGGTATCAATTAACCTCAATACCCGAGACTTGACCGCTGCATCATAGTTACTGTGCTGAATATGTAAAACCCTCAAAGAATCAGGTACGTCCAAACAAGCCATATATAAGGCTTTGACTTGTTCAGCAAAAAGGTTATCAATGCTCATCTGTGATGTGACAAATAATCTCTGATCACCACACGGGCGTATTTGAGTTCTCTTTCCAGTGTGGCCAGTGAAAAGCTCATCAAATCTGCAATTTCTCCCTGCTTAAGACCAGTAAAGTAAAACAGTTCAAAACATGTTGCGCTGCGAGCATCCATATTTTCTAGGTGATCAATAGCCCTATCAATCTGAGCCAAATCCATATCACCTTCGTCTTTCACGCCCAGAGATTCAGTCAAATGAACAGCGTCGATTTTATTTTTTTGTGCATTTTTTTGATTGGCATGATTGACTAACAAACGTCTCATCTGTCGTGCAAATGTATGGTATTGGTGTTTTAAATCCTGAAATGGTATGTCAGCAACAGATAACCGTAGGAAAGCTTCATGAACCAGATCAGTTGCTGAAAGGGTATGATCGGATCGCTCTTTTGCCATCAACTTACGAGCCAAGGCCTTAATTTGTTGATAGAAATCACCATTTATATCTATTGATTGTAATTTATCATTCCCACCCATAAACAATACTTTATCATGATTATATTTTTTTTTAAATTTTTTGAGGGTTTTCCTGATTAACTTGGCTAATACATACATAGATAAAGCAAGTGAGTGAGTGATCAATGAAAGTAAAACACAGGAACAATAAATTTTTTCTTAAGCAAAAAGATTTAAAATCGCAAATGGGCTATTGTATTTTTGTAGCCCTATTATGTATGGGTTCAGCGACTACTCGTGCAGAACTAGAGGACAATTCTCAATACCGTGAAGCTTTTCAAGCCTGGGCAGCAGCCCACTTGACCTTATTACCAACATCATTTTTGCCTGGTCCTATTGGCACAGGAGCAGACCTTGGTTCAATAGCCATTGATATCAGAATCAAGAATTTACCTGCCGTTTTTGTTGCCCCCACACCAAATGATGTATTACCAACCAGCCCAGATGGGTGTCATCATGAGTTCTACCTTCCACAAAAGGCAGCAGACTATGAAAATTTATTCGGATTGGCTGATATCAATTTTTTGAACGAAGATTGGGGATCATTCAGCAATGATGAACTGCCCTATGTTGAACATGCTAATGCTCAAGTAGAAGTCACGGTAGATCATGAGTACCTTAATGAATGGAGTGAAGATGATCGCTGGGTAATTTTTCCTTCTGGAGATCACAGGTTAAAGTGGCAAGCTAACACACAAATCGATAATTTAATTGATGTGGCTCTGCCCATTGCCATTTTTGTTGCCTCAAATGAGATCAAGTATCTTGATGCTTTCTTTTCGATTCAAACCAATCCGGCAACAGCCGCTCGTGCTGCAGAAATTGGCGGGTTATTTTTAGTGAATGCTGGCATAGAGTTAGGATTGATATCAGCTGGACAAATTCCAAGCAACATTCCCAGCACCTCAGCCACCCATGAACAAATCAGATCATTTACTGTTTTAGACGTTAATCCTCCGCTCATAGAGACAACGTTACCGTTTCCTGCCCCTCTGGAAGCAAACAGTCTGGGTGGTGAACGTTGGCAGGTACACAAAGATTTCTTTCGTTCGACTATCACAGCCACAGATCCTTGTGAACAGTCATTATCAATAGGCAATGATGCACCTACTGTTTTACCTATTGGAACCACACAAGTGACTTGGGAAGCATTGGACACTGGCCCTCTTGGCGGAGGAAACCCTGGTCGTTCTACTGTTGTTCAATCCATTACTGTACAAGACACAAGGGCTCCGATTATATTGGCCCCACCCAGCCGCGTGATTGAATCGATGAGTGCAGCAACAACAAGTCAATTTGATATTGGTAATGCTGTTGTTTTTGATGTGGCAGACCCTAATCCTGTGATATCCAGTACAAAACCTTCTGATTTCCCACCCAATACACGCACAGAAGTGATTTGGACAGCAATCGACAGCTCAGGCAATTCTGATAGCAAATCACAATGGATTACAGTAAAAGCACCTGGTACCAATACCGCTCCCAATGTTAACAATATCACTGCCAGTGGTTTAACTTCTGAACCAATTGACGTGATATTAACAGGTCAAGATAATGATCTGATCTCTCGGCGCTTTGATCCATTAAAATTCAGTATCACTCAACCGCCAAGCCAAGGATTTTTTATTGCTCCTTTGATGCCTTACTTTATTGAAGACTACAGGGTCAGGCCTGGCACTGTTGTTGGTGATATTCTTAATAATGCTAATAATCCTGCTGTTGAACTCAATGAGGCATTTTGTGATGCCAACCCCGCACAAGATATTCCAACTGATTTTGTATACAACTCAGAATTTGTTCATGTGGATGATCATGGCATTTCCTATGTTCTTGATAGATACTGGGACTGTACCAATGGCTTACCAGTGACCCGCCCACGTTTATCTAAATGGGACAATAACGGTAATTTTTTATTACAAACTAATATCCCCCAATCAGTTAAACGCATCACCATGGACAACGAAGGATTTATTTATGCTGTCATACCATCAACCAGTTCAGATGCACTATCCATGACAAAGTACGATGATCAATTAAATGATCTGCAATTATGGAGATTAAATGACCTGGCAGATTTTGGCAACCCCAGATTATTGGGTGCTTCAATTGATAGTAACAGTGGATTGATTTTCGCAACCGACAAAAGGCGTGTTTATATTTTTGATGGAGCAGATGGAAATCAGGATCCCGAACGCATAGGTACATTAAAAAATGCTGAAAACTTTCTCTCAGGCAATCCATCAGTGGCTGGCAGTAGCTCAAGAGGTTTTTACATTCGCATTGACAGTGAGGGAAACCTTTATGTGGTTGATTCAGGTTTAGACCGTATCCATAAATTTGCACAAACCACATATGACGGCATAACACTTAATGTTGGCGCTCATATCGGCTGGTTGGGTCGATGTGAAAGCGGCCCAGGTTGCGATGATATCAATCAGCGCAGCATAGGTTATAGTTGTTCCGATCAAACACCTTGCACGGTATTGATTGCTAACGGCAGCAATTGTGGAGAACAAGGTGCAGGAGAATGCTCGCATGGATCTGGAAAGGGACAATTTGATACACCAATTGGCATGGCACTTGATGATAATGATATATTGTATGTCACAGATTATAATAACTCACGAGTACAACGATTCACACCGCTTGGAGATTTCGCAGGAGAAGCTGCCTCAACTTGTGATGGCAGCTGTTTTGTATTAGGAGACATGGGCCGCCCATTAGACATCAGCGTCAACCAAAATAAATTCTATGTATTGGATCAATCACGTGATTTAATGCATGTTTTTGAAACTGCACCATTTAAAGAAATCACTGACAACTCCGTCACGCTCACTTATGCATCGAATAATGATTTTCAAGGCACAGATTCATTTAATTTCATAGCAAATGATGGATTGATAAACAGTAATGAAGCGAGTGCAATCATCAATATCGAAAGAAACTTTAGAGCACCAGAGGCTATGGATGACCAGTTAAGTACAGATGAAGACAACACTCTGAACCTTACCTTACTGGCATCTGATCCAGATGGTATTGCAGGTCTTGACTTTAATGGCTTAGACACCTTGATCTATGAAATCATTACACAACCATCACACGGAGTCTTATCAGGAAACGAGGCAAATCGGATTTACACACCTGATCAAGACTATAACGGTTCTGATCAATTCAGTTTCAGAGTTAATGACGGCACATTTGATTCGAATATCGCCACTGTAAACATCAACATCGTCAGCGTAAATGATGCACCTGTAGTTCAATTTACTGATGAAAATTCTAAAATTTTACCAGCTCAGTTAATACCACTTTTGAAAAACAAAATTGCAGGTGATCAAGTTCAGGCAGGGTTAGGGTATCCATTGCCGTTGATGGCAGAATTCTTTGACCCAGACAAGCAACAAGCACATTTCTTGCAAATTACTTGGGGAGACGGTAACAATGATTCTGCTAACCAGGCCCCCCCTGAGAACCCTGATGCTCCTTCAGGAGACCCAATCATTACCACAACTTTCCAAAATGTGGGTCAAATATTTGCAGAACATACTTACTTATCTGCTGGGTCACAGAGCATAACTGTGTCAGTCATTGATGATCAAGGCGTTGCTTCAAATAATGCTCAAGCGAATATACAGGTCATTCCCATGGTAGATTTGATTTTGATTGAGGAAGAAATAGAACCTGAAAATTACCCTGAATCAGGTCAATTGACCACCTTTACTATTCAATTAATCAATCAAGCACCTTCTGAACCAATTACGGGACTCACCGCCACAGATGTACAATTTATCGGGGAATTACCTGAAGGAGTTCAACTGATCAGCCTTATTTCAAACCAAGGCACATGTGAGCATGTTAATAACATCAGCACATGTAAAATTGGTGAATTACTCCCAGATCAATCGATTACATTGACTGTTACATTAATGCCTGACCCTCTGTTTCTGTTTAATCCCTCACAAGCAGGCTATGTCATCAATGTCAGCAGCAATGAACCAGATGCCAGTTATGATAACCTCAAGGTCATTGAAGTTCCCATTCAATTTCAAGACCTCATATTTACCAACGGATTTGACTAATCATTGAAACATGTGGCTCTGCAATACAATTCAGAGTCACATGTTTTTTTGTACATGTATTCAGGTCAAAGCAAATTTTTTCAATTTCAAGAGTTGAAAATACTACGAACTTCATCAGTAAACACTTTACTTTCAATGGCCTAATACAGGCCATCTAATTTTTAGATTAAGACATCTCAATAATTCAATTTTACTTATTGGCAGCTCAACCTTATAGTGTACTTATCAATTAATCAAAAAATGAGGTATCAACTATGTCAAATCAAAATAAATGTCCTGTTATGCATGGAACCAATAAAACAGCCGCTACTGGCAGCAGTGCCAATCAACATTGGTGGCCCAATCAACTTAATTTAAAAATTCTCAATCACAATGCAGCCCAGGTCGGCCCGCTTGGAGAAACTTTTGATTATGCCCAGGCTTTCAAAAAACTAGATTTTCAGGCATTAAAAAAGGACCTCACTGACCTCATGACAGACTCTCAAGACTGGTGGCCAGCAGATTTTGGTCATTACGGTGGCTTATTTGTGCGCATGGCCTGGCACAGTGCTGGAACCTACAGAACATACGATGGACGCGGCGGTGCGCGATCTGGCTCGCAACGTTTTGCCCCATTGAATAGCTGGCCAGATAATGGTAATTTGGACAAAGCACGTCGTCTTTTGTGGCCAATCAAACAAAAATATGGCAACAACATCTCATGGGCCGACCTGATGATTTTAGCTGGTAATGTTGCAATGGAGTCAATGGGCTTCAAAACTTTTGGCTTTGGCGGCGGTAGAGCCGACGTCTTTGAACCAGAAGAAGACATTTACTGGGGTCCTGAAACAGAATGGTTAGATAACAAGCGTTACAGTGGAGAGCGAGATTTGGCCACTCCCTTAGCAGCGGTTGAAATGGGCTTAATATATGTCAACCCTCAAGGCCCAAATGGCGAACCAGATCCACTTAAATCAGCTGTAGATATACGTGACACTTTTGGACGTATGGCTATGAATGATTATGAAACAGTGGCGCTTATCGCTGGAGGCCATACATTTGGTAAAGGGCATGGCGCAGGACCAGGAAAAGAAGTCGGGCCAGAACCAGAGGCCGCAAATATTGAAGCCATGGGATTTGGCTGGGATAACAGCCATGGAACAGGCAAAGGTGATGACACAACAACAGCTGGTTTTGAAGGTGCATGGACTGCCAACCCCATACAGTGGGATATGGGTTATTTTGATGCTTTACTTGGTTATGAATGGCAAAAAACCACCAGCGCAACTGGTAATATTCAATGGACGCCAACTGTCGATTCAAATGCTGCACAAGCCCCAGCTGCACACGATCCATCGAAGAAACAACCATTGATGATGACAACAGCAGACATGGCATTAAAATTAGATCCAGCCTTTGCCAAAATCTCGGAAAATTTTCATAAAAACCCAGACAAATTTGCTGATGCTTATGCCAGAGCATGGTTCAAATTAACGCATCGGGACATGGGTCCCATAGAAAACTATTTGGGCGAAGAAGTGCCAACAGAAGCCTTAATTTGGCAAGATCCGGTCCCAAAAAACACAGGTCCGATACTGAGAGATGATGAGATTAATGTTTTAAAACAACAAATTCTCACTTCAGGATTAACAGTTTCACAATTAATCAGTACAGCTTGGGCTTCTGCTTCCACGTTCCGTGGTTCAGACTTACGTGGAGGGGCAAATGGCGCACGAATTAATTTGGCACCTCAAAAAGATTGGAAAATCAATATTTTATCAGAAATACATGAAGTGATTACTGTTCTTGAAAAAATCAAAAATGAATCCTCAACCTCCATATCATTGGCAGATTTGATAATACTGGGTGGTTGTGCCGCTCTTGAAACAGCCAGCGGTAATAAAGTACCTTTCACACCAGGAAGAACAGACGCATTACAAGAACAAACAGATGTTGAATCATTTGCAGTATTAGAACCCACTTATGATGGATTTCGGAATTACAAAAACACCAAAGATTCAAGATCAACTGAAACCTTATTGGTTGATAAAGCCCAACTCTTAACTTTAACAGTTCCTGAAATGACGGTATTGGTTGGTGGGTTGCGGGTTCTTGGTGCCAATGTTGCAAATTCTTCCCATGGCGTTCTTACAGATAAAAAAGGCACTTTATCAAACGACTTTTTCATAAACTTATTGGACATGAATTACCAATGGAAACCCATTGATGACAGCAATGAGGTTTTTGCAGGCAGTGACCGAAAAACTGGCGAAGTAAGATTCACTGGCACCCGAGCTGACTTGGTGTTTGGTTCCAATTCAATCCTCAGATCAATTGCTGAAATATACGCTCAAGATGATGCCCTAGACAAATTCATCAGAGACTTTATTATTGCTTGGGACAAGGTCATGAATTTGGATCGTTTTGATATAAAGTAAGTCAAGCCTTTTATAGAAAGTAAAGCAGAGCCAATGGGCCCTGCTTTACCATTGTAGATTCAAGTATAAATTGATGAAAAATCAAGGATAAACAGTACGTATACTCTTGACCAAAATCAACTCACAAGCACCCGCTCCAACATCATTACGTGTCAAAGAACTTCTCCATGTCCAGCCATTTTTAACCGATGTTGCATGCACTAAAGTCCCTATAATTTCAATGATTTCACCTTTACGAATCTGACTGATGGCTTGTGCTACTGATTCATCAGCAGGGATCAGATGCATATTTGCACTGTGGCTTTCTATTTCTTTTTTAGGAATCGGGAATGACTCTACACGCCACCAATAAAAACGCCCTGATTGTGAAATTTCAATATCTGCAAGTACACTTTCATCTGACATTTTTCCCCACCCTAAAGCCACATCTGTTGGTGATAATTCAGCTTCAGTATCAAAAAAATAATCTTCTTTTGAAAGCACCTTGGCCTCAATTACAAATGTTGCCAATGTTTTCATTGAAAAATCACCAAACACAAACTCTTGTTGTGCACTCAAATTTATTTGTTCAGGAGTCTTAGGCGCATATATCCCTGATCCAAGAGTGACTTGATCTGGCCCATTCAATAATTTCCATCCAACATAAGCAATGAATAACAAGATGAAAGTTTTTTTCATGGTCATATTTTAATTATCCTTTTTAACAAACATCAAAGATAGCATGTAACACCCAAGCTGAACAAAAATTCTGTTAACTTAAATGAAGTTGATTGATATTAGTGACATTATTGGGTATGGTATATAAGGATGATCTATTAAAAATTCATCCAATGTTCATCAATACATGTGTTTTTATGGCCTAAATTAATCAGGGTAAAACCTCATCAATGTGGAATATGAAATATTTATATCTGTCAATTTTCCTGCTGATTTTAATATCCAATACGGATGATTCTCATGCGAATATCCCCGGTCACAACCTTGACTTAGATTACAAATGCCCTCCTGGTTTTCAATGGTCCAGAAAAATAGTTGCTTGTGGTCAAGCACAATGCCCGGCTCCGAATAAAAGAACTTATACTCTGGGATGTAAATGTAATTCTGATCAAAAAGGATGTTATAAAGATCGCTTATTGGTTCAATGCATCAATAAAAACCTGAATTGTCCAGCTACAGTCACATCAACTACCACATCAGTTGGAGCTAACCTTGGCAGTTGGGACGAATTTTTTGGTTATTGGCCCAGTTGGCTCATTACCGATATTTTCACGCCTTATGGTGATTTCAGAGATGGGTGGAATCTGGCATCAAACAGAGAAAACAGTCTGGTCGGCAGAGCAGCAGGCGGAGGGTTATTAATTTGGGGTTTAATACAATTGGCAGGCCTAGGACTTATCATCAAAGGTGGGGTAAAAGGTGCCAAAGCAGGATTCAGAACGATTGGCAAACTGGCCAGTCAAGCATCCACAAAAAGCGCTGGCAAAAAAACATCTGTAGGTTTTTTAAGAACAGCTGCAGATGCACTATCATCAGCATGGGATGGTGTAAAAAGTGGTATTAGATCATTATCTAAAAGTGAATCTTCAGAAAAAATAGCAAAAGAAGTAGGCAAAAAAGCAGGAAAAGAAACTGCTGAAAAAGCCAGTAAAGAAGCAGCAAAAGACCTCACTCCTCAATTGGTTGAAGACTTGAATAAAGGCATCGATAAAATTTTATCCAGGCCAGGCTCATCTCAGGCATCTATTGCCAGAAGTAAATTAAAAAAACTAGGACAAGAAATCCTTGAACGAGATGGCAAAAACCTGCCAATTGACAAACTAACAAACAAAGTTATAGAGGCAGTTGGTAAAACGTTGGATGATGCTGGTAAAAAAACATTAGAAGCCACTTTGGCTTCCGAATTAGGAAGCACAGTTGTTGAAACCGTTGTTGATGGTTCAAAAACCATTTATAGAAAATTAATAAAATGAATACGATCAAACACAATTGTAGTAAATGCGGAGCAGATGTTTTTAACAAAGCACCTTATTGTTCAAATTGCGGTGTTCGATTGGTTTATTCTGAAGAGTCTCAAGCCAATAAAACCCCTAAAAAACCTAGGAATCATAAAAGAAACACACTTGAGTTTTTAATCTTTTCATTCATATCTGGCATTCTTTTATACAATGGCTATAGAGAAAGTGGCTTAAACATTTCTTATATACTTGAAGGTTATTTGCCTAAAGAAGTTATCATTGACCTTATTTTGATTTTAATCCCACCAATAGCCTTGATGCTAATATTTTTCAAGTCCTTAAAATGGTTTTTAGGCGCATGTTTTATGATGAGTATTGTTATAGGATTAGCTGTATTTTTTACCCAGCCTCAACTGTAATTTTCGAATTCTTAAGATTATCAATTGACAATTAAGCTTTATGAATCTCCAAATTTTATCCGTAAAAAATAATTGTGATTAAAATTTAAAACTACGAATAAATTTATTTGGCAATTGAACATATCTTCAAATGACATGATGGATTTGTCTATTTTGAAAAAATATTAACACAAGCAATAACCTTTCAATTTATAAAATGCAAGCTATTTTACACATACGTATACTAATTTAAATTGAGATCAACTATTCAAAATATTAAATTTAATACAAAATCAAACGATTTAAATCAAATAAATTCATAAAATCGCAAATAGTGCTAAAGATAATCATTATTTAACATAAATGTTACATTGTATCATTATACTTGTATGTACATTCAATAACAAATATAACAAGAATGTATTACTATTAATAACAATAACGAGACAAGATTATGAATAAAAAAATTATGATATTAATTTCTACATTAATATCTTCACAAGCATTTACGCAAAGTTATGACTTTGACGCACTTGATACTGATAAACAATTAGCTGAAGTTGCTGAAAAGAACCCTGGATTCGGAGGCTTTTATACTGATTCAGAAGGGCGCGCTGTCTTACTTGTTACAAATGAAGGCAATAAAAAAGAACTCGCAGCTCAATTTGAACCGGAAGATGGCAAGACAGAAGTCCTCACTGAAGATGTCAAATACAGTTTCTTGAGGTTATATGAGTATAAAGTTCAGATCAGAGATATTTTATCTGAGCCCGGCGTCATTTATGTCGATCTGGATGAAAAACACAATAAAATTGTTGTTGCTGTTGATCAAAATAAAGAAAATCGTTCGACTCTTATAGCTGATGGAAAATTATCCAATAAAGACGTTGCTGATATATATGGTATACCTGAAGATGCGCTTGAAATTCTAGAAATGGAACCAGTCGTTGATTTTGCCAATTTGCGCAGTCGAATCAGGCCCGCTCCTGGAGGCATGCAAATCACAAAGAACACGGGTGGATCATGCACCATGGGCTTAGTTGTAAAAGTTGGCAGTATTAATGGTTTTCTTACCAATTCTCATTGTACAAACACTAAAGGCGGTGTTGAAGGAACCCAATTCTATCAACCAACTATCAGCAGTGGCAACCTTATTGGTATTGAAGTCAGGGACCCGATTTATGTCACTGGTGGAGCTTGCCCATCTGGCAGACGTTGTCGTTCAAGTGATTCTGCTCTTGTACAGTTTACTGGCAATAACATGGGGCTTGGCAATTGGGGCTATATGGCAGCACCACCATGTTCAGATTGCAATAATATTAATATCAGTTCAACAAGGCCACGATTTGACATGACCTATAATAATCGGAATTTCGCGGTTGGTGATACAGTACAAAAAGTTGGTCGTACCTCAGGATGGACAAAAGGCACAGTGACAAATACCTGTGTCGATATAAACGCTTCAGGAAACACAACCTTATTATGTCAAGCATCGGCTTCATTAGGAGCAACTTATGGTGACAGTGGTTCTTTAGTTATGAAAGGTTCATATAGATATCGTCGTAAAATGACAGGGCTTATGTGGGGAGGAATTCCTGGCACAAGAACAACCTATTTTAGTAGTCGTGATCAAGTCGAATCAGACATCGGTGTAGTTGATTACAAGCCTTAATTAATTATTTTTGATGCTTTTGTAAAAAAGGGGCTAAGGTTTTTCTTCAGCCCCTTTTTTATTGATTATACCTAAAGAGTCAACTTGAACTAATTCAATTTATTAAAGTATTCATGATACCGACCTTCTGAATATTCCATTGCCTCTTTACCGCTTTTAAATTGTGGCAATGGAGCCTCTTGGACGGCCATATTTCCGTGCTTATCTTTGACTGGTAAACCATGCATCACATGCGCATATAGTTCCTGCAAATGATCTGGTTCATCATTATCATTGATAATACTTGTTGTCTCTGGTGCCTTGGTGTTTTTCAAAGGATAGTCTTGTCGCGGCTCATTGAGGGTTAACACATCACCCAAACCATGTGCTGCAGCATCCCTTTTGGTCAGGGGATCAAGGTCAAATCGTTGCTGAATGGTTTTTAAAATAGAGGTGTGGTCCAATGGTGTAGCACCTTCAGGTACACGAAAAACGCTACCAGATTCGATATAAGGAGAAACCAATACCGCAGGAACTCGTACACCAAATCTACTGAAATCAAAACCAAACTCTCCCGTTGTATTGTCAGGAGGCGTAGCATTAGTTGGAGGTGCCACATGATCATAACAACCACCATGCTCATCATAAGTAATGATTAACATGGTCTTGTCCCAAATTTTAGAATGCCTCAATGTGTTATAAACTTCCAAGATAAACTCTTCGCCTCTGGCAACATTGTAATTGGGGTGTTGAGAGTTGCCTCCTTTGCCCCAGTCAGGCTCCAAAAAAACATACTCAGCCAAGCTTTTATCATCAACAGCTTTTACAAAATCAGAAAAAATCCCAAAATGGCTCTTATCTGCATTGGTAATATCAGTATAAGATGCACGACTCAAAGGTGGGTTATTATATCCATAAATCGACCAGCTATGTCCTTGACTACCCATATAATTAAACATGGTAGGCGCCGTATAAGTGTTATTTTTATCAGTGAGTCTACCTTGTGAAGTAGCCATGGCTAAAAAAGCACGGTTTGGCAAAGTTTCAGTGGGTGCCGAACAATACCAATGATCACAAACAGCATAGCTTTTGGCCAACTGTGATAAAACGGGTAACATTTTATCGTGATACATGCCCATGATATCAGAAGGCTGGGTTCCAGGTAATATAGACCATTTGTCCTTTGCTTCCCAATTCAACGAATATTCAAAGTTCCGTATAAAACCACTATTATCGGCTTTTTTACCCGGATCATTGACATTATTTTGACCAAATAATTGCCCGTTAGTATTGTAATACCCTTCTCCAGGATCAGCCCCCGGCATATAGTATGCATATTTGGCATTAGGGTCTATTTTGAATACTTTTACAGCATTGCCTTTGGAGTCAATATTAGTTTCATTACCAGTCAATCCTTCATAGGGATGACCCAATGGCGAAACATTGCCTTGTTCAGTGTATAAATAGCCCAACATTTGATCAAATGACCGGTTTTCAAGCATCAGTACCACAAAGTGATCGATTTTTGATAAGTTATTTGGTTTTGTCATGTTTAAATTCTCCTCATACTTGCGTGATTTTTCAAAATTTTTATTCAATCAACAACAGCTGGTTTTTGTAATTGTTCTTTAAGTGTTTCTTTTATCGATTCCCAGCGTACATGGGCATTTTTTTGAAAAATTTTGGCATTTTTTCCTTGTGTTAAATTGTCTTTTTTCTGCTGCAAAAAGGTATAGTGCAAAGACTTCACATTATAGTTTTTGTTGTCTTTAAAAGCATTATTGACATCAACCACGTTTTTTAAAGTATCATCAATAAAGTAAATGTTCTTAATGGCACTGGACTCCACTTTATTTAACAGGCATTGCAGCATTAAACCTTTATTTTGACCAGCTACATACATGACCCCTTGTTGATAACTCACACCTCGTGTAGCACCGCACTCCTTAGGAATAAAAGGGCCCGCAAGACTGGCCAGTTTATTGTGTTTATTTTTCAATGCATGTGCATTCATAAAACTCAAAAAGTCTTTTTTTGTTGAGCCATTTATTTGCACAGCTAAATTAGAAAACTGTTGTTCTGTTGCTGATACATCAGTGGGGCTTCTGGCTGTCAAACCCAATAATTTAACGCCTGATGCTGTCAATTTGTTTAAAACATTGGGGATAGCGTCTTCAGCATAATCCATATCATTAATGGCCAATAATAAACCGGCAATAGCAAATATTTGATTGACATCTTTGGCCACAAGGTAATGTGATTGTGTGCCCAATAATGAACCTTGCCAGCTTCCCCAAGCAGGGCCACCCAAATATTGACAAGTATCAGGATCATCTAAGTTAGGGCAACTCATGGTACTTATTGTGTCGTCGTCATCCATCACAACCAATGTTTGTGATAAACTTTTGCGATCTTGCTGTTCAACAAGTGCTTGCAGTTCATTAAAGGAATGCACAGTAAGTATTTCTGAACCTGCATAAATTGTGTTGCTGAACAACAAAAGGGTAAATGCAATAATGTGTGTTGATTTCATGTAATTCTCCAGTTTTAATGCGATTAGGTTATCATACATCAGTCTGCACTGAAATATTGACGTCTCGGGATAAATTGTTGATGCTCAGGAAACATGGCGATGAAAAATTCACTCCAACCACCTTGTCTCACTCGGACCAAATCATATTTTTCAGGGTATATCAGGGCTTGTTGATAAGTCTCTGGGCTGGCAGTAGTGATGGTTAATAAATTAGAGCCTATTTTTCCATCCGCAAACTGGGCAATCACCTCGGTCATATCCGCCACTGAAAAACTTTCATCAATATTAAGATCAGTTGGCGCAGCATTGGAAAGACCAATATTGATTGATGGCATGTTCCAATCGTCAAGACTCTGAAAAATATTATGCGGTTTTGATTGTGGCGCTAGGTCAGAAGGACTCGGAGCAGGACTGAAATCCTCCGCTATTGGGTCACCTGATAATCGACCATCAGCTGATGCCGCCATTGTCAACCCCAAACCCAAGTTGTCTTCAAATGTACCAACACCGGGCGTCACTGTAAATGCAAAGTCCCTACCCTGTAATTTGTATTTTTCTTTGAGTTTATCATAAGCTTGTTTTACTGAGCCTATCGGACTGTCAATGCCTTGGCGAATAATGTCTACGCAGGTACTGACCACTTGATCGGCAAATGCTTTCAATTCATCGCATTGTCCTTCACCAAATTTTGGCAACGCCAGAGCTGATGTTCTTATTTCTTTAAATCGTACAGCATTGTCTTGTGCTCTTTGTGGACCAGCAAACTCATTTTGGAAGGGCTCAATCATGTCTTCACCCCAATTATTCCACAAGGCGTTCAACAATTCTGGCAAATCTGTTATGGCAGTATCAGCATCAAAAACCAATTTCTTTATGCTGTATAAGGAGTTGATTGCATTGGTAATACCACACATCATCGGTGCAACAATGTGATAGATGGCACCTCCATTGGTCATGTCTTTACCAGATTCCATACAACCATCTGTCATGGACGAGAACAAAGGACTTGGACAGACATTCCATAAATCTCCATATGAATTCATCAAACTGTTATAAAAAGCACTGATCAACCATTTATATTGTGTATAAAATATGTCCATAAAATGATCAAAATCTTCAATTTCTTCAGGCGGTACAGAATTCCAACCATTTTTCATGCCCCTTAAATGCACCCAACCAGCCCCCTCAATGGTGGCGCCCTGATTCATCGCCATTCCAACAACAGGTAACAAAGGAACATAGCTGAATGCCCATTCTGACTTTCCACCAATCAATGGTTCGTAACAGCCATCGCACACATAGTCGCGAGCATCAGCAAGCGTCATTGGGCCGCTGTGGTGCAAGCCTTTGACCAATTTATCATCGTTAATAATGATGGGATGTGAGCCACCTGAAAGTATTGATTTTGCTGCTTCATCAATGATTGCTTTATGCAAATCACTGTCCATTTTATCGTGTACACGCAAAGATAAACAAGGCGCATTCAAGGGTAGCCTGCGTGAAGACCTCAGGCACATCAAGGTGATTTCATTACAACCATCTTGTGGTTCTTCGTCATCAGTGGGCAAATACCCCCCAATGGTCACTTGTTGAACCCATTGATTCAATGCTGAACCCTGCGGAAAGTTGCCCGCAGAATAAAACACCGCACCTGTGCCATAAGTCAAATAATCCGGCATGAATTGACGGTTGTATAAAACAGTTTGATCCATTTTCAACCAAAAAGCATCTATGATTTCTTGTGCTTGATCTTTAGTTAATTGACCAGACTCAATATCAGCTTTATAAGCTCTAATCACATATTGATCCAAGCGACCAATTGACATCGGCTCACCAATTTGATGCAGAGCACAATTGACAATAAATATCAATTGCAAACTTTCCAACAATCCTTCTGGTTTTTGATCGGCAATGTTATGCATGCGCTGAGCAATATCAGAATAATTCTGCTTTTCAATGTGTGCCGTATCTGGGGTTTGTTCTGCCAATCGTTCAGCAATGCTAGCGTAATTGATAATAAATGCTTGTAACCCTTCTAATGACCACAAAACAGACTGATAAAAATCTTTTTTATCGTCATGACTTTGTTCGAGGTAATCTTGTGCTTCTTTAATCAAGCCTCCAATACCAAGATTTAAAACTTTATTATAATTTGGAATATTGTGACCAGTGGCAGAATACTCATTGATCATGCCAAAGAAAGCTTCAATCTTTTCTTCCTGATTGAGGTATTCCATCACCTGAGAGCCCGAACCCAGCGTTAATGGTGGCATATTGCCCACAATGATTTCATGGGGTTTGATGTTATTTAAACCTGCCTTTTCATAATATACATCGGTTTGCAAGACATCCGACAAACTGATCTTAATGGCCAAACCTTTTCGTAAGGCTGCTGAAGTAGAGCTGCCGATATTTTCAAAATCACGCCATTGTGGTGATTGTAAATGGTCTTGCAAATGGCCCAAAGCAGGCATGGTGACTTTCTTGGCCCATGAGTCATTCCACTCACTGAATGTCTGCCCCAATAAGACCATGATTCGATCAGAGATGGGAATATCCTTGGCATTAACACTTTGAGCTTGATGCAGAAAATCTCGGTTATTATAAAACATCAGTCCATTGTCACTTCGCACATTAAAGTATTCATTCATTGGCACATCAACTTGATCTGTTGGCCCTTGCAACTGTAATTCTTTTGCAGATGGTACAAACCAAAAATTACCAGATATGGCGTGTGAATTATTGAGCATTTTATCTTTAATGAATCCCGTTTTGTCACCAATGATATTATTGATCAATTCTTGATAAACCTGAGAGTCATTTGCATAAGCCGCAAAATAAATGCCCTCTTCTTTACTTTGACCCACATGCCCATAAGGAATGGCTTGTCTTAAAAGCCGCTCTGTGACACGCTCACCATTGAGTTGTCTGACACATTTGATATGACTGCGGTCATCTTTCATTGGGATGATCGCATCATTTTCATTACGACCAATCATATTTTCTTTCTCGATCATGTTCATGTCATCAAGTTGTTGCCAATTGTGTTGGAACTTTTGTTGAATCACATATGATGACCCTTTATAAAAAACATCTTCATCTCCTACAATCACTCGCTCAGATAAATTAACAGGGTCAACGGGGTTAATCATGGCATCCCTGAATCGTTCACCAAAAACTTTACCTTGTTGACGTTTTTTGCCCAAAGTCACCCTGTGTTTTCTGGTATAGGGTCTCAATTCTGCAATAATAAAATCCAATACTGCCTGACAACTTCCCTCATCCTCTCCTTTGACTTGAAACCAGAAATCTCCTTGAGTATTGGCAAATGGTTTTCTTTCTAAGTGTCTATTGCTTAAAAAACCTTGTGGGATCGGTTTGTCCAGTTGTTCACACCATTGGCACCATAAACGAAAATCCACACCCAAGACACATACCGTTTCACTGTTTGTATTGGCACACATTTCATTGATGGCATGAGCCATGCGACGCCATAAATCATAAGAATCATTATCAGGTTCTTTTAAATAAATAGTCGTGTAATATCCATATACAGGAAAGTTAGCAATTCCCTTTTGAGCATAATTAATATTCAGTGGTTTAGGCAAATTATTTAATTTTGTCATTGTCATCTCTTATTCAACTTTTTAATACATTAGAAGGTGAATCAGAATCGAAACTCCCAACCACTATTGTGCATTGTGGTGTTTTTTTTCTCGCTTCTGATTAAGTCAACTCTGTTATGAATTGGTGCCATTATTTTTCCATAATGCCACTTGAAATCCCTTTCTAAATGCTTGTTTTTTCTTACCAAAACCTTACTGGGAATATCTGACCATGATAAGACCACTTTTCCATTGAAGATGATTTAATAATGAAAGCGATATCAAAGAAAAACTTTTATTCAAGAATACTACACAACATTATCAAAATTTATTTCACATAGACTGTAACCTTATTTGAAAACAATCGTTTTGCAATTGAAATGAATAAAGATCCAAAGTACTGAAACCATTAAAACTTCACAGTAGAAATTAAATATGAACAACACAAAAAACATCTTACTCATCCTGATTTTGTTAAACATACTGAACAGCTGTCGTTTACATTATGAAATTAATTGGTACAACAGCAGTGACGTTGAACTCATCAATTCATATCGCGCACAACAAATGGATATTGCTTTTAAAAAAATGATAATTGAACATAAAATCAATACCATAGGTGTAGGTATAATCAAAAATGGAGAACTGGCCTGGGAAGGTTATTATGGTCAACAATCTAAAGGCGTAGTTGCCAATGAAAAAACCTTATTTAATGTGGCCTCTATAACAAAAACTGTTGCCACAGAAACCCTATTACGTTTGGTTGCTGATGGTCGCTTGAGTTTAGATGAACCCATGTCAAAATATTGGATTGATCCTGATTTGATCAATGACCCAAGGCATCTTTTATTAACCCCTAGAATGGTATTGAATCATACAACAGGCTTTTTAAACTGGCGCTTTTTTTCTGATGATGGTCGACTCAAATTGATTAATGACCCGGGAACAACATTTGGTTATTCAGGTGAAGGATTTGAATATTTGGTAAAATTTGTAGAGAAAAAGTTGAATCAACCATTTCATACATTGGTCCAAGAAAAAGTTTTTCAGCCCTTAGGCATGACAGATACTGCCATAACGGTGCAAAAAAGTCTTTTCAGTAAAATAGCACAACCATTATCTGATGCAGGTGAATTTTATGGTTACTATTGCAGGCCTGAAGGTTGGTGTAGGCCAGAAGGGTCATTATCAACGGCTGATGACATGGTTACAACCGTTCAAGATTATGCAAAATTCCTTAAATCGGCGATGAATGGTGATGGACTCAACAAATCATTGATCAAACAGAGAAAAAGAATTGCACAAGATTTGGCTGAACAATACCAGTATGATTGTTCATTAAATCCACATGCAGAGTGCCCCTCTTCACATGGTTATGGATTAGGCTGGTATGTCAATGAACCCGACGGTAATCAACTGATTGGTCATGGTGGCAGTGACTGGTCTGAAATGACTCAGGCTTATTTTTATTCAGGCAGCCAAGATGGCATCATCATCTTCATCAATGCTCCGAGTAAACAGGCCATTAAAGGCATGATAGCGGCGTTAAAAATTATTGATCCCAAATCAGCATTATTACACCAATACAATGATTGGTTAATGAAAAAGACACCTTAATAACATTGAACATCAAAAGGCAACGCATTGTATTGAATGCGCTGCCTTTTGCTTATTTTATTCTTACAATTAAGGATAAAAGGTAATAAAATCATTTTCAAGGAAACCATCACGATAACATGTTATGGTATGATTCACAGGATGAGGTTGGACTTGATATGTTTGACCTCCATTACTTGGAACGCTCCAAGAATTGTCTAATAAACAATAATCAGAATTGCTGTTCCAAAAAAGGGTATAAGTGCTTTGTGATCTCTGAATAAATAAATCAATAATAATCGGTGCTGGTGCTAGGCCATTTATTGTCTTAACAATGGTATTACTTTCTATTAAAGAACCATTTTTAAAACTCAAACGATAGCATGTTACACTGAATTCATTTATCCCGGGCACTATTGTGAAGGATTGATTGCCACTTGAATCTAGAATTTGATCGTGGGTGCCACTGAGCTCACATTCTTTCGTAAATTCAGATTCCCAATTCAATATGACAGATTGACCAGCTGGTACATTAGTATTTGGGCTCAAGTTTACACTCAGTAGTTCAGGATGTCTGGACCCTTTTACTTCAAAAGAAACACTCTCTGAAAATGCTGTACCTTGCTCATTTACACATGTTAAAGTCACCATCATCTCCCCTTTATCAATGGGTGTTATAAAAGTGCTGCCAATGACAGGAGCTTGCTGACCACCCACTTCCGAATTAAGCGAACACGCATGGGCAAAACGCGTTTCCCAAATTATTTCTACAGGCTTTCCGACTTTAATGACTCCATTATCTGTTCTGGCATGCAAAAATTTAATCCATACAGCAGAGCCTGTTCCATCATCCCCTATTGGGTCTATTGTTGGTGTGGCATTAGATACAGCACTATGCGTAAAAACACTGATAGTTAATATAAATGACAAATATTTTATGAAATTTTTCATTGTGATTCCTCATGGTTATGGTAATAAAATAATCATGGATCTAGAATATCAAAAATATACGCAAACAGTCGTACTAAATAGGGAACAAAAGGGAACATCTCAATAAAAGAGCCATGAAATGGACCCAGTTATTCCCATTAATATGAACCACATTCATTTTATTTAAAAATTTAATAGATTGCCATATTCACAAAAGATATGGTGTTTATCCAACATAAATTTTTATATTTCAATAAATTATTTAAAAAAGCTAATGGTTTACATCACGCTTACTATATATTGTTGAAATGAGAAAATTATTAATATTATTGTGTATCTTTACTGTCAATGCAGCACCTGAATGGAAATTAGTTAAAGAAAAAAATGGCATTGAAATTTATTCTCAGCAAAAATCTGGATATAAATTAAAACACCATCAAGCCAATACCACCATAAAAAAAGACATCAGTACCATCCTGGCCGTCTTACAAGACACAGATGCTTGTAAAAAGTGGGTTTATCGGTGTATTTCAAATAAAATGGTTGAGATGATAGATATCAAAAAACGCATTTATCACACCATCATTCATACCCCTTTATGGTTCAAAAACAGAGATATGTTCCTTGAGTCCTCAGTAATTTACGATCCAGAAAAAAAAGAATTGAACATTCTCTTTATATCTCAACCCCAGTACAATAAAAAATCAAAAAACAGAGTAAGAATCACAGATATTGAGATGTCTTGGCGTTTAAAATATTTAACCAATGAAATGACATCAGTCACTTACCAGTTATATATTGACCCCAAATTACCCATTAAAACCATCAACAATAGGATGATTAAAAAATCCATTTTTCAAACATTGTTAAAATTGAAAGAAGTTGTTGAAGATCCAATTTATGAAGAAATAAAATACTCAACAACTGATTTTGAGATGCTAACAGATGACAAATGATTGTGTTATTCACTCAGACCACTCAGTTATCTCATCGATTCCAATGGCTGTGATTTTATAAATACCTCTTGATTCTTTTTCAAACCAGCCATAATAATTATTGTATAAAATACTTCTGGCTTTGGGTTGCTCAATATTCTTAGCTATTTCAGAGGCTTTAGTGGCCCCTTTCTCTTTTAAATAAATACCAATAGCCACAGCGCTTTGTCGATAAGCAGTAATTCTTTTATTTTGTGTACTTGAGCCACCAAGATTGGGATCCCCTGCTCTGTTGTGAAACTCTAACAAATGTTTCTGTAACTGTGGCCTTGATTTTCGAGGCTTATAGGGCTGTGGATTAACCACGATTTCAACGATTCGAGTTGACACATCAGGATCAATAACAATCAGGCCTAAGCCCAACATCTTCAATAGTTTAATGACTTTTCTTTTTCGCCCCTTTATTAACTTATACATTTTTGGCAAACAAATATAGACTTGTGAGGACAGACTCAGTCGGTCAACAGCTTGAAGAATCACTGACAAATTCATCGACAATTTTAATTCAACAACAATGGGCTCCGACTCTTCTCGAATCGCCATTACATCACAATCTTTTATTTCACCTTTTACCTCATAACCTTGATTTTCAAGGAATTTTTTCAATGGCAAATACAAGTCTGATTCTTTCATAGACTCATTGTAAATACAGCACAATAAAATTTGATGCCATGATTAAAAATTTCCTATAATGCAACAAAATAAATAAATTTAATAACACTGATACTTAAAATGTTTATAGTCAACCGTACCGTCACAATCCCAACTCATATAACCTTCAGATACGATATTGGGTGTAAAAACTATATTTTTGCCATTTAATTCAGCAGCATCTTGTTCTGTAAAATATACAGTAATTTCGCCATTTTCAGAGTTATAAGCATAATTATCTGATTCGTGACCAGTTTGTAAAATGATTGATGACAATAAGTCTTCTTGAGCAGGAAAACTTTGATTCTCGGCATAATATTGAGCAATCATATTTTTATCATGGCTGATCATGGATAATTTTTTATTGACTTCAGCGCGCACTGTATAGTCTCTGTAGGCCGGAACAGCATAAGCAGCGACAATACCAACAACCGCCATGGTCAGATACCCATCAACCAAAGACATGTTTTCCAATACACTGTATTCATAGGAAAGCTTGAGAGATAATGCATCTGCAGAAGATTCCATGGCAAAACCATAACGGCCTTTTTCAGGTAAATTTAGCTGTTGCGCCGTAGGGAACTCAAACAAATCAACCTCTACATTGGTTAAATAACCCAAAACATTCAGAACACTTAAATAGAAATGGTAGATATCCCGTGGCGCATAGATCACCTCTTTGCCATAGGCAAAAATGGCTTGATCCCAATTCAATGACTGCTGGTTTGTTAACCATTGACTTAATTTAATCTGATTTGTACTGTTAGCTCTATCAGCCAAGACTTGAGGTGTAAAAGCTTGAATAAAATAATCCCCTTCAATTTGATAATAGGCAGATTGGGGCGTGTACAATAACTTATACAAACCAACCATTTCATCATCTCCCGGCATCAAGACTTCATCAAAGGCTTGTGTTGTATAAGAGATGTGATTTATATCAATTCCGGCAAGTTTTCTTAATCGTTTTTTTGCTTTAAAAGCCTTGGTTATTTTTTGCATCACTTTGTTGTGTAAAACCTTATCTTTAATTGGAGATGCAAACCATGTACCAGCTTCATCACTGACAATGATTAATTTTTGACCATAAGCTTGAAACACTTCTGTAATTGTCATGCCTAAAAACTCATTGATTTTTGCAATCAGATCAGAAGCCATTTTTTTGGTTTTTTCTGGATCATCATCAAATGACAAGGCCCAATTAAAGCCTTGCTGAATTTGATCTACAGTTGGTATAGCAAATTGCCAAACACTTTGTGGCTCCCCTGCGGTCATTAAATCGATCTGTGAGTCGACTCTCGGCATCAACTGTCTGACACCTACCTCCGGCATTGCTAACCTAGTTATCAATTCGCTTTTACCATTTTTTGTTGCTGTTCCTGCCCAAACATATTCAACTTGATCCAAACCAAACTGAGTCAACATCGGCATCATTGTTGGTGGAATAAAACTTTTATTGTGTTGATAAATTTGTTGAATATTTAGCCAAAACTCTAGGTTTTTACCCGCTTGGTCAACACTATCTTCAAAAGCCATGACCTCATCTAATTCTGCTGCATGTTGTTTTTGAGCCAAAATGATATCTAATTCTGCTTGACTTGCACTGAGTCCAGCTAATAATAACAATTGACCAGTTTTGTCATCAAATGAAGCAAAAATTGGCACCATTGCAGCCTGCAATTTTCCTTGTCCTTGTGCATTAAATGGACTGATCAATTGTAACTCAGGTCCAATAGTTTGAATAATGTTGTTAAAAAATGCATTGATGCCTTCAACCTTCATATTTTTAAATGTTGTAGCCAGCATGATATTTGGTGTCATAGAACCATTGGCATCAATAAGCGCTGCGACTTCCAGTGGGCTACTCATATGATTCAACAAAGTTTTTAGAGGCAATTGAGCTTGTTGAGGAATAAATTCAGAATAGGTATCTAACACACCAGATTTGATATTGTTTATCAAGTTTATATGTTCCTCTTGCTTTTGTACCTGGTGTAAGACACCGGCCTTAGCCTCAAAAAACATATGCCATATATTTGGTATTCGAAAATAAGCCAAAGTATTGGCTGGAAGTTTCTCACGCATCCACGCAACATTCTCTACATCAGTGATGATCATTTTTTGTGGTTTTGCCATATGATCAGATGATGAATCACAAGCACTTAAAACGACGATAAGACAACTAATCAAAACAGTACAAATTTTCTTGAACATGGATGGCCTCTATGAATAAATCACCATTATCTATGATCACCACATTCATCACCACTATAAATGTTAAATTTATTGTAAATTAACAGTGAGTAATTTAAATAGCTGAAAGAAATGATTCATTATACTTGAATCTTAAAACGCTAATGCACAGATCTCTATTAACATGAACCCTGTCAGGTAATATGATATAGATTTTACTATTTTGTGATAATGAATAAGGTTAATAATGTTAAAATCATACTTTAATTAACCTTTTAATTATCGAGCTTTCGTATGAAAAAAAATGCCATTTTAAGTTTTAGTATTCTATTGCCATTCATTGCATTGGCTCAAAATGAACCTGCATTGAATGCACAGTACCAAGTCACATTTGAATCAGACTGGAGTGCTGCCACACACCCCATAGACTTTCCACCAAACCCTCATTTTTCTGGGCTAATTGGTATGACACACAATGATGAGGCTTACATTTGGCGAACATCTGAAACAGCATCTGCAGGCATCAAACAGATGGCTGAGACCGGTAGTAGGTTTATTCTCAGCAATGAAATTAATGCCATGATTGCTGAAAATACAGGTGCCCAATATCTATTATCTGGAGGCGCTATAGGCCTCTCTCCTGGCATGGTCAGTTATCAATTTGACATCTCACAAGCATCACCCTTGGTGAGTTTGGTATCGATGATTGCGCCAAGTCCAGACTGGTTTATTGGTGTAGATGGACTCTCATTAAGACAAGATGGCCAATGGTCACAACAATTAATAGCAGAATTGCATGCTTATGATGCCGGCACTGATGCAGGAGAAAATTACACTTCTGCTGACATGCCTATTGCATTTCCTGGTTTGCCAATTCAAATGGTATCACCCAATCCTCCATTTATGGAGAACTTATCACTCGGACGTTTTGTTTTTGATTTAATTTCTACAAGTGGCAATTTCCCATTAGAAGGCAAGCACAGTGGTATATATTTCGACCCCGAGCGTGATGGTGAAGGTCTCAGTTTAACCATATCTCAAAGTCAGGATGGCCTGCGCAATTCACTGGTCATTACATGGTATACTTATCGTGATGGTCAGCAAATGTGGTTAGTTGGCAATGGAAATTTTGAAACTGGAGACGATAGCATTACTTTTGAAGTATTTAGGACAGAAGGTGCTGGATTTGGTTTGGATTTTGACCCTGACGATGTCAATGTGATTTCTTGGGGCAATGCCACACTCACTATACCCAGCTGTGATCACCTGAACCTTAATGTCACTGCTACAGAAAACCCCAATGAAACCAGTGCTTTTGAATATACACGCTTGGCCGCTGTAGCAGGTTTGAGTTGTGATTAATAAATACTGAAATTCAACAGTATTCGCAAAAAGAAGATGTATCAAAAAAAAACCCCTGAATAAACAGGGGTTTGTCATCAAACAAAAGGGGCATACATTCATGTCCACTAATTAAGTTTCAAATCATTCAATCGCTTCAAAACTGCTGTTATAAATAACATCTGGCAATGGAACCGCCTTACAATTATAACAAGCTAAGGCAAAATCTTGCTTAACAGAACCAGGATTGTATGGATTGATTGCATCAGCTGAGATATTGGCAGCTGTCACTTGAATCTGAAAGTTCTCTCCAGAATGTTGATCAGCCCTTAGGAATATTCCTTCCATATTATTCATCATATCAGCAGTACCACCAGCTTCAGAATAAGCATCAGCACCAAACACATTACCTAAGAAAGATTCAGAAGAAGTAGCTACCGTAAGGTCCAAATCATTAACCCATGCAGGCGTTGTACCACCCATACCAGCACCTGCAGCATCACTCCAAACTAACATAATTCTAACAGGTTCATTAGGGTCATCCACTTCTATGCTGCGCATCCATTGCTGGCCTGTGCTTGTGAGAATTGTACGCTGATCATAATACCAAACATCTTGAGGAGGATTAATAACCGCGTCTAAATTAACTCTGCCCCACCCTTGCTTTCTATCTGGAGCATTGCCCATGACATTACCATCAGCATCACGAAAACCGTTAAGGTTTTTTGCAATTGCGGTAAAAGTCGCTTTTACAAGAGCAGGACTCGGATCTCTCGAAAAGTTATTTCTATATTGTTCCCAAAACAATGAAACAGAACCTGATATCACAGGTGATGCCATTGATGTACCACACAATGTGCCATATCCTGTTGCGCTTATTGGAGCATCTGTAGAACAACCTGGGGCCACTATATGAGGCACTTGTCGGCCATCACAAGCTGGTCCATGTGCACTGTTACCTGAAACATCAAAAATATCAGCAGTTTGATTAAGACCATTATCTTGTAGTCTAGTAGAACCTACAGCAAATAAGTTTTTAGCTTCATCTGGAGAACCTAAAGAGCTTGGCTCACAGGCACTGAGGCTGTCACCGTTACCATTCATTATAGACCAAACAGCCAATACAGGTTGATTACCAGGAACATCAGGGTTAGCATCTCTACTGATGATATCAATTTCCATTGTTGGTATGTCATAACCTTGTGGAGTGCCCGTTGGCCCCCATGAGTTATTGGTTAACACAGCGCCACTGATTTGAGAATCTCTATAAATCTCCAGCATACCACCTGGAACCATGCTGCCAGGCCCCGCACCAAGTAATGGCTGATAAAGCTGTTCAACGATATTGGCTCCGGGCGCTACACCTTGACCTCTTAAAAATCCATTTTCATCTGTTGTACCTGAAGCACCACTCGCTCCAATCGCTCCTGCCACATGGGTTCCATGACCATCTGTTGCTGTACCGCAACTTCTTCCAGGGCCAGTACACGGCAATACTTTGCCATCTAAATCAGGGTGATTTTCAAAAATACCACCATCCACTACACCAACAGTAACACCAGTACCATCAACACCAGCAGCATCTAACCATGTTTGATAACCTGGGAATATTGTATTGGTTCCATCATAATTACCAACTATTGATTGTTGACTCATCTCGCTCCTTGGCCCTCCATCACTTTGAATTTGTTGTACAGTCAAAACACCGGGAATATTGGCCATAGATTGATAAAGGTTTCCAGCAACTTCAAAGCTAATTGCAACAAAGTCACGGTTGATCACCCGACTCTGGATATTTTTTGCTCCAGCTTGTTTCATCTTTAAAATACTGGCTTGTTCTGTAGGTCTGTATAATAGCGCCATGGTATTTTTTATTGATGATGGAAGGTTTCTGTTATTGTGTTGCACTTTAAAAGAAGAATAAAGATAATCACCCCACCTTACTGAATCTAATTTACGACTTTCGTTAATTTTTGCTTGATTGGCCCAAACAATATATGAAAATGGGTAAATAGATTTCAAGGGTTTAATGCCAATATCTGATAGAGCATTCAACCACTCGCCTTTAATAGGACCTTTGAATTGTATCAAATGAAAATCATCACTTGATGAAGACAAATTTTTAAACCAATTGCCATCATTGGGTATGGCTTGCGCCGGATCAAACAGTTGTTTACCTGCGGTCAACATAAATGGATTTTGATATGTGGTTACTTTCTTGGCTTTCGTTAAATCCAATGATGTAGTTTCAGATTTATTGACCCACATAAAGCTACCATAATTAATTGCCTTAGATGACAATTGCGATCGAGTTGCTTGATCAGGTTTTTCTATTTTGAGCCATGTTTGATCACTTGCATGTAACATGGGCGAAATAAATACGAGAAACATAGACAGCACATAAGATTTTTTAAATGACTGCGGAGTAAAACGTTGCATAAATATATCCTCTATTCGACGTTATTAAAATAATATTACCTAATAATTCTACGAAAAATATTCAACATTTACCATGTAAATGACCTATAAAACCTGAAATTCATTCCTAAGTTATTGATATCATTTATTAAATGTAAATTTTTTTTCAAAAAAATAATTAATACACGTAACAGCACTTGCTGAACGATGATTTATTAAATGAATTATTTAGAATCTAAAGTTATATGAAAAGACCTTGTATCTCAAGTTTTTAAGAACACGCCAAGTCGTTACTTTTTCATTGATGTTAATTTAAATGTTTGATAATGGCGGTAAGGTTGATTTAAATAATAGATAAAAATAGAATAAGTATAAGGATCTTGGAGAATACTGATGTCGTTACCATCTACAAAAACGTTGTTTTTTATCGGCTTTTTAACTTTTCTCATTGGACTTTATTCTTCAGTAGAAGCACTTGAAGCCAATGAAGTCTGTCAACAAACAGGAATCAATGTAGATTTTCTTGAATGTGCTGCACTGGTCAACCTTTACAATATCACTGATGGGGATAACTGGATTAACAACTCTGGCTGGGGCACTGCGAATGTCAACAGTTGGTTTGGCATCAATGCTGAAATTATCAGCGGTCATGTACTTTCTATTAATTTAAGTGATAATGGTTTAAGTGGCATCATCCCCAGCACACTGAGAGAGTTGAATCAGTTGACTTCGCTGAATCTCAGGAACAATCAATTATTGGATACCATACCCAATGATTTCGGATTACTGAAAAATTTAAATAACCTAGACCTCAGTAATAATTTATTGGTCGGTTCAATTCCAGCATCGTTGGCAAGCATCGAAAAGCTAAGGTCTTTATTTTTATCCGAAAACATGATCTCAGGTGAACTGCCCTCACAATTAGGCGTGTTAAATTCATTAGAAGTATTGTGGATAGATAGCAATCTTTTCACAGGCCCATTACCTGAATCTTTTGGCCAGTTACAGGCTCTGCGTTCATTTATTGCCGATAATAATAATTTGACTGGAAATATTCCTGACACTTGGTGCAACTTGAGTCAATTGGAAACATTATCTGTAAATTTCAACGATATGAATGGACGCTTAACATCATGCATTGGGGAATTAAGTGCATTAAAGTTGCTATTGTTAAGTAATAATCAACTATACGGTAGCTTACCCACATCTTTAAACCAATTATCTAACCTTGAAGCTTTAAATTTGATCAGCAACCATTTTAATGGCCCATTACCACGAGTTGACCAATTGAACGAATTACGAATTTTGTCCTTAGGTGATAATGAGTTTTCAGGAACTTTTCCATTGAATTATATTAATCTCAATTTAGAAAACATGTCAATTTATAGCAACCATTTAGAATATGATACCAGTTTGTCAAACAGGCCTGCTGTTATTCCCAATGAATTAATCAATTGGTTCAATACAATTCCATCCACACTTAGAGATTTTCAAGCCTTTTTTACCATATTTAATGCTAATTTTGAAAATTGAAGCCATATATAAATAGATTGACTTTTACTTAAATCTTCAATAAAAAAATGATGGTCAATTGACTTGAAAAAACAAAAAATGTCAAAGTAAGTTAAACCTACTATGACATTTTCAATTTTTTTGGTTGTTTATAAAAAAACTTACAAGATCATTTGATGATCTGAGTCATATGCCTGTTGCTTGTTGATTGATTGAAAGTGCTTTAATCGACGTGCCAGTGTTTGTTTAGCCCTTTGAAAGGCCTGAGATATAGAAGCATGAGAGTCTTTATCTCTACTTTTAATAACGATATCAGGAAGGTGATGAGAAGTGATTCGAACCAAACAACTTTTGAATTCAGCAAGCCACCAAAAGTACGTAAAAAAGAAACGGATTTGCAAGCAGAAATTGCCCGATTAAAACATACGCTTAAACCTACAGAGCAAGAGCGAAATATCCTAAAGGAAGCCGTTCATAATAGTTTGTGTCAATCATAGTATATCAAAATCACGCGTGATCCATATTTAATAATGTGAGACCCCAACATATTTATGCTTATAGTTTTAAAGTGCTAACTCCCCCGAATATTTCATCAAAACGGTAAAAAAATTAATTTTATCTATAAAAAAACATGTAGTTAAACGAGATTTATAAATTATTAATCTACCCTATAAACACCGCAATGCTCTGTCTTTTTGCTTGATAAGATTTTCAAAGTTCCTTATATCTGGACTCATTAAAACAAAGATAAGTTTTAAACAACTCATTAATGCATTGGTTTGAGTAACTTGACACACATCACAAAAAACCTGTCATTCAGACTGTTTCAGAGTTATTTCAGGATATTCAGATTTCAAAACTCTTTAATAAAGCTTTATATTACACATGGGGAAAAATATGAAGTTAACTAAAACAATAATGCTACTTATGGCATCTATACTTAATGCAAATTTAGCTTATTCATTCGTCACTGTTGGGACAACACCAGATTGCGACTATGACAATTTGTTTCCAGCCTATAATGATTTAGACATAGAAGTGCGTGTTACATCTGAACAAGTCTATGCCAATAATTTTACCTTTGAAAAATCAAAAGTATTTAAAGGGGGTTATGATACATGTGCAGATGCAGAAAAAGGCATCATAGGCGACAACAATTCCCGCTGGAGTGGCCTCAATTCACTCAACAATACGGTTATTGAAATGAATGCTAATGCCATTATTTTGAATACTGTTATCATAGAAAGTTTTGATATTTTTGATGGCAGGAATCTGACTTTTGCAGGAGCGGGAGGGATTAAGGTCACAGGTAACAGTCACTTAATATTAAGAAACTCTAACGTCTTTGATAATCAAGGTAACGAAGGTGGAGGCATTAGGGTTACCGGTTCTGATGCACAAGTAACCGTTTCTAATACTCGAATTTATAACAACAGTGCTACTGGTTTTGGTGGTGGAGTCTATTGCGAAGATTCAGGCAGATTCAATCTTTTGGAGGAATCGGCAATAAATAACAACAACGCTACTCAAAAAGGTGGGGGTATTTTTGCCAATTCTGACTGCCAAATTGATGCCCAAAGTGGAGACACCTTCCCTGAGAGCTTTATTGACACAGGAGTATTTGACAATATGGCTGAAACAGGTGGAGGTGTTTACTTGCAAGGCGGTGCTGATTTACTATTAACAGGCAATAGCAATCATCCAGCTACAGTTTCCGAAAACATTGCGACACTTGCCAATGGCCCTGGAGGTGGTGGAATCTACCTAACTGGCCAAGGGACAACTGTTGTTGCCCAAAATGCATACATCAAACACAATGAAGCGATACTATTTGGTGGCGGCATTGTGGTTGATGATTTCGCCAGCTTTAGGATGAGTAACCTTGAGTCTCATTGTCAATACGAAGATTACTGCTCAAGTTTAAGCAGTAATTTCACCACCGCTCAATTGGCAGAAGGTGGCGCAGGATACATCAGTAATGTGGCCACAGCAATCATAGCGCAAACCCATATTAATGATAATAAATCTAATCTGGCATCAACTTTTGCCATACGAGAAGTCGGTATACTTAGACTAGAATCAAACCTCATCACCAATAATGGACCTTTCAATACTGCCTCTGCTCTTGACTTATTCAGCTTAGATGGCAGTTCCGGTAATGGCGCAAACTTAGATTTTTTCAGTAGTACTTTGAGTGACAATAATGCCAATGCCATTTTCTTTCTGGATGGCCAAGACAGTCAACAAACCATTAATATTTTTAATTCCATCATCTGGGACAGTGGTAATATTTATACATCACTTGGACAAATCAACCCAACTTCACGCATAGACTGCAGTATTCTTCACGAACTACAAAGCCTACCCGGGAATACAGACTTTTTACTCTCCATTGATCCCAGATTCAGAAATGCCAACAATGGAGATTATCGCTTAATTGATGATTCAGCCGCAATTGACTTGTGTGACGAAGCATTATTTACTCATTTATTTGATGATGACATCAAAGGAGTACAAAGAGGTATTGATGTTGGCTACATTAATAATGTCTTTGGACCATACGATGCTGGTGCACATTCACAGTTTCAACAATCTCCAGATGTAATATTCAGAAATGGATTTGAATGAATTGACGCATCTATTAGGTATAAAGCACAGCCCAAATTGTTGTGCTTTATACCACATTATAAAACCCACACCAGTGATCAATTATTCATAAATTATTAAAATTCCAATCATTTAGGCCCCCGCATCTGTAGCTTTATAAAAACTCTTTTCTATTTAAAGTATAATCCTTTTAAAACAACAAATAATCCCATAAAATCGAGAGACCATTTCAATGATTTAAAAATAAATGACAAATGATCTTTATTATTGAGAACGTCAAATTCAAAACCCAAGGTAATAAAGTATTTATTGATAATATACAAATCAGTCACCCACAAAAAACACTTGTGTGTTTGAAACTTTTTTTACAGTCAAACAATGAAGTCCTTTCAAAAGATCACCTCATGAATCAAATTTGGCCGGACATTGTTGTCAGTGATGATTCTTTATTTAAAGTCATTCAAGAAGTAAGGAATATTTTCAAGAAACATGATTTATCAGGCAGCACCATCACCAACATTTATGGTAAAGGTTATAAAGTCCAACCTGAAATAAGATATTTATCTGAAGAAAATAAAACAACTCATAAAGTCTTTTTGATTTTGATTATCACATTCCTCATCGCCATCATACTGGGTTATTTTCTTCAAAAAAACAATACAAAAAATCAAATTCCACAACAAGATTTCCAGCAATTGGTTACGTCGATAAATTCCAAATTTACTGGTAAAACCATTAATTTGGATAAGTTCGCAATCACAGAACAATCGAGTACTCTTGACAGAATCAGAATATCATATTTACAGGGTTTAATACATTATAAAAAAGGTGATTATGATAATTGTGTAAAAGTGCTGAATTCAACACTGCATTTATTTAAAAAAAATGAACCCGATCCAGCAATGGCAGACACTTATTTGCTGCTGTCCAAAATTTATATCTATAAAAATGACAAAGAACTTCTGAAACAATACCTTGATAATGCTCAGTATTTTTATAACAGGCTTAATGATAATAAAGGCCTAATTTCCACAACCATTTCCCGCGCTAGATTTCATCAAACATTGAATCAATACCCTCAATCTATTGAGCTGTTAAATCAAGTTCTGATCAATGCAGAATCTGAGGGCGATAAACACAGCCAAATGCGTGCATATACCAATCTAGCGTACTCTTATCAACAAACCAATAACCCAAGCGATTACCAATACGCATTAGAACAATCATTAAAATTGGCGCTTGAAACATCCAATGGTACTTATGCATCATTGGCTTATGGGGCTTTAGCTACTGTTAAGCTGAATAATGGCCAATACAAAAAAGCCATGCAATTCGCACAAAACACACTTAAATATGCCATTGCTGAAAATGACACCAATGCTTTTCAACAAGGCTACAGCAGTTTTTATAACATTCTCAGTGATTTAGGACATGATGAACTCGCTCAAAAAAACCTGAATCGTGCCATTGACATACAAGAAAATTTCAACCCTGAAGCCCGTTTAATTGAAGCTGAAACGAATTTGGCCATTTTAAAAATCAAACAAAAAAAATACGATGAAGCTCACCAAATATTCATTGATTTATTGAATTTACAGATCACCGACAATGAAATCAATCGCGTACAATCGTGGATGGCTCTGAATGATTATTACAGAAAAGACAATATTTCTGCTTATACCCTGGCAAAAACCTGTTTAAATTTTCCAGATAAAAAACACAGACTATTGGCCTATCTTGCTTTAAGTTTATCCAGTCATGAACTGGAGCGATCCGATGAGGCAATCAAAGCATTCGAACAAGCTGAAGCGCTTGTTGACTCAGACTGGCTTAATGAATACACCCATTTCTTAGATGCAGCACTACTTTTCTATACAGAGGTTATTGTCAACGAACAACAACGCCTAAATCATTTACAACTGAAGAATGAATTTGATAAAAAAATGGTCGAAATAAAAAACCAAACATTACCAGATGCCTCATTACTCAATGAATTGCAAGATCACCTCAATCAAATTTTATAAGTCAATATCACAAACTTATCTACAAAGTTTGGATTTTTGTCTTGAATATTTACGATCAAGTTTAGCACGCTCTTTATCTGTTATGTGATTGTACGCCTTACCGGTTTCTTCATCAACCCAACCACATTTACCAAGATTTCTTAATTTTTTGAGTTTATTTTGAGCATTTTTGCATGTTTTTTTACGTTCTTTTAACTGCTTTTTTCTTTCTTCATTGGATTTCCTCAGTTTTTCCATACTGCTGAGATTGTCATCACTATCAGCAAAAGAATAATGAGTCATCACATCAAATGAAGTAATGAATAAGAGTATTATTAAAAAAAATTACTTCATGGTCTTTTCCTTATCAAATATTTGATCATTTTAAAAACGTACCTTAAATGATACAACACTTTTCATTTAACCATTCTGTATTATGTGTAATTATCTATTTAGAAACAGCATTGTGATATTCTTCAGTAAAAATATGGGCAACTAAAACCATGACAAATTCTTCTCAATTATTCAAATCCATTGATGAAAATCTCATCGCTGACATTAAATGGTTTTTGGGCGAAATACATGTGCATTTGCCCTTGTGTATCAGACCAGGGAAAAGCAATATTGATATGGTCGTTGATGACATTCATACTGATGTAATCACTGAAAAAATAATCCCCCCAAATCAAGTCTGGCGTGGTCAATGACGTTGGAGTGATTCTGGTTTCTTGCCAGCTCAAGCCAAGGTCATCAGAATATTGGTAGTACAAATCCAATTCAGCTATCTCAGATGTGTCATTTTGTTGACCGTGACGGGTGTCAAAATACACCACATGAATACCACCCAGATCATCAATTTCAACCCAGGGAATCATTTTATCCGAGCCAGCATGTGAACTGATGATCCAAGGCAGCGACCAAGTCATACCATTGTCTGAGCTTTTGACCATATATAAAGCAATATCAGTAGTCCCATTGATAACGCCTTGTGGATCTATATCTGCATAAACCACAAAGATTTCACCATTGGGATGAATGTCATTTTGAATGCTAATGGCTACCCTAAATGTGCCCGGCACATCTCCGTCATTTGCAAAATATTCAAAGGGCAAATTAATGCTGCTGAAATTTCTGGCAATCGATAATACATTGCCATTGGTATCACAAGTCACCACTCGATTAATATCAGTAATGAATAAGCAATCATTATCATGTGGATTGATATTATGGTAGGAGTTAAAAAAACTACCGTACTCACTTTGTACTGTAAAATTTTCAGCCATATCACTTGAAAGGTCCAGCCCAGTTGCATGGGTTCGGTAAATGTCACCATCCTTAACAGTCAACCAGCCTTTATCAACAAAACCAATCCCTGTTGTTTCAAATGGGCCATTGACTTCATCAGTAAGTAAATCCCATCGATACATATAAAAACCATCATTTTCATTCGAACTGCCACCGACACCACTGAAGCCTTTTAAAGCCAAACCCGCATACATAATATCATTTTCATTATCTGAAATAACCATGGGGTCAAAATGAAAACGCTCAACAATTGAAGGAAATGGCGTCATATCGATGTATTGCCACGTATGGCCAGCATCGGTACTTTGTGCGCTTTTCACCCGCCACCAATAATAATCGTCTCCACTTATGGATGTCGGCAAACCCGATTCTGTCCAACTCAGCCAGATGTTTTGGCCATTGGATGATGTTGCCATGGCTGGCTCGCCATTGATGTTATTGACGTTGCCATCACTGATGCGTTTTAATTCAAATGTACTGGCCCCAGCAGTGGAAACAGGTGATCTTTGAAAAGAATCGACTGAAAAAACAGCGGGAATCAATCGAGGGTCTGTACCGTTTGAAAACTGCCCCAGATGGCCTTCAACCAATATTCTTAAATCATTATTGACTGCAACCTCCATCGTATCCAAATAAAACAATGCTTCAGTCCATTGTTTTTTTCTGATATTGATATGTGCCATTGCTTCATATAAATACTTATGCTCGTCAAGGACTTCTAAACTGTGCAAAACCAATTTTTCAGCCGTATCATTTCCTTCTGTTCGCATCAACCATTGAATTTTGCTACTCAGCAATTGCTGATCATGCAGTGACTTAATATCTGTATCAAAACAATCTGCTAAACTCTTTAAATTAGAGTGCCTGATCTTTTTCGAATTCACCATCAATTCTACATTGTTGCATGGCATGGCAGGGCCAGCACCATTATGATCAGTTCTATCAATGTTTTTTTCAGTATTATTTAAAAAAACCGACCTTTGGCTCATAAAAATACCAACAAAAACAACAATGCCAAAAATAATAAAATTACGTTTCATAAGACCCACAAACTAATGAACACAAGGTAAATTATAATAGAAAAAAAGATCAAATATTTGCCTTTAACGATAGATTAACGCTTTAACCCGGATATATCACCATAGAATTGAATTTAGGGAAAAAATGGCAAAATAGATTGTGGAAATATCGCCTCAAAGCCCTTAATAGTTTATAAAGCCTCATGGCTTTGAGGCGATTAACATGATCATTAAATTCATGTGTGAATTTAAGCAATATATGCAGCCATTTTTTTCATAAAACCATTCAGGTACAAAGTGTCTTTTTAATAAAGTCTTCTAACTCAATGTTTTTCATAGATAAAATCGATTTTTTACCGATTTGATGAAATATCCGGGTTAAACATTTTAGTTGTGATTGAATTGTTATAGGGAAAAAAACAAAATAGAGCGCAGTCATTTTAAAAATCAATAACAAGAAAACCTGTAATACTGTTAAATATTACAGATTTTTTTGTTATTTTAAATCTTTAAATTATACAAAAGTTGTGTTTTTTGTTTCGTTGGAATGTTTTCTCATTCCTGATTCTCTGAACTTGTGAATAACGACCATATTCAAAAAGTGACACCCTCCTAATACCATTAATACCAGACCAATATTGGCACTAAGATAAACAATCATTGATTCCAGATTATCGATCACATTATTGGTTTGTAAACGTATTAAAACAAAACCGATATTAAGTAAGTAAAATCCAACCACTAGCATATGATTAACAGATTTTGCCAATTCCTTATTGCCATTAAAACCATCATCCAAGTAAACCTGCCCGTTTTTACTGAGTGTACGTGAAACAAAAATGGTGATACAAATACTGATTACGATATATGTGATGTATGTAATTGAAGTCATAATATTTTTCCTCATAAAGTTGTGATTAATAAATTTGATTCGTTTAGTGAACCAATGTGGCACAGTTTATGGAAATGATTCAATATTGGCTTCCACATTTATCATATGACAACAATAAAATATTTTTATTATATATTTCAATAAGATACAACATTTCCTAAATGATAATAAAGAACTTTTTATAAATAGAAAAACAACAATAACGATAATTTTACCCTAATTTACCCTACTTTCGACATGCAAAAAAAAGCGTTTAGATGGATCATACCCAATAGGTATTAAAACCAATGGTATTTAAAAAAGCATTGAGTACCTATTTATTAATTCATAGGAAAATATAATGAGATTAAAGAACAAATACATACGAACCATAACATGTGCATTTTTACTGACTTCAAGTTATGTCTCTGCAGATTCAGGAGCTGTTTCATTTTCGAGTAAAGAAACTTTTGATGATGAAGCTTTTGGTGTTCAAGTTGCGATAGATAAAGATTTAGCAATAATTGGCACTTTTGAAAACAACTACAAAGGGGCGGTCTATGTTTACCGATATATCAATGGCTCATGGGACAATATTTTGAGGTTACAACCCGATGACTTAAGTAGTTGGGATGGTTTTGGAGCACAGTTAGATCTTGATGCATCTAGCCAAACAATAGTCATTGGTGCTCTTTGGCAAGATCAAATGCTGCCCTCTGGTGATGTTTTAAATGATGCAGGAGCTGCATATGTTTACCAGCTACCCGTGGTGCATTTAGTGAATAGTTAAAAAAATAAGTTACTCATTGGCAAA
>CAYGTC010000041.1:0-40684 GCA_964352735.1 uncultured Alcanivoracaceae bacterium | reverse complement strand
TCAAATATTGAGAATCTAGATTATGAAACAGGACTCTTGTGCAGAGCCATGAAATATTAATACTTGCATTGATACAATTTGAATTCTTTATTAACAGTTTAATTTATATATTATGAACAAATCATTTTTACTACCATTATTGTTTTTAAGTGGCTATAACAGTCATGTCTCATCGCACAATTTACCTCATCAAGAAGTTTTATCAAACATGTCTTGTAATCATAATAATGCTGACACATCTTTAGAGTATCTGAAAGTCATCACATTGGGTGGTTCTGAAATAGGCCGATGGTTGGATCAGGATTATGAGCTCCCTGAAAGTTTGATTCAATCTCTTCCTGATGTTTGTACAATTTATGATGTTGGCATCGGTATCAATATTGGAAATGATTGTGGTGAAACTGATCACTTCATGGCAGCTGCACAAGCTGGCATTGGCTATTGTAGAGAAAATGGTGGTTTGTCGCCGCTTTTTCTTGGGCCAGCGAGTTTTATCGGTGCATCTGGTGAAGATACTTTCGGCGTTCACCATCAAGACTATGATGTGGATCAAGGTATCAAATTTTTCTGTGTTGAATTATGTGATGAGCCCACTAGTGAAGAAGCAACAGAGTAAATAAAGGTGAATAAAACAGACCTGTAATGTTTATTATTAAGTCACTTACAGGTTTGTTATAGATTTAGATCTCTGCCTAAAGTATTTTCGACTGGTCTTTTTTTGGTGTCTTTAAATGGACTCAAAATGTAAAATGATCTGCTTTTTAGGATAAATTAAGATTTAATGGACGGTTTTATAGAGATTTCATTGTGAGATTTCATTGAACAGCCATTTTTTATTTTTTTCAGAAATGTTATGATCATTATTTAAGTCTTAACTATCCTCATGAAAAGTATTATTTCATTCATCGTTTTATTCATTATTGGTCTTGATATCAGTCATGCTCAAACACCTGAGTTGCATAATCAAAAGCACGAAGAGCTGCTCATCATCAATGCTATCATCATTGTAGGTGTAGGGACCCCAGCAGAGGGGCCTTATGATATCTATATTAAAAATGGCACAATACAGGCCATCAACTCTAGCGATAAAGAGGGTGAATTAAGAAAAAAAATCAAGTATCAGATTGATGCTGAAGGTGATTATGTGTTGCCTGGTTTTATAAATATGCACGCACATATGATGGATACACGCGCAGGTATTGATATGGCACAACCTTATCAATATTATCTGTGGCTGGCCAGTGGCATTACAACCGTAAGAGATGTTGGCAGTGATTTGGATAAATCATTGTTGGAAAAACAGAAAAGTGCTGCACATCAGATCATAGCACCTCGGATGTTTTTATACCCGGGCATATGGGGCAATCATCGGGCCAATGAGCTGAAAAAAATGATTAAAGACTATCATAAGAAAGGCATAGATGGCCTTAAATTCGGTATGATGGATAAACAAACTTTTATGGCAGCATCAGCCGAAGCCAATAAATTGGGACTGCCAGTTGCCAATCACGTTGGTGTTGAGGACATGACCGCCTGGGACAATATGGCAGCCAAAACCTCATCCATTGAACATTGGTATGGGGTTCCAGATGCAGCATTACGGGGTGTGCAAAAATTTCCTGCTGATATGAATTATTCTAATGAATTGCATCGATTCAGGTATGCTGGGCGTTTATGGCGAGAGACTGACGCCGATAAATTGGATGCGGTGCTTGAAGGGTTGGCTGAAGCAGGTGTGGCTTGGGATCCTACCTTGGTGATTTATGAGGCTTCCAGAGATTTACAAAGGGCAGTGACATCTCCATGGTTTAAAGATTATTTGCACCCAGGTTTGGAAAAGTTTTTTAAACCCAGTGCGGATTCTCATGGTTCCTTTTTCTGGGGTTGGACATCAACAGATGAAACCTACTGGAAAGAGAATTATCAAATATGGTTCAAAGCCTTAAGAGCATTTGAAGAAAAAGGCGGCATCATCACAACTGGTGAAGATGCAGGATTCATCTATCAACTTTTTGGATTTGGTTACTTACGGGAATTACAATTGCATCAAGAAGCTGGTTTTCATCCGCTGGAAGTGATTAAGCATGCAACTGTGAATTCTGCAAAAGTCTTGGGTCAAGCAGATCAATTGGGGCAGGTCAGAGTCGGTTATACAGCTGATTTGGTCATTGTCAATGGCAACCCTTTGGCTGATCTTACGGTGTTGTTTCCTCGAAACATCAAACCAATCACCAGTGATGAATCAACCGGTGGAATCCTTTGGACCGTCAAAGATGGCATCCCTTATCATGCGCCAACTTTGTTGAAAGCGATCAGAGAGATGGTAAAAACCTCCAGAGATGCCAATCCTGTTAATTATTTGGTGGACTGAATAAAGCAAGCAGTCACAAGAGTCCAAAATGAACCACATATTAATCATAGTATGATGAGTGATTAGAGAAGTTATGGGATCTTTTTGAATCATGTAAAATAAATTGATGTAAAAAATTGATTATGATGCGTATAAAAAAATACACTTGCAATAATTGTGGCAAAAAAAGCTTTTCAATTTTTGATAAATTTAAAGCTCTGTCAAGCGAAATAGTCAGATGTGATCACTGTTTAAAAAAATTCAGAGGGACTCAACCGTGGAAATTATTGTTGGGCTTTTTTCATGGTTCATCACCAGTCATATTGTGGTTGTTGTATTTTTTGTATGGGTTAAAAATCGCATTTATCTTATTGGTGTTTTTGTATATCATTGTGTTGATTTTGTTAATACATATGATAAAGATGCAACGGATTATGGTGGTACCTAAATTTGATGTTATTGATAATTTAGAAAAAGGTAAAGCTAAAGATAAATCAAGCCGAGATCATTTTTGATGGTTCATAATGCGTATACCATTGGAAGGTGACTTTATAAATCCCTATGGAGATCTATATCTGCATGCATATATGGGCAACTTTTATCTCAGAAATAAACAACCACAGAAAGTGCGTTTTCATTACCAAAGTATCATAGATTTGAACAATTTTTCCGTAAATTGGTATACCAAAGAAGCACAAAAATGGCTAAATAGTCAAAAATAATGAATTATTTTAAATTTTTTATGATGGTGATAAATGCAATTATTCTTGATGAAAAAATGCATTTACTTGATTTTTCAAAAGGGTGTGATAAAAATGTGGCACTATTAATAATACTGATATGAAATATTCACTTTTTATCAGTATACGAAAACCTTGTATTCACTGATGAGTCCAGAAAAAAATCCGAAATCAATTAACACAGACGTTCAGCAAGAAAGCTCTTGGTCAGAATTTCAACAAAATCACAATGATGAACGAATGGATCATTTTGTCAGAGAAGATGGCAAAGAGTTTGCAGGAAAACACTTATTGGTTGACTTGTGGGGTGCACAAAAATTAGATGATCTTGCTCATGTGGAAGCCGCCATTCGTGAAGCTGTCCAAGCCTCCCAAGCCACTTTATTGCATATTCACCTGCACCATTTTACGCCCAACGGGGGCATATCTGGTGTGGCTGTTTTAGCAGAATCACACATCAGCGTGCACAGTTGGCCTGAGCGTGATTACGTGGCTTTTGATGTTTTTATGTGTGGTCGAGCCAAACCTGAGCTTACCATCGAAGTTTTTGAACGTTATTTTAAACCTGAAAAAACCGATATTAAAACCATTTTACGTGGACAAGTTTTATGAGATATTCTGTTTAATTTCAGATCAAGGATGATTTTCTCTTAAAAAATGTCGATAAAAGGACTGAAAATATAATGTTTAAGACATCATATTGTTATGAGGACTGATCAAAAGTACCATAACATTTTTTGAATTAGGGAAATAAATGTGAGAAATATCAGCCTTTTGTTAATAATGCTGTCCCAAGTTGTGCATGCAACAGAAGTAAATAACCCCTTGGAAGTGAACCTCAAAGCCACTCATCATAAATGATTTGCTCCTGTTGCACCTCAAGGTGTGAAAGGTGAGTCTGTAAGCAGTGATGATTTTTATATGGTTGATGTACATACTTTGATTTCTAATGGTGTTCACCAGCCTCATCGCTCAATGTCTCATGGTGTTGATAGCTATGATGAACCCACTGTTTTGGCTCGAAAATCACCGAGTAACCAAAGGCCCGTTGGTTTGAGTTGGAATCAAGAAACCTCAGTCCTGTACGGAGTGAGTCAAAAGTTTGAGGGTGAAACAGAATCATTGTTAACCGTAGATCCATTAACAGGCATCACAACGGTCGTATCAGAATTTGTTGGTCTTGGAATCAACCAAAATATACAAGGCATGTCTATTGATCAGGACAACCGATGTTTTGTTGTTGCAACCGATGTATTTAATCACGATACACTGTCTTTTTTGTATGAATGTGACTTGGCAACAGCGGAATTAACCTTTATTGGTTCACAAAGTATGGCTCCAGATATCCATGATTTAGCGGCAACATGTGATGGTGTATTGTATGGTACAGATTCAACATCATTGAGTTTATATACGCTTGACAAAAACAATGGTGCCGTGACTCTGGTTGGTCCATTGAGTCGTGATATTATTAAAGCTGCCATAAGTATGACATTTGATCGATCGACAAATACTCTTTATCAATATGTATTAAATGAGGGGCTATTTCAAACGGCTTTGGCTCGATTGGACAAGTCAACAGGGCAGGCTGAATTTATTTCTGATTTTTTCATTTATGGACGTAATATTGGTGCCATTAAATCAAGTTGTCTTGCCGAAGCTGAGCCATTTGCACTTAATATAGGTTTCAGTGGATCATGGTTCAATCCAGAAACAGCTGGACAAGGTTTTCTTCTGGATGTTTTACAACAAAGCAACACTTTATTTGTTGCGTGGTTTACTTATGCAACAAATTCAGTAGAGAAACGTGGTACAACAATAGGTTCTGCTGAGCATAGATGGCTTTCAGCCCAAGGTGAACTGGGTGATGACAATACGGTTGAATTAACAGTATTTAATACATCAGGAGGCATTTTTAATGACCCTCAGGCTGTTGAATCTAATCCTGTTGGCACCATGACTGTTAATTTTGATGATTGTTTGCAAGGTACAATATCTTATGTCATGGACAATGGAGAGAGTGGCACAATTCCCATCCAAAGAATTGCTAATGATAATGTCAGTTTGTGTGAAAGCTTATTAAATTCGGAAAAATAATATCATCAGTAGCGTGATTAAAGCCTCTATTTCCACCATCTTTTCTTAACAGTCATAATGGTAGAAATAGGGGCATTGATCTGTTCACTGTTTGAAAAATAATAAGATCTGAATAACCTGATATTATTATTTTTCAACTCGATATATTGGGTATTGCAAATGGGCTTTTTCATAGTGTACGCTGTTTTTATGAATCCAGTCGAGTTGTGCATACCAATTATCTTTAAAATCCTGATCGGTTGAGCGCTTTTCTTGAAATTGTTTATTCAGAGCCGGGTCATCATTGAGTAATTGTTCTGCTATGTCTTCAAAGACATAGGGAGAGAAGTGTTCTTTTTGTTGCAAGATCGAATCAAAAAAGTTCCAGTTAAAGAATGAATCAGGTGCCTGGGGTTCTAGGGTTGCTAACAGATATCTGATTGCCGGTTGATTAACCGATATATAATAATCACCTTCATAAAACTGCTTATCCCGTGAACTGCTGACTACTTGAGTTTTGCTGTGAATGTAATGGCCTTCATAAGGTGATTTTCTGGTGTCATAATCTGTGATTTTGTAAGACTCAACAGAGATGGTTTGATTTTTTTTCAACCGTATCATCTCAACCTTGTTACGTTTCAACAGTGCGATGATATTGTGCCAACCCTGCGGGATGATATAGGCTTTGGGTATTTCAACTGCTAAAGCCGCTGTAAAATGGTTTTGATATTTGACTTTTTTGGTGAATGGTTTGTTTGTATCATATTTGAGTCTTTGTGCGCCTGTCACTTTGCTATCGATCATCTTTGCTTCATAACCTTTAAAGTCTAAAATGGTGTTTTGGCTTTCATCAATCTGCCAATCCAGTGTGTAATTCTTTTGTTGATAAATTGACTGATGATAATTGTGACGCAGTTTTTTAATTGTTGATGCTTGTTGATCGATTATTGAAATCATGCTGCGCATTAATTCATAGGTACCATCCACCCGTTTTTTGTACGGTTTTAACATGTGTGTTTCTACCATCATACCAAAGACATTGAACAGTGTGGTATATCCTGTTGAGTAACGCGGGTAGTCCATAAATTGGCTGAACCCTGATTCAGGTACTTGATTAAAGACGTTAACATAAGGAGTAATGTCCCATTGTTTTTGTAACAAATCTTTTTCCAATAAAGGAGTTAAAGTCTCATGCAAGTAGGTTCCTAAAGGGCCTCCCAGTTTGTTGTGCTGTGTCATTAAGTGTGTCAATGTGTATTGGTAATCTGCGCCATTACTGACGTGGTTATCAATGAATACATCGGGCTTGATGGTATGTAGAATTTCAGCAAAACTTTGTGCGTTAAGTGTGTCATTTTTGATGAAATCGCGATTCAGGTCAAAATTACGGGCATTGCCTCTGAAACCATATTCTTGCGGGCCATTTTGGTTGGTTCTTGAGGTTGAGTTTCGATTCAGGCTGCCGCCAATATTGTATATGGGAATGGTTACGATGGTGGTATTTTTTGGTGCGTGAATTGTGCCAGTGGCGAGGTCTCTAAAAAGCATCATGGTAGCGTCAATTCCATCACTTTCACCTGGGTGAATTCCATTGTTAATCAACAATGTGGCCTTGTTTTTACCTGTGATGTTTTTGTCATTTGTCTCTGGATTGTAGGTGGCGATATGCAAGGGGTGTCCCGAATCCGTTGGCCCCATTTGTTGTAATGAAATTTGTGGGAATTGCTTGGCTAACATTTCATAGTAACTGATCACCTGTTGATAGGTTGGTGTTTGTGTGCCCTGAGATTGTTCGTAAATTGTGATTAATTCATTGGTTGCATGTGTCATGAGTGTATTCATCATCATTGTAGTGAAAATTAGGATTTTGTTCATCGGTTAAACTCCCAGGGTTTGTCACTGAAAATTGAATCATCAGTGCCGTTAAAAATATCAAGAATATGTGAGGCTATATCATTTGGGTCGGCGAGTTGGTTGTTCGATTTGTAATCATTAAAGGTACTGGCATATGGAAAGACTTCATCTTTGGCATTTCTCAGGGTTTTCTGCATGGAAGTATCGACTACACCGGGAAAATAGTCGTTAACCAAAATACCGAATTTATGCAGCTCAGCTTTAAGCATGTGAGAAGCCATCAACGCGGCAGCTTTTGATATGCAATAATGGCTCATGCCTTTTATCGCTTGTTTGGCAGCGCCTGTTGAGATATTGAGTATTCTTGATGAGTTATTCTGTAATTTTTTGCTTAAAAGTAGTGCTTGCGTCAAAAAAATGATGGGCTCAACATTGGTTGCCATGTGTAGCTGAAAGTCATTTATGAGTAAGCGGTCAAAAGCTTCAGGGGCAATCAATAATGCAGCATTGTGTAATAGGTAATTAATGGGTTGATCTATGCTATTGACAATTGTGGCTCTGCCTTCTTGTGTCGCAATATCGGCAACAATAATATCTATATTGGGATATTGACTTTGTAACTTCAGTAGCTTGTTTTGGTTTCTTGCTGTAGCAAATACTTTTATTGATTGATCTGCCGCCTTTAGCGCGCATGCCAGCCCTATGCCAGAGCTTGCACCTGTGATGAGTATGGTTTTTGTCATTGTTTTCATGCCTTCAATAAAAAAGCACTCGTTAATGAGTGCTTTTCATGGTTGCTAATGATTGGTGTTAATTATTAGCCGTTATTCTTGTTGAGCAAACTCCCATCTTACTGTATCTATTCCAACCATATTTGAGTTGGTACCATAGAATCCTGCATCTTCAACGTAGTATACAAAAGCGATTCTACCCGAACCATTAATGTCCAGCTCATAAGGAAACCAATTATTTAAAGGGTAGCCATTGGGTGGAGTCGGCTCTTGAGTTAGATCAGGATTGATGACCAGTAATGTTTCTGTAAAATCACCAAATCCTTCAGTACAGTTGCCAGTGTTAATTTCACCAGTTGGGCTATAAACAACATACAATCGATCTGGGAAAATATTAAAGTTATTACCAGCAATACGAGAGCGCGATTGAAAAGACAATGTGGCCAAGTTGCCAAGATCTGGCATGATCAAATAATTACAAATGGTACCAGGGTTATCTGGTGCACCACCTGTGTTATTAAAATTTGCTGAAATATATGAATTGCCTGAACCTTGTTGTGCAATAAAGAGTGCAGCGTTTCCTTGAGCCCATTCAGATATGCCCAGTGGTGTTGATTGGTTTGTTCTGATCCAACCTGGAGACAGTTGATCAAGATCATCAAAGCCTTGCTCTGTTGCTGGAAGTTGCGCATTAGAAACAGATGTCAGGAAAAAACCGCTCAAAAGGGTTAGTAGTAATATTTGATTTCTCATTATATTATGATTTTTTTAAACAATAACCTCAATTTTACTATTATTAAAAGTTAATAGCAACATTTTCACTGGTCGCTGTAGGTATACTTACTGTGAAATAATTACAAAGCATTAGAATCAAATGTTGACACAGTAAAATAATGGTGTAAATCATAAATTTACGGTTTATATTTATAGGTGGCGGTTGTGATTCTATATATGTCAGCCAAATCTTTATGACTGATAATATTGCAATAGCCATGGTTTTTTAAACACGCTTGTATTGCTTGATATTGGTCGTATCCATGTTCTAAAATAATACAACCATTATTTGTTAGGTATTGTGTGGATTGCTCGATAATGTGAAATAAATCTGCCAGTCCATTATTTTGAGCAGTTAATGCACTGATTGGTTCATATTTCAATGCCGCTAAATGCTGGTCATCTTCAGCAATGTATGGTGGGTTGGATACAATGTAATCATATGATTTTTCAGTGACGTTGCTGAACCAATTACTGTGTTTGATAGTGACATTTTTAAGGTGGTATTTTTGTTGGTTTTTTCTTGCAGTATTGACACATTCTGGTGAATAATCTACTGCATGGACTTGTGCATTTGTTCTATGTATGGCAAAACTTAATGCAATCGCACCGGTGCCTGTTCCAAGATCCAGTAGTTTTCCTGAAAATGACTCGACAGTCCATTTCAGTAACAATTCAATGATGAGTTCTGTTTCTGGCCGAGGGATCAATGTGTGTTGGTTGACTTCAAGCTCTAGTGTCCAAAATTCTTTGAAACCTGTTAAGTAAGCCAAGGGAACACCATCGTTCCTTTTTTGCAACATCTGAATGATTGTATCTTGCTTTTTTTCAGTAATTTCTTTGCTATATATGAATAATCCAGCAGTATTGACCTCAAGTATATGGCATAACACCAAGTCTATTTCTCGCTTGTCTAATGTGAACTGATCATAAAGTGATGCTATAAATGGATGTGTCATCATTTCAACGTATTATTGTCCATGAAAAAAGGCCAGCAAAGCCAGCCTTTAATACATAAATTTGAATTGAGGGTTATCAGCCAAAATCAATAGAAGAAATCTTATCTGATTGTTGCTGTTCTTCTTGCTTGCCATCAAATGACAGTGCATTAATAAAATCGCCATTGTCTTCAAAAGTGGCAGAGAACATGATGCGATCGGTTTGTACAGGTGTATTATGTAATGACGGTTGATTCATTTCAGGTGCTACAAAATACACAGTAGTGACAATAGCAGCAGTGGCTAATGAAGGTTTAAGCCAACCAAGCATAGATTCGAAAAAACGAGGTTTTATGCTTAATTTTATGTCATTTTCAATGGCTGTTGACCAATCATGCAATTGGTTCATTATCTGATAAGAAGCACTCAATGTTGAATCATCAGCAATGCGTTCGACTTCTGCCAACCTTCTTTCTGAAGCAGCAACGGATCCATAAAGGTTAGTGTCATTAGTGTCATTTTCGACATTTCGACTTTCCCTAAACATCTGTTTAAGTTGTTGTTCAGTCAATTTCATATTCAATACCTAATTCTATTAATTTGTCTTTTAATGCAGCCATGGCTCTTTTGGAAAGGTTTTCTGCTTTATAAAAAGGCCAGCCTGTCATTTTACTCATCTCTTTGATAGAAAAGCCTTGTAGTCTCAATTTGACAGCTATTCTGCGGCTTTCAGGCAAAGTTTCAATAACAGCGAGGACACGTTTCATTAAATCTTCGTTTGCCAGTTGTTGCTCTGGTTTCGGTGCCTCTGATATTAAGTCAGGACGATAATCTTCTTCATCCTTTTCATCAGGCATCGATGTCTCATTGCCAAACTTCTGATTTTTTCGTGCCAGATCAATAATGACATTGGCTGTTATTCTGTATATGTAAGACGATATGTTTTCAATTTCCCGGTCACTTTTTATTAATTTAAATAATCGAATGGCCACTTCCTGTTCGACATCATCTGCTGTAACACCATTGACTTCAGGCCTGAGTACTGCAACTGCTTTGATCACATGCTCATGATGCTTGGCAAATATTTTATTTATTTGTGCTTGAGACAGGCTCATGTTGTTCAATCATTCCAAGAAAGAGCATTCATTAAAACACCTTTGGTGTGTAATAATTTGTGATGAGAGGCTGCATCAAATGCTGATTTTCCAGAATGATCAGTCATTGCAGGTGCTGCGCCCAATTTGAGTAAGCTGTGTACAATTGAGGCCACTTCACGATCTTTAACTGGATAATTCTTACGATTTATACCACATAATAACATAAGCGGTGTATGACCATTGCTATCGACACTATTGACGTCAATGCTATGATCTTGTAAAAATTGAAAAGTCGCTTTTGCGTTATTGATTCTATTGGAGTCTTCAGCGGCTAATGCGGCAATATGTAACAGGGTTTGCTGCTTATTATTGAGTAAAAATATATCTGCTCCATATCGATATAAAAGACTTAACATGCCATCATTCCACTGTGCTGTTGCTATGGTAACATAAGGATAATTGGCTGGTCCAACGCCATTAGAGTTGGCGTTATTTTCTAATAATAATTCAGATACTCGATGGCAATTTCCTATAACACTGGATGACAATGCTGTGCTACCGTTATCTGAACGGGCTTCAATGTCTGCATTATTTTGCAGTAAAAAAGACACAACAGCTCTTTTTGAATGGCCTGCGGCACGTATTAATGCGGTACAGCCCTTATCGTCAGTGCAATTGATATCAATGCCTGCAATGATCATTCGATTCAAACCGCCTAGGTTACCAATTTTGGCTGCATGAAACCACTCTTGTTTGTTGATAGTGATTTGTTTTTTGAAAACATTAAGGTCCGTTTTTTTAACAGGCGAGATCTGTGTGTCAACGACTGTTATGGGTTCATCTGTATCTGATGTTTTTGCTGACACTTCATCACTGTGGTGATCGATCGCTTTTATGCTTTCTTCTAGGTGATTTACGTTATGAGTTTCCGTTGTGCTGGTATTGAATTCTTGCATGTTATCCTTAAGCATTTGCTTGTTCTTTGCTTTTTCATTCGAAGGTTCTTCAATTGGAGCATCGGTATGACTTTCTTCAGTGAAAAATGGCAATTCTATTTGGTTAATGGTGTTGAGGTGTTTCTCTATCAGTCTACTGATCTTGTGGTGTTTTTGTTTAGCGATGAGCCAAGCAGACTTTTTATTGTGATCAGTTTTTTCCGGGCTGGCACCGGCATCCAGTAATAATTTAATGATGTCTTCATTAGGGCTTTTCTGTTGAACGGCCACAATCAAAGCAGTTTGCCCTTGATTGTTAACTTGGTCAACATCTACTTTTGTTGCAAGTATCATCTCGACAATTTTCTTTTGTTGAGAATGGACCGCTTCTATCAGGGCGGTCATTCCTGTATTATCTTGGATGGTGGTGTCCGAATTCTGCTGAATGAGGTATTTAACTTTCTTTATGTGGCCCAATAAACAAGCCGTCATTAAAGCAGAACGTTGATTGTGGTTCAGAATATTGATGTTGTCATTTTGAGATAATGCCAGTTCGATGCCAGTTGGGTCATCTTTTTTATACTGGCAGGCTGATATTAATAGTGGCTTGACTGGATTGTGGGTATAGCCACTTTCGATTAATGCAGAAAAGGTAGACCAATGACCTTTATGCAAGGTGATTGACAATAGGGAGTTATCCCTATCATCAACAATCTCGGTGTTTTCTGCATGAGCAAGTGTTTCAATCAATTGCTCTGTATTTCCTTTTTTGCAATATTCAATGATTTGATTGGCTTCTGAACTCGGCACTGCTGACTTGATTTTATAAAACAGTCGCCATATTAAAATGTTCTCAGCTTAATGTCTACAGAAATGCCATTATTCTAATACTAACAGGTAGTTTCTGTAATTACGATAGATGTTTAAAACTGGCGCTTTGCTGGAATTATCCAATAAAATTTTCAATTGCTTTAGGTTGGTGATCTCTTTTTTGTTGATGGTAGTGATCAGATCGCCTGCTCTTAACCCTTGTTTCCAAGCCATGCTGCGAGGCTTAATCTCATCAATTAGGACACCCTGATAACTGTCTTTCAATCGTTGAGGTAAATTAATAAAATGCGCACCAGATAAATGTTTATGCAATTCTTTACCATCAATTTCATCTCGATCGTATTCTTCAATGGTTGTTGAGGTATTACGAAGTTTCTCATTGCGGATGTAATCAATCGTAATATTGCTGTTTAACTCAAATAAACCTTCCTGGTTATCAAAATCATGTTGGTTACGAATCTTGTTATTGTTCAGTTTCACAATAATATCGCCTGGTTGAAGTCCGGCAGATTCAGCAGGAGAGTCTGAAGCGATGTTGGTTACAATGACTCCGCTGTTTTTATCAATATTAAAAGCCCGCGCTAAATTTGCGGTAATGTCTTGCACCTCTATGCCCAATGAACCTCGGCGGACTTGACCATAATTCACCAATTGTTTCATAATCCTTTGTGCCAATGATGAGGGAATGGCAAAACCAATACCGACGTTTCCGCCGCTGGGTGAATATATGGCGGTATTGATTCCAATCAATTCTCCTTTTAGATTAATCAAGGCGCCACCAGAGTTTCCTGGATTAATTGATGCGTCAGTTTGAATGAAGTTTTGATAACCCATGCCTTGAAGATTGGTTCTGCCCAATGCGCTTACAATACCTGATGTTACCGTTTGACCCAGGCCAAAAGGGTTACCTACGGCCACTACAAAATCCCCAACTCGCATGTTTTCAGATGAAGCCAAGTTCAATTCGAATAAATCATCAGCATCTACTTGAATGACAGCAACATCAGTGCCTTCGTCTTTTCCAATTAAAGTAGCTGTCAATGATCGACCATCTTGCAAGGATACCTGAATGTCATCGGCGTCATCAATGACATGATTGTTGGTTAAAATATAACCATTCTTTGCATCAACAATGACACCTGAACCCAAAGATTGAGTGACTCTTTCTTGTGGAACGTTAGGCAAACCGTAAAACCAACTGTAAAATGATTGATTTCGGCTTCTGACTTGTTGTCTGCTGGTTGAGTGTATGTTGACAACCGCAGGAGTGACATTTTCCAATATTGGAGCCAGTGATGGGACCACTTGGCCATTGACTTCTGTCGGTAGCGCAGCATGAAGGACACAAGAAATGAAAATAGATGATAATAAAGTTATTTTTAAAGTTATTTGTTTCATAGCAATTATGGACATATAAATTAAACTCAGGTTCAGTTAAAATAGGGACTTTAGTTGGAATCTCAAGGTATGAACAAGTTTATTGAAAAATTATACAATTGCCAACAGAAAAACAGGTCATTGGTTTGTGTTGGTTTGGACCCAAATATGGAGAAGATTGCTGCGTTGAATCTTGATTTGTTATCTTGGTTAAAAAAAATTATTAATGCTGTAGGAGACCATGTTTGTGCTTTTAAACCACAAATAGCTCATTTCTCGGCTGTTTCTGCAGAAAACGAATTGTTAAGTATCATTGAATATATTCATGAAAACTATCCTGATGTCCCTGTGATTCTTGACGCAAAAAGAGGTGATATCGGAACAACAGCACAAAAGTATGCTATTGAAGCCTTCGATAAATACCAAGCTGATGCGGTCACAGTCAACCCTTATCTGGGAATGGATTCATTGCAACCATTTTTGGATTATGCAGACAAAGGCGTGATTGCCTTGTGTAAAACATCAAATGCAGGCTCCAATGAATTTCAAAATTTGCCTTTGGATAACGGTCAATTGTTGTATGAAAAAGTGGCCCACAATGCAACCAAACATTGGAATAAAAATAATAACGTTTTACTGGTAGTTGGAGCGACATATCCGCAAGAGTTGGCAAAAATCAGAAGCATTGTTGGGCACATGCCTTTGTTGATTCCTGGCATTGGTGCACAGGGAGGTGATGTCGAGGCCACTTTAAACAGTGGATTGAATAAAGATAAGCAACAACCAGGGTTAATTATTTCCAGCTCTCGAGGCATAATTTTTGCTGGAGACAATGCTGATAATTTTGAACAGCAAGCACAACAAGCCTGTCAGGACCTCAATCAACAGATTAATTCTACTTGGCACAGCTTATAGTCAGTTGTGTTGAAGTTTCAGTTATTGGAATTACTTAAACTTAAGATGAAAAAATATTATGATTGATCAAAACCATTTGATATCACAACCGATGGCTGCCAGATCACAGGGCAAAGCACTGAAAACATTTTTATCATTCTTTGTGGTGATTGTGGTGACCGTGTTTTTGTTTTATGTCATGGTAAAAATGAAGCCTGAAATTGAAACCAAAGATGAAACCAAGATCATACCGACTGTGAATACGATTCGTATTCAACCCATTGATTATGTGATTCCAATTAAAAGTGAAGGGATGGTTACGCCCAAAACTAGTATTGCTTTTTCTGCTGAGGTTTCTGGTCAAATTGTTGGAGTTTCAACTGATTTTGCCACTGGTGCAAAATATAAAAAAGGCGATGTATTATTGAGCATTGATCCCAGGGATTATGAGTTGGCCATCACCAAGGCAAGGGCCAATGTATCGGCTCAATTGGCAAATCTTGATTTAGAACAGGCGAAATCTGACCTAGCCAAAGATGATTGGCAAAAATATGGTAAAAAAGGTACGCCTTCGGCATTAAACTTGAACTTACCTCAAGTTGCCAGTGCCAAAGCCGCATTAGCAGGGGCTAAGGCTGATTTGCTATTGGCACAGAGAAATTTAGAAAAAACTACCATTATTGCACCGTTTGATGGGGTGGTTTTAAGTAAAAATGTTGATATTGGGCAATTTGTTACCATGGGTACAGTCTTATCGACCATGGCCTCTACTGAAGTGGCAGAAATCAGGGTGTCATTGTCTGATGAAGATCTTAAAGCAGGAGGCCTATACGGTCCATTATCTGATATCAAGGTCATAATAAAAAGCGCAGAAGCGCCAGACAATCAATGGATGGGTACAGTCGCACAAGTAGAAGCGCAACGCGATGCACAGACTTTAATGAATTTTGTGGTGGTGGCTGTTGATCAGCCCTTCAACCAGCAAGACATTCCTTTAAGATTCAATACTTTTGTAGATGTTGAATTTGAAGGCCAAACGTTAACAGGTGTGCTGCCGCTGTCAAGGCATCTGATGACACTTGATCAGCAAGTTCATGTGTTGGATCAAGCATCCACATTACAAATACATGATGTATCAATTGGTCATGCAGATGATGATACGTTATACATTACTGCTGGTTTGAGCGAAACGGATCAAGTCATCACCACTCAGCTGGCTGGCATGCAAATTGGAACACCTTTGCAAGTGAAGAATTAATATATTGAGACCGCAACATAACTACAATGACGAGTCAAGAATGATTAAACTATCCAATTCTTTGTTAGAAATTTGGCAAGTTTTCTCTATTTTTTCTTTAATCACCTGTTTATGCTGAGGCTTTATACTGAATCATTAGGGTTTTAAAATATGAAAACATTACAAAATTGGCGTAAAGGCCTGATTTACTGGTTTGCAGTTAATCCAGTGGCCGCTAATCTTTTGATGGCCATCATATTGTTGGTGGGATTGTTGTCATTGCTTTCCATCCGTAAAGAAATGTTTCCATCCACTGAGGTAAACATGGTTTCGGTGTCGGTGGCTTTTCCAGGTGCTGCGCCGGTTGAAGTAGAGGAGGGTGTTTGCTTAAAAGTGGAGCAAGCTTTAACTTCAGTTAATGGCATTGAAAAAGTCACCTGCACAGCCTCAGAAAATATCGGTTCAACCATAATTGAGGTTGATGAAGCTTTTGATTTGGGTGATGTAACCAATGACATAAAAAATAAAGTGGATGGTATTAATTCATTTCCGAATCAGGTAGAGAAACCGATTGTCAGTCAGATTGATATCAAGATGCAGGCCATTTTTGTGTCACTTTACGGAGATGTTTCTGATAAAAAGCTCAGGGATTTTGCTTATAATGTACGTGATGAAATCATAGAAATACCAGGTATTACATCGGCCAGTGTTGTTGGTGCCAATGATTTGGAAGTCAGTATTGAAGTCAGTGAAAATTCATTAAGAAAATACCAATTAACTTTTGACGAAATCGCTTCTGCCATTCGCACTTCATCTTTAGATTTACCTGCTGGTGCAATCAAAACCACCAAAGGTGACGTATTGGTTAGATCACTGGGTCAGGCTGATACTGCTGAAGATTTTGGTGCCATCATTATCAGATCACAAAGTAATGGCAGTCAATTGCGTTTAAAAGACATAGCCACCATCACTGATGGTTTTGCTGAATCTTCGCGTTACTCAACTTTTGATGGTTTAAAAACCATGTCTATTCAGGTGGATGCCATTGGTGATGATGACATATTGGACGTAACGGCAAAGGTGAAAAAATATGTGGCAGATAGGCAGTCGAGTTTACCAACTAACATCAATATGTCTTATTGGTCTGATATTTCTCATTATGTCAATGGACGCATTGATTTGATGACTAAAAATCTGTTTTTAGGTGGTATATTGGTATTGTTTATTTTGACGCTTTTTTTGAGATTAAAAGTGGCATTCTGGGTGATGTTAGGTTTGCCTGTGGCGTTTTTGGGTACTTTTCTGGTGATGCCATATGTTGGTGTAACGATTAATATGCTCAGTTTGTTTGGTTTCATTCTCGTACTCGGTATAGTTGTTGATGATGCCATTGTCATTGGTGAAAGCGCCTATAAAGAAGTGCAAGAAAAAGGCCATTCGATTGAAAATGTGGTGAAGGGCACTCAAAAAGTGGCTTTACCAGCTACTTTTGGAGTGCTTACCACGATTGCAGCTTTTGTACCATTGTTGTTTGTGGGGACGATTTTTGGTGGTTTTTTTGAGGCCATTGGGTGGGTGGTCATCTTAAATCTGATATTCTCTCTGGTCGAGTCAAAACTGATATTGCCTTCACACTTGGCACACATGCATGTTGAAGACATGGGCACCAAGAAACCAGGGTTTTTATTGCGTATTCAAAGGCGCATTAATGACGGGCTTGATCACTTTGTTTGTCAATACTATCAACCACTACTGAATAAAGCCGTGAGGCGGCCATTTTTCGCATCATTTATTTTCATTTGTGTGTTCATACTCTCTATTGGTATGTTGACAAATGGGGTGGTGAGATTTGTCATGAATCCATCTTTTGCCTCAGACTTTATTTTTGCACAAGTGGAAATGTCAGAAGGCACCTCTGATGCAGATACTGAGGCAGCGTTACATAGAGTAGAACAAGCATTGCTGGATATTGATCATCAATATTCTCTGAAATATGGTCAAGAAAAAGGTTTGGTGTTAGACCATTATACTTTAGTCAAAGAAAATCAGTTAAAAGGCCGAATCATTGTAGAATTGATCAAGGATGAAGAAATACTACTGAATGGAGATGAAGTATTGGAGTTGTGGCGTGACAGTGTTCAACAGATCAGCGGTGCAGAAGTACTGGCATTTGGTTCTTTAATCGGACCTGGAGATGGGCCAGAGATAGCTTTTAAATTATCATCTGAAAACATAGAGCAATTGAAATCAGCATCTGCGGAATTGACAGAAAAACTTAAAGATTTCGAAGGTGTTACTGATATCCGTAATTCTATGAAAGAAGGTAAAAACGAGGTTCAACTGAAATTGAAACAAAGAGGCCGGAACCTTGGTTTAACCCAAAGTGATTTGGCCAATCAAGTCAGGCAAGCTTTTTATGGTGAAGAAATTCAGCGGATACAAAGAGAAGTCGATGAAGTCAAGGTAATGCTTAAATACCCATTGAGCGAACGTCAAACCATGGCAACTTTGGATAATATGCGTATTCGCCTGAGAGATGGAACTGCCATCCCCATTAAAAGTGTTGCTGATATTACTGTTGGCCTGGCCAGCGATGAAATTATACGGATTGACAAAAAAAGATCTAGCACTATATCTGGCGATGCTGATTTGAAATTGGTTGATCCCAATGCCATCATGGGACAATTGAGGGCTCCGGGTGGTTTTATAGACACTTTGCAAAAAAAATACCCAATGGTCAAATCATCATCTTTCGGCGTAGCCAAAGAAATGGCTGAATTGGCGGTATCTTTGGCCAAAGGTTTTGTAATTGCTTTACTGTTTATCTATATGTTGATGGCGATTCCATTAAAATCCTATACACAACCATTGATCATTATGATGGTGATACCTTTTGGAGTCACAGGGGCCATCATTGGGCACTGGGTTACCGGTTATACCATGAGTATGATTTCCTTATTTGGTGTGATTGCCTTAGGTGGAGTTGTGGTCAATGATTCACTTGTTATGGTTGATTTTATCAACAAGTTCAAGCAAGCAGGACATACTACCCTTGAAGCAGCTTTGGCTGCTGGCTCACGTAGGTTCAGAGCCATATTATTGACTTCATTAACCACCTTTTTCGGGTTGGTGCCGATGCTATTAGAAAAATCAATGCAGGCTAAAGTGATCATTCCTATGGCGATATCTTTGGCCTTTGGTATTCTGTTTGCAACGGTCATCACTTTGATTCTCATTCCTGTGTGGTATGTGATTTTGGACAAGATGAAAAAACCACCACATCAGCACGATACAGAAGTGATTAAAACGTTGCATGAAAACACTGAAGTTCAATTGGCCAATAAGTATTAATTTTTGACTGATTGTTTTAGTGGTGATTTTTATTCCAGTCTAATGTTAGATAATGGCAAACACATGTACATGACATGCTGGTAGTCAGTTTTAGATTAACCCGTTGTTGCGAGAGTGAGTCTGTTAAATTTTATGTGGTAGTATTTGATGAGTTATTTCAATTGGTTGGCGAAGATTTAATATTTGAACATTTTTTTGAGGCGTCACAATTAATCCAAGATTTTATCAGTTGAGAAACTTGCTCTGGCTGTCGAACCCACTTGAAATGATCTGCAGGAAATTGCAATTCTTTTGAGGTGAATACTTTGTAGCTAAGTTCTGCAGAGGACCATTTGTTATTTAACATATGAATGCCTTTTTGTGGTGACAAAGTGTCTGCATCAAAGCCAATACTGAGTACTGCACCTTGGTAGTGTTTTATGCCGTTATCAATGTCATGATCTATACCAGCAGCGGTGTATGTGTGATCTTTAATTAAGCTGCGCCAATCATTAACCAGTGATCTGGCTTCACGACCAGCGAATTTGAATAGGTGACCAGGAAAATAACCATAAAACCAATGCGCCAAAGGAATCATGTGATATAAAAACTGTATTTGCCAACGCTTTTTATCTTGGTAGGCCGTATAATGTGGCAAACCACAGGCTGACAAAATAACCCGATCGATATTATGTGGGTAGATGCCAGTATAGCAACTGGCCATGTGCCCTCCCAAGCTGTGCCCCATCAAGTTGATCTGTGCACTGGGTATGTGCTTTTTTACCCATTGAACAACAGCATGAACATCCTGAGTTAAATATTCTTTAAAACCATAATCACATTGTCTTGATGCCCTTATACTGCTGTGCCCATGCCCTCTTTGCTCAAATAAAACGACGTTGATGCCTTGATCAGATAGCTGTTGAGCAATGGGTTGATAAAAGCGCGCTGAGATACCCATGGCTGGTAATATTATGATCACTTGTTGATCTGATTGTGCAGCGTATAATTTTATTGGTATTTGATGATTTTCGTTATTTTGCGCTGTAATGTACTGCATATTATTTATTAATGTTATGTGTAAGATTTATAGGTGTTTAAATTGAGATAATGTCATGCAAATCTCATTTTTTTCATTGATTCGACCCTTTTGCCACCCTTGAGAGAGGTAGAAACCCTCTGCACGCGTACCGGTATCGGTTGATAAATGGATGGTTTGTGCGCCAACTTTGAATAACCAATCGGTGGCCAGTTTCAGCAAATGTTTGCCTATGCCTTTGCTTTCATGATCTGGCAAAACAAACAAGGCCCAAATTGAGTAATCATTGATGTTTGCACAACAAAAGCCTACAATTTTTTGCTCAATGTCACAAACCCAACCTCGCCCAGAGTACTTCAAAAAATCTTCGCACATGGCGTGAGTGATGCTGTTTGGATCTGACAACACATTCTCATGTACGGCATGACGGACATGCAATATTTGCTGAATATCTTCGATTTGAGCTTGGCGGTATGTGTGTTCCATAAACGATTGATAAAGATATTAGTTCTGATTATAACTTTTATCTGAGACGATCCGTTATTTAATTCATCATCTGTTTATTATTTTAAAGCTTGTCCTATCTGAGAATGTTTTATCGTTAAGCTGAATAAGTCAATTACAAAAAAGCGATATGAAAAAAATTATTACAATATTTTTGAGTTTAATGGTCACCACTGATATGTATGCGATTAGTTTAGGCTCACTGGATCAATCATTCAGTAATGATGGCACCACTGATGGATGGGATATACAGGGCAGTACAGAATTGGGACTTGAATATTATGGAGGCGATGTGATCGTAGATTCACAGGGACGTATACTGGTTGCTGGCACCTTTGAATACGAACTGTCCTCAGGCATAGAGGCCAAGGCAGCGCAAATTTTAAGGTACTTGCCCAATGGACAAATCGATTCTGCTTTTGGTTCCAACGGTCAAGTATTAATGGCCATTCCACCAGCACCCATTGATCAGTTATCTTATGAATTGGCTTTAGATGCTGCTGATGGTGTTTTTGTGGGCTATTCAAGGTTATTTTGCCCGACTTCAAATGATGCTGAATGTCATTCGGACATCAGGGTCAATCACATAAATGTAAGTGGTGTTACTATTGATGCCATGACCATTGCATTTGATGTGGGTAGCTCATTTCAACGCCAAGATGATATCTTTGCCGATTTAATTTACATCGATTCATTGAATAAAGTTGTGATTGCTGCTGAGATAGAAAGAACAGGCAGTGAAGATACCGATTTTGGTATTTTGATGTTAAATAATGACCCTGTAAGTGGCGCCTTGAGCATAGATACCAGTTTTGACGCTGATGGAAAGAATCTCTGTTTCTTTGACCAAAACAATGCCGCTGGCAGTCGAGATAAAGCCGAAGCGCTGGTTTGGGACTCTGTCAATAATACGGTCATTGTTGGTGGATCAGCCTTTGAAGGCGATGGTGTCGCAGGCGATGGTTGGAATATGGCCTTTTGTGAATTCAATTTATCAGGAATGTTATTACGCAAATGGTCCACACAGGTTTCGGGTGTGGTATTGGACAGCCGTGAGTTTTTGTCTGATATGGCTTTTACTTTTGATGATAATGGAACACAGCAATTATTGGTTGCGGGTTCATTACCTGGGCCTGGTGGTTTGGATTTTGCCGTAACCAGATACAATAGAAACATTTCAGGTGAAATGATGATGGATTCAAGTTTCGGACCAAATGCAACGGGTTGGTCTTCTGTCGGGTTTTCATACCTTACTGTCGGAGAGACAAATGATACGGCAGCAGAAATTTACATTGAGAATGATGGTTCCATACTTTTGGCTGGTAGCATTGGAAACCCCAATCAAAATGGCGTATTTAAATCGGCCGTAGCGATGGCATTGTTTAAAAAGACAGGTGATTTGGATACCACATGGGGCATTGGTCGATCAGGAAAAGCGGTTCATACTTTTAATGCGATTTCATTTTGGGACAATGCCATTGGAGTGACCGAAAACCCGCAAACTGAAGAAATTTATATTACTGGTTTCAGTTACAATGGCAATTTCAATATGTTGTTGGCCAACTTTCATAATGACAGGATTTTTGCTGACAATTTCGAATAGCTGCTCAATTTGATCTCTTATTGTTTCAACCTGCATTCAGGAATTGTGAGTCTTGAATGTAGGTTTATAGCGTATTGAGCGCTACATCACTATCCAATTCATCATAATACACTGTTTTTATTACTAAAATCATACCTTTAATTAGATACATTCAAGCATTCATCGATAAAAGCATTATTCAATAGACTGATTAATTTTGATCAGGCACTTGACAAAATCAAAGCAATCCATTAATTTATCTATCTACTGGTAGATGCATAAATGGTAAAAAACTAAAAAAGTTTGAAATCAGTGATTTGATGACATGTTTTGCGAAACAATCGGCTTTTGTTCAAGAAGATATTATTCAATGAGGCAAAGGCATCAAAAGACTGTATTTAGACATGTCAATCAATTGAGTAGCAGTGAAAGGTCATTCCTGATTAATCACTGTTTGAATTAACAACATTAAATAAAGAGAGACCATTGCATAGCTATTTTTTTCTTTCGTTAAATAGTCAAATATAGGTTTCTAAGAGAACAATTATGAAAATTTATGATTTTGAAGGCTTTCCTAACCCAGCGCGTGTGCGCATAGCTTTGGCGGAAAAAGGTGTTACCGATCAAGTGGAGTTTATCCATGTTGATGTGCTTAAAGGTGAGCACCGTAAACCAGATTTTTTGGCCAAAAATCCCAGCAGTGCAGTGCCTGTGCTTGAACTGGATGATGGAACTATCATTGCTGAATGCACAGCCATTACTGAATATTTAGATCATACTTTCAAAGCAGGCCCCAACTTAACTGGTTCAACGCCTAAGCAAAGGGCTGTTGTGCACATGATGCAAAGAAGAGCAGAACAAGGCGTTATGGATGCTGTTGGAGGGTATTTTCATCATGCCACTGAAGGATTGGGGCCTGAGTTAGAGACCTATCAGAATAAGGAATGGGGTGAAAAGCAACGAGAACGGGCTTTAGAAGGCATGCAGTATTTTGATGGAATTTTGGCCAGTTCTCCCTATGTAGCAGGGGAAAAATTTTCAATGGCTGATATTACAGTATTTGCGGGTTTGGGTTATGCAGAGTTTGCTAAAATAGATATCCCAAGTGAATGCAAAAACTTACAGGCATGGCGACAACGCGTTGCAGCTCGTCCCAGTATTTCGGGTTAAACATTTTAAATGAGGACAGTACGATGGAAATAAATGCTAAATTTGAGGAAAGGGTGGTGGTGCACAGCGCAGATTTACCTTGGCTTGATTCTCCAATGAAAGGTGTGAAAAGACGTATGTTGGATAGAGTTGGTGATGAAGTGGCCAGAGCAACAACCATTGTTAGCTATGATCCAGGTAGTCACTTTTCTGGGCATGTTCATACTGGTGGTGAAGAATTTATTGTCCTAGAAGGTGTCTTTCAAGATGAGCATGGAGATTTTCCTGTTGGGTCATACATCAGAAACCCGCCTCAATCTCAACACACACCAGGTTCTGAACCTGGTTGTGTGATATTTGTAAAATTATGGCAATTTGATTTAAAAGACCGAACTCACATCAATACACATATGGATAAAATTGGCGCAATTTCTGATCCAAATCGGGCAGGTGTCTTAGTCACTCCATTATATAAAGACAGCAGAGAAGAAGTCAGAATGGAACAATGGCAAACAAACACCACTGTTGAGCTTGACTGTCGTGAAAGTTGTGAAATACTGGTTTTAGCCGGTGACTTTCTAGAAAGTGGAGAAACACTGAGAAAATTCAGTTGGTTAAGAATCCCGATTGGAGGACAATTCAAGGCTAAAACAGGATCGATTGGAGCTAAAGTTTGGATTAAGACAGGCCACTTGAGATTTGTTGAACCACCTCTAATATGATGTATTTATTAAGGCGTTGAGGCAGTGTTTGAATTGATGAGTGAATGAACCTGTTTTTATTATTGAAAATTCAATTTGGTTGTCATATTTATGGTCAGGTCGGTTACAAATAATGGGTTTGAAGTTCGATAATAATTCCATTTACCATTGTCAAATTGATAGAATATGATCAGTTGATTTATAAGAAAAATACAGCGTTTATCGATGCAAATAACAAATGTGAAAGAGGTTCAATATATCGATCGATTGAACAATGCAATGAGAGGAGATAATTTTCGTATGAATGTTTTATCTATTGTGCGATCATTGATGCTGCCAGATTGTTATGTGGCAGCGGGTTTCGTTAGAAATTGTATTTGGGATGTTTTACATGACAAACAAACACCATTAAATGACATCGATATTGTATTCTTTGATCGAGCAGATCCATCAGGTAGCAGGGCAAAAAAAGTATCCAAAGAACTCAATAGAATGTATCCAGAAATGCCGTGGCAGGTAAAAAATCAGGCCATCATGCATTTAAAAAATGGTGATGAAGCCTATCATAATACTGAGCATGCCATGAGTTATTGGCCTGAGAAAGAGACGGCAGTTGGCATTGCGATGAATGAAGATGATTCGTTATCTGTTGCCAGCGTTTTTGGTTTAAGCAGTCTTTTCAATGGTGAAATTACCCACAACTCGAATCGAGAAATTTCTGTTTTTTTTAATCGAGTTAAAAATAAACAATGGCAAGAACAATGGCCACAATTGAAATTGGTCTATTAGCACTGTAATGGATTGGTTCTACACAAGTGGATTGGCATTATTAGCTTGATTGATAAATATTGTTAAGAAAGTATTTGTTTATAAATTATTGTGTTATTATTGTGCAGAACAATTAAATTCTACCTATTGGTAGATACATATTTCGGTTTTGATAATAATTATTTCTATTGAGGGTTTAAATAAATGTCTGGTAAAAAAGATATATTAGAAGTAACAGCGACAGAAGCGGTGCAAAATTCAGGGTTCAATAATTTGAGTTTTCGTACTTTGGCTGATGAAATTGGTATCAAATCTTCAAGTGTGCATTATTATTTCCCTGAGAAAGCCCATTTGGCAAAGGCCCTGATAGAAAAATATACACAAAACCTGGTTGATCAAATGCATGTAATTGATGATAATTTTACCGATTTAAAAAGTAAATTGAAGGCATTTGTGCAAATTTTTATTGATGTTGTTAAAACTGGAAAATTTTGTCTGTGCGGAATGCTGGCCGCTGAAGTGTCAACATTAAGCGAAGATAATAGGAAATTGTTGAGTCAATACTTTGAATGCGCTGAGCAGTGGCTGAGTGAACTGTTAGATAAACATAAGCACCACATTCATTCCAATTTGGGGGCTTTTCAATTGGCAAAAGTCATCATGTCAGGGTTAGAAGGTGCTATTTTACTAGACCGTGTGGATGGAAATATGTTGCGAATTAATGCTCAAAATGAGTGGATTGATGCATTGTGTAAGTGAGAGAAAATATGAAAATTAAAATTTATACCAAACCCTTGTGTCCTTATTGTGTTCGTGCAAAAGCATTGATGGATAAATTGGGCTTTGATTATAGTGAAATAGATGTTTCAAGGGATAGGAGTTTGTTACAAAAAATGATGCAATTATCAGGACGGCGCACCGTTCCACAAATATTTTTTGATGAACGCTCAATCGGGGGCTTTGATGATTTGTATCAATTGTATGTGAATGATGAATTAGATGCATTATTAAAAGATTAACGATTAAACCGCTCAATATGTCGCAACTGATCTTTGTGGATTTGTAAAAATGTTTGCTGATGTGACCATAATTGGTGGCGGCTTAAGTGGTTTGCACAGTGCTTATCTGCTCAACCAATTGGGCCTTCGTATTGTGCTTTTGGAAGCCCGTGATAGATTGGGTGGAAGAATCGTTTCCATTAATGCTGATGATGCCGGCGACTATGATCCATCAAAGCCAGCTTTTGATTTGGGTCCTTCGTGGTTTTGGCCTAATCAAATCCACTTGCATAAACTGATTAATGAACTGGGGCTGGCAGATAAAGTTTATTTACAATATGCTCAAGGTGCAGAGCTATATCAACGTTCTGATGGCCAAATATTTAAAGGCGTTAATGGTATTTCTATGCAGGGTTCTTATCGTTTAGTTGGTGGCATTCAGTCCATCATTCATCATTTAACCAAAGCCATAAAACCTCAATCCATTCGATTAAATAATATTGTTACACAGGTCAGAAATATTGAAGATCATCACATTGAAACCACAATTCTTCACAACGGCAAATCAGAAACCTTAAAGAGCCGTTTTGTGATAACAGCCATGCCGCCGAGATTGTTGGCGCAAAATATAGAATTTTTTCCAGCATTATCAAATAATAAGCGACAACAATGGTTACATCTACCAACTTGGATGGCAAACCAGGCCAAAATTGTTATTGTATATCAACAAGCTTTTTGGAAAGAACTGGGTTTATCAGGTGATATTTTCAGTGATATTGGACCTTTGCGTGAAATACATGATGCCAGTGTTGATGGTCACAACGCCTTGTGTGGTTTCATGGGCTGGTCGCTTGATCAAAGAAAAAATGAGTCCACCATAAAAACAGCCATCGCAGATCAACTGATTCAATTGTTTGGACAACAAGCACAGCAACCTGATCGAATGATTATTATAGATTGGGCTCAAGAACCCTTTACTGCCTCAAAAAAAGATTTACAAGATAATAACCCGCAACATGGTTTTGGTATGATTGATGAGGAGTCAAAAGCATTAAAAAGTATCTTGTGTTCTGGAGCAGAAACGGCTTCAAATGGCGGTCGCAATAATGGATATTTAGAAGGAGCACTTGAAGCCAGCATCAGAGCTGTAGAGCAAATAAAACAATCAAAATGAGATTCTGAGTGTTTTTTACTGTTCCGAGAAAACTGTGATGGAGTAAAAAACATTGAGCTTATCTGGATTTGAATCATTATCATTCAAATCCAGAAATGAATATCACATCATCAAGCGGATCAGTGAATGAAAAGTCAATCAAAGATTCTGCTAGCAGATTACCTCCTGCTCCAGCCGCACTAAAGGCTTGTAGGCGTAAATTGTAATCGCCATTGATGATCTCGACACTGTTAAAATCACCTTTAGTGTCACCAAATAAAGCATACGGGGCGGCGTTTTCTACTCTGGTTTCATTGATGGGTCCAGTTAATGTCAAGCGTACGCTGTTGGTCCCAACTGGGGTTTGTAAAGCTTCAACACTAAAGGCTGTAAAATTGAGGTCAGTGACCAGAATTTGTTGGTTGTTATTGATGACGCTGACTTGAGTATTGTTACTGCTGTCAATGAGCATGGCCACAAGCGTATCATTGATATCAGTGATTTGAATATTGATAGTGGCTTGTCCAGATTCACTTTGTCCATCATTGGCTTTATAGGTGAATTCATCAGTGCCTTGAAAATCGTTATCTGGTTGGTAATTAAAGCTGCCGTCATCATTTAAAATCAGGGTGCCATGTTTGACATCGTTGACCAATGTTGTTGTCAGCGGGTCCTGATCAGCATCAAAATCATTCATCAGAATACCCGGGGCACTGACTTCAAGTATAACGTTTGTGTTGGTATGATAACCATCATTGAAAGCCATGGGTGGTCGGTTGACAATGTCACCAAGATATTCAATAAATAATGCGGCTTCTGTAGTAAAAGTTGCGGGCACCGCAAAAGGGCCATTGGCACCATCTGATTTTAGCGTTACTCTATTGCCAGTTAATGGGTCAAACCAATGTAAGCGAATATCACCAGCTGTTAAATTTATAATGCCCATTGAAGATGGGTTGTCTTTGGCATACAACACATATAAACCTTCAACTGTATTTGCCATGACCCAATCGGTATCGGCACTGGCTAAGGTGTCATTGGGCGTCAGTTCATTGAATCGACTGGATGACATGAACTCTCTGATGTGATTCAGATCACCCAGTATATCTGATGATGGATCATGTGGATCACTGATGCTGGCAGGGTTACCATTGGCATCTCTGCTGCACAATTTACCGCCGTGGCTGCATTCGTAAGCGTTATATAACAAAGTGTAACCTCCTCCTAATGCAGTTCCCCAATTGGATTGACGTATCAGCGTTCTGTCGTTGTCGTGCAATAAATTGAGGTGCCAGGGATGACACTCTGCCATGACATAAACCCAATCTTCATTGAATGAGGCTTGGGCATGAACGCCTTCTGGTGAACGGTGTGATTGTGCGCCACAAATTTGTTGTGCAAAGACGTCAATGCTGGGATCGTCAGCAAATTGCATGGCTTGACCGTTGTTATGGTGAACACCAATTGGGTGGATGGCATCATGAAGCTTGATTTCATCCGCAATGGCTTGCATTAAAGCTTTGTCTTGGGCATCGGTGCAAACACCCATTAAATACTCTTCTCCTGATAACCACACCAAGTGATTCAAATCACGAAAGGCTGTGACCAATTGCGCAATATAATCTTTGGCTTCTTGATTCAGTGGGACATCACACCCCCAGGGTCTGGCGGTATCATCAATCACATGCATCCAGGTCACTATGCCGTTGGCATCCAGTTGCGTTAAAAACTGACGCCAATTGGCAAAGACACCATCGGCGATACCGCTGCTGGTATCTTCGTGAATATTAAAAGGGTCTTCGTAATCCCAACCATCACCAGCAAAAGACCGAATCGAATGCATGTATAAAGCATTGGCACCAGATGCAATCAGTTGATCTACTATTTGTTGTTTTCTGGTATCAGTTTCATACAAATATCCTTCAGGGCCACCAACGCCCGCCATAAAAAATGGTGTATTGCTGTTTTGTTTTTTAAACCACTGGCCAGATTCATCGACAACTAAAGGGTCTGCAGGCGCAACACCTGCAGCGTATTTTATGCCACCCAGTAAGTGATCAAGAAAATCAGTCTCAGTGTAGCTGGCAGCTGTATGGCCTAAAGCCGTGTACCATGATCGGCCGCCATCGTAGGGCTGATACCAAATCACTGGGTGGTCATCGCCCATATTGCCGCCATTGTATGTTGATTCATCTAATGTTGCTAATACGTTAATATTTGGGTTGTCGCGTGGATTACTTTGGAAGTTATACCACTCATCGGTGCGTATCCAGGGTGATGGTAAATTCTGTGAGGATGGATGTGTTTTGTTTTCAATGTTGATGGTAGCGCTTTGAATGGCTGGATGATTGTTGAAATAGGCTCCAACCAATGCGCCATACCAAGGCCAGTCATACTCTGTATCACTGGCAGAATGAATGCCGACATAACCACCACCATTTTGTATGTAGTGTTCAAAAGCGCTTTGTTCAGTGTCATTCAGTACATCTCCGGTTGTCATCAAAAAAACAACGGCATCGAATGATTGCAAATTACTGACAGTGAAACTGGAGGCTTGATCAGAGACTGTTACAGAAAATTCATTTTCATTACCCATCAAAGTGATGGCTTGTACTGCATCATCAATTGACGGGTGTTCAAAGCCTACAGTTTTTATAAACAGTAAGACAGAGAATTGGTTTTGACCAGCATAGCTTTGTGAGTATATTGAGGCAAAAATCATCAAGAATAATAACTTAATTATGGCCTTTTTCTTTATCAACATGGTTAATACGCAGTCTTGAGAAACTTCAAATTATAGACTTGGTCTTCATATCGAATTGTTATATGAGTCTCAAATGCATAAAAAAGCAGGCATTAATACCTCAACTGATATGATATGGCAGATAGACTTGTCAGGAAGGCTGAATCAACTGTTGAACTGCCAACTTGAGTTGTGGCAGCACTTCTTTGTCAAACCAAGGGTTCTTTTTGAGCCAAATATTATTGCGTGGACTTGGGTGGGGAAGAGGCAGGTGGTCAGGCCAATAGGCGTGCCAGTTTTTTACTGTTTCTGTCAAATTACGTTTCTTTTTATCTTTGAGGTGCCAATTGATGGCGTATAAACCGATGGGTAAAATGAGTGTAAGATTGGGCATTAAGTCAAGGAATTGTCGACGCCATTTTTCAGCACACTCTTTACGTGGTGGCATGTCGCCTGATTTACCTGTGCCAGGATAACAAAAGCCCATGGGCAAAATGGCAATGTGTTTTGAGTGATAAAAAGTCTCTTTATCAATACCCAGCCAGACCCTCAATCGATCTCCACTGGGGTCATTAAATGGCACGCCAGTTTCATGTACTCTGATTCCTGGTGCTTGACCTGCAATTAAAATCCTCGCCTCTGGATTGACCTGAAATACCGGTCGTGGGCCTAAGGGCAAGTGTTCTTTACAGAGTGAGCATTGCTTGGCTTGAGCTTGAATGTTATTTAAAGTGATCATACATCTCATTAGTGAGTTGATTAAAAATACTGATCTATCTTCCTTCCGATCATGTCTTGAGTCAAGTCCATGTGGCAGGGTAAATACATTATCACTTTCATTTAGACAACATTAAGAAGAGGTTTGTTGGTGACTATTTCATTAAATCGCTAATTTATCGGTATTAATGTAAGCGTATGATTTATGATGGGTCTTTTATAGAGTTATGAATCTACATAACATGCTTGAGCTGTCATGATTCACGACAGCTATTTATTCTAAAGACAAAAAAGGCCGTATCATTGATCGAAATTATTCAACAAGTATATCCCTTATTATTGATCATATTGGTTTTGATTGCAGTGGCATTGTCTATCCGCAAGTTCACTGATTTACCAAACAATATAACCCTGTTATTTTTATCACAACCATTGGTTTCAACGACGGCCCCAATCATGGTTTTTATTGGAGGTATTTTGTCTGGACGTATGGCACCAGATCCCAGTTTAGTGACTTTACCTCTTGGGGTGATGGTAGCCGGTACTGCCAGCGGCACTATCCCTGCGGCATTTTTGGCAAAAAAAATAGGCCGAAGAAATGCCTCAATTATTGGTTTTTTAAGCGCTTTTACGGGTTCTATCATGGCAGGTTTTGCTATTATTCATGAATCATTTATGGTTTTTACCATTTGTGCATTCTTCTTAGGTATCAGTAGTGCTTTCGTACAACAATTGCGTTTTGCTGCAATCGAAAGTGTCGATCATGGTGGTGATGTGGCAAAGGTTTTATCTATTCTGATGTTTGCGGGCATTTTTTCAGCCTTGATTGGACCAGAAGTGGCGATGAATAGTACCATAATCCTCGGTGTTCGATGGGGTGAGTCATTTGGCTATGCCGGTGCGTTTTGGGGCATTTCTGTGATGACACTGATCTCAATGATTTTAATGTTGTGGTTTAAAAACCCTGATATTGTTGTTGAAGAGCAACTCGAGCCTGCTAGACCGTTATTGAGCATCGTTAAGCAACCCATTTTCATCATTGCTTTATTGGCTGCTGCACTGGGATTTGGGTTAATGAGTTACATCATGACGGCTACTCCATTGAGCATGCATCAATTACATGGACACTCTTTACAAAGTACCAAATGGGTGATTCAATCACATATTGCAGCCATGTATTTGCCTTCTTTGTTGACCAGTTGGTTGAGTAATCGAATTGGTGTTCGTAATATCTTATTCATTGGTGCAATCATGTTTGCTGTGGTATTGGTGGTGGCAAAATCAGGACACAGTGTTTTGCATTTTTGGTGGGCATTGATCATTTTAGGCATTGCCTGGAATTTTTTGTTTTTTTCAGGTACTTCTTTGTTACATCGCAGCTACAAATCTCATGAGAAACACAAGGCGCAGGCGATTAATGACTTCAGTATTTTCAGCTTTCAGGGGGCTTCATCCTTATTGGCAGGATGGGTTTTGTTCAATTATGGTTGGAATGTCGTGGTATTTTCAGCCATTCCATTTGTGGTTGTTATGTTCATTATCAGCCTCTATCTATTAATGAAACATAAAAGCTTAAAAACTTGTGATTGATAGTTGGAGACCTCAACATAACTACAATGACAAGTAAAAATTGATTAAACTCACCAAATCTTTGTTATAAATCTGGCCAATAGCACGCTATTACCTGCAATTTTTTTCATAAAACCATTCAGGTACAAAGTACACTGTTACAAAACTTGTTTAACTCCATGTTTTTCATAGGTGAAATCAGCTTCTTTACCGTTTTGATGAAATATTCGGGCTGATATGCTGAGGTCTTAGTTGATCAAAACGCCGATTTAACGCAGCAATCAGTGATAAATTGCGATCGATCATAAAAATGTACAGTAATTGGTCAGAACTGTTAGCTCTGTTGACAGTTTTTTCATCTCAATGTCTGTTCATTGATTTTTACAGATCACTTGTGATATTTCAGTCGATCATATCTGAATAGATATAAACAATCATATGTTGATGTGAATTTTTGATAATAACATCACAATAAAAACATTGAGAATTCTTATTATAGTTTAATAACTTGAGGATAGGCTTATGAAAATCAAAAGTAGATGCGCTATTATTGTTCTATTGGGTGTGGTTTCATTGGCCAACTCGGCTTGTGACTGTGGTTCAATAGATCAGTCATCACCTTGTACCGGGCAAAATATTGACATTAACGTTGGCAACTCAAGAACCGTTGGTTTTAACTGGACTTTTAATTCAGCGGGAGAAGATGCCTATTGTGGTCAGTTTGCTAATGGTGATTTTTGGATAGCCCCAGCTGATGGACAAAATGTTGTGACTATCTCTGGCTTAACTGGCTCTGGAAGTGGCTCAATTTCCCTGGATGAGAATGCAAAAGTAGACGCAATTGGACTCTTATCATCTGATCCGGATCAAAACTACGGTAATTATGATGCTAAACAGAACCTGATGGCGGATTTACCCATGAGTTTTAACCAAAATACCTCTTTGGTTGCTGCCATACAAAGAGATGAAAACCAACATGGCGGATGTGGAACCAATGCCATATTGGGCAATTGTGCTGAAGCTTATCATGTCGTCACCATTTTACAGAACGTACCTGTCAATGCAGGCAAAACAATGTTGAGGCCAAGCATTGATGAGGTGAATAAAGAGTTATTGGATCTCTCTGCATTTGATTTGAACAGAATGCCTAAGCTCAAATATTTATCGCCTCTTAACGGCCAACAATTGGCAAATATCAGACAAAAATGGTCACACAGCACAGAGATTTTTTCTATCCAAAGCTCTTCTGGAGAAACTTTTTCAGAGGGTGGAAGGGCATTTAGGGCCAATTTGTTTGTTGATGATTATGCCGCTGGTGTTGCTCGTTCTTTTGTCAGTGATGTGGTTTCTTTGATGGCTGCAAGCAATCCTTCTGAAGAAACACAACAAGCCTTGGCAGCAATTTTGACATACGGAAAAGATTTATATTACAGTGTTTATGATCATGATGTCAGGACAGCAGGATGGGGTTCTGGCGCAGGCCAACATCTGGGTAAGTTTCCACCAGCTGTATTATTTGCCGCGCTTTATGATGGAAGTTTTTATCGAGATGTACTTAAACAAACCAGTTTAACGATGCTGGGAGTGAGTCAAGGAGAGTTAGCAGGAACAGGGCCGCAAGAATTAGAACAAATCAATGTTGGTATCAATGGCCCTATTTGGGGCGATGGTACAAACAGCATGGGGCGTTATGATATTGGTCGATATTGGTCTGAATTATTGGATTCGCAATGCTATGACGGTGCATTGGGTGAATGTACAACCAGCGGCGGTAAAAAAACCACACGAGATCCGCATAACATCATTGATGGGCCGCCGAAATCTCCAGGTTCAGCCTATATGGCAGTATCAGCAGGACCCATTCGGGGTTTTGCTGCTTTGGCGCATTTGATTCCTGAAGTTTGTGAAACTATTAATTATCCACTATTGACAGAATATACCGATCGGATTGGTACTTTGGGTTTGCAGACCAATAATGATATGTGTGCGCCTCCAGATAACAGGGAAGTATTTGGTGTAGAAGGCGGTTGTGATGCTTTTAGGGCGCAGAATTGTGAATATTATGGTCTGAGTAATACAGGTGTAGCCACATGGGGGCCTGTCTCTTTTGACCCTCAAGCAGCATGTATCCCAAATAATTCAGGTGGTAACACTGGTCAAAATGGTCGCTTCCCCCATTTGCATGGACAACCCGTAAATATTGGCTACAGATCAGTGATTATCGAAGATCATTGGCAAAGTATAAGAAACTCTGCTCACCCATGCGTCGATGATACGATTTTTATGGATGGTTTCGAATAATTAGATAAAGACTTTATTCAAAACCATTGATGAATATTTCATCACCAATACTGAATGACTGACTCGGCCCAGTGACTGTATTGTTGGCGTAATCTGTAGCACTGATGAAATAATTGATGGTGTTGCCTGTTGCTTGTTCTGGGATTGTAGCTCTGTAAATTTGTCCACCACTGTAATTCATCTCTGCGGTTTGTTCTGGGCCGCCATTTACACTGTAATGCAGTGTCACTGCCTTGCTAAAGAAATTTCGGTCAGAACTCATGTCATCTAATACAGCAACGCGAACTGATTGTGCACTTGTACTGACGTTATTGGCAACAGTCTCTGTGGCAATGATGCGTGGTTGGCGATCATCTACAGGGCCTGTGACATTAACATAAATGCGATTGGTGAAAACACCCGATTCACCTTGTGCAGTGACCACATCCAATCGGCCATCACCAGTAAGATCCGCAACCATGATATCCAAGCTAGAATCGGCAATAGGTGCGATGATATTTGTTGTTAATGTGAAATTACCACTGCCATCATTGACGTAGACTTTTTCTGATGCCGCACTCAATGCGGCAATAATCAAATCTAAATCTCCATCACTATCAATGTCAATAAACTTGCTGTCATTGTCATCATCTCCACCTGGATTTGGAGAGATTTGGTTGCTGGCATCAGTGAATACACCTGAACCATTATTGATGAACAAAGCTTCTCCTGATGAGCCTGCTCTTGAATTGGCACCCAGCATGTCAAGGTCGCCATCGCCATCAACATCGCCAAAGTCATAAGAATAGGTAGAACTGTCAGCTGGCACGGTATTACTGGCTGCAAACTTTCCAGTGCCATCATTGACATACATTCGACTGCTGCCATCTCGATTACCAACACGCACATCAAGATCATAATCTCCATCAATATCCGCAAAAGTCACATCCATGTTTTCACAGAGGTTTTCAATGGGGTGTAATGTCAGTGTTTCATCTGTAAAAGTCCCTGTACCATCATTGACCAATATGATATTTTGACCACAGCCAAACCTACTATTTTGGCCACTGGCAATGTACAAGTCGAGGTCTCCATCATTGTCGATGTCAGCAAACTGAGCGCGCGAACTGCTCAATGTCAAAATCGGTAGTTGTGTTGCGCTAACATTAGTAAAGTTACCAGTACCATTGTTAACGAATAATTGGGGTTGCCGATCAAAATCTTGGACAAGAATCATATCAAGGTCTCCATCATTATCGATGTCACCCAATTCTGCACCCCTGACGATGCCCTCAAAACCCAGCTGACTGTCTGAAACGTCGGTAAATTGGCCTGATCCATTGTTTATATAGATTCGTGTTGGCTCATCTTTGCCTTGAGAAATAAAATTGCCACCATTGGCAAAAATGATGTCCAAATCATCATCGTTATCAATATCACCAATGGTGATTTGATTGGTAAAATCATTGGTTGCAGGAGGAAATCGTTTGTTTGTTTGGTCTTGAAATGTTTGAGCCTGCAAGTTTGTAACAATGATGAGAGCTGTGGCAATGGTCAATTGAAGTTTACGTTTTAAATTAGTTGCTGTCATCATAAAAGGGGCTCTGTCTGATAATGGTTTAAGAAAAAGCAAATGGACTACATAACAAGACCATAAGTATATGTTTGTAGACGAGAACTTATAAAATTCAGGTCATTGGTTATTGAATTTTAAATAAAATTTTATTGTCTACACTTAAGCAATACATTGACATCAGAATTAATAGCTATGGTGATCTTTCAATCGGTTTGTTCATTACAAGTCATTTGATAGGCTTTGGCAGTGATGCCAAAATTCGCTTTAAAACATTGAGAAAAATGTGATACTGAATTGAAGCCGGCCTGATCAGAAACCAGACTGACTTGATAGCCTTCTTTGAGTTTTTCCGCCGCTTTTTGTAGACGATATTCTCTTAATAACTCCATGGGGTTTTTGTCGATGAGTGCTTTGGTTTTTCTTTGAAGCTGTTTTACACTGACTGCCATATCGCTTGCCAATTGTATTCTTTGATAAATGGGGTTTTTGTAATTCTCTTTGATTAAAGCATTCAACTTGTCGATGAATTCTTTGTCTTTTTTTGGTAAATCAATGTTCTCAGATGATTGTTGCCCAGCTTTGATCAATTGCCCTGTTTTCTTTTTTAAAATATTTCTGATGATCAATACGTTATTGAGTTGCAATAACAATTCATCGGCATCAAAAGGTTTGGTTAAATAAGCATCGACATGTTCTCTCCAGCCTTTGATTCGGCTTTCCTTGTCATGCAGTGCTGTTAAAAGAATCAGTGGGATATGTGATGTTCTAGAATCTGAACGCACAGTTCGGCTGACTTTAAAGCCATCCATTTCTGGCATCATAACATCACAAATGATGATGTCTGGTATGTGTTTGATGGCTAATGCAATACCCGCTTTGCCTCGATTGGCCAGTAAACAGTTATAGTGTGATTTTAGACTGTCAGCAATGTGTTGACGCATGTCGTCATTGTCTTCGATAATGAGTATGGTTTCCTGATTTTTCTGTCCCAGAGATACTTGGGTTTTTTCAGGAGTTGAAGCCTGTAATATTGCATTCTTTGCCAATTGATTGGTCAGTATCAATGGTTCATCTGCGGTATTCAGTTCTATTGAATCGTTGATGTCAATGGTGGCGAATTTGACTGTAAATAGGCTGCCTTCGTGTTGCTCACTGTCAATGGTCAATTGTCCATTGTTGATTTTTAATACTTCTTCAACAACTGAGAGCCCTATACCAACACCATCAATATCACTGTGATCATCTAGTCTTTTAAAGCGGTTAAAGATCTCTTTTTGTTGTTGTTTATTGAGCCCACATCCATTGTCTTTTACTTCAATACAGACATACCCATCATCTGTGGTGTATGAATTAACACTGACTTTGCCATTGACAGGCGTATATTTTATGGCATTAGATAATAAATTTCCTAAGATGGTGTCAATGGTATGTGGCGTGGCATTAATGGCTGCCTTATTGTTATTAATCAAGGCGAGGGTGATGTTCTTTTCTTTGGCTGATAATTGAAAAATTTCTACAATGGATAAAATCTGATGATGTATCAATTGTGGAAGCTGCTTGATTTGCTCCTCTCCAGAGAGCTTTGCCAAAAGCAATAACTGTTCAATCATGGTCAATAATCTATTGGCATTTCTATTCACCATTGTCAGTGATTGCTTATCTTCTGAATGTAGAGGTGACTTTAGTAGTTTATTGATCGGACCCAATATTAATGTCAACGGAGTGCGGAATTCATGAGAAACGTTGGTAAACATTTCATTTTTTTTGATCAACAGTTGTTCGACTTTATTTTTTTGTTGCTCAAGTTGTTGTGTTCTTTCTGCTACTTGTTGTTTTAGCATATTAGTAACACGGATGCTTTCTTGGTTTTTTTTGCGCCAATACCAGTATATTAAGGAAAAGAATACCAAAACATAAATACCCAATGCCCACCAGGTTAACCATGGCGCAGGCAATACTTTAATATTAATGATTGTGGCTTGATCATTCCATAGCCCGTCCTTGTTGGCCGCTTTGACTTTAAATTGATAACTACCAGCAGGTAAATTGGTGTAGCTTGCGCGACGGTTGTCAGCATTGACATGGGTCCAGTCGGGGTCGAAGCCTTCTAGTTGATACTGATAGTGATTGCGTGACGGATCACTCATGTCTAATGCGGCAAATTCAAAACCAATGACATAATCTTTGTGTGTCAGGGTTAAACTATCTAAATTATTGATCGGCTTGTTGAGATAAAAATCTTGGTCTTTTGTTAAAGGTTCAACGGTTTTACCAAACCTCAACAGATTTGTCAGTACAACATGTGGTGCAATTTTATTGGTTTTTATTTCGGATGGTTTAAATCGGTTAAAACCATTGCGCCCGCCAAAATAAAAGGTTCCATCTAGATCTTTATAGACGGCATTGTGATTAAAATAACTGCCTTGTAATCCATGGGATGGAAAGTAGTGCTTTACATGTTGATTATCGAAATCAAATCGTTTGATGCCTAAATCAGTACCGGCCCATATGTTATTATTGTCATCAATCTGTAAACTGTGGACACTTAAATCATCTGAGATTTGTTCGAAAGAAAACTTATTCAATGAGTGGTTTAATAGATCGTAACGATAAATCCCACCTTGAAAGCAACCCATGTATAAGGATTGGGCTTTAATAGCCACAGATAACACATCATTACATGGCAATTGTTGTTGTAAATCTGAGATCAGTTGTGGGTGATAATTCTCATCTAAAACAGCAACGCCAAGATTGGTGGCTAAGTAAATATGACTGTTTTGGTCTTTTACGGCAGTATAGAAAGTCCATCTTTTGTTGTTTTCAATAGATGAAGTGCGAATACTTGATTTTTTTATTGAATCATAAATATACAGTCCATTCGAACTGCCAATCAGATATTCATCAGAATTAAGTGGTTGGATAAATGTCAAATTTGATTGTTTGATACCACTATTGATGGGTTTTGTTTGTTGGTTTTGATATGAAAATTCATATAATCCTTGTGATGTGGCTAACCATAATTGTTGTGGTTTTACAAGAGTGATGTTATTGACTCTTGGCCCAGATAAGAGCGTTGTACATGTTTTTTCTTGAGCATTGAATTTAATCAATTCATTATCTGTACCAATAAAAAAATTAGACTCTTTATCTTGATAAAAGTGATTTATTGACAGTGACGTTGCACAAGACAAAATATCATCGGCAGATGAATGTAATCCAAATTTACTGGCGCTGGTATTGATTGCGTTGATACCACCAGTGAAGGTACTGATCCACAACATCCCATGATCATCTAAGTGTAAAGAAACGATATAATTGCTGGATAATGAATCTTTATTGCTGACATCGTGTGTGATATGGGTCATTAAGTCAGTGCTTTTTTCAATGCCATAAATACCATCTGTTAACGACCCAAACCACATGTATTGATCATCACTTACTGTAGAAGCAATTGGAAAATCGAGAACATGCCTCTTATAAGGTTCAAAAGAGTGTTTTTGGTGGTCTTTTATATAAACGCCTGCATCACTGCTGATCCATATATTTTCATCCTTATCCTTGTGGAAATCAAAAATGATTATTGACATTTGATCAGTGCTCAGTGGTATGACGGAGAATTTAGATGTGCTTTTATCGAAGCGAAACAAACCTTTTTTGCTGCCAATTAATAGTGTTTGATTGGCATCTCTTATGATTGCTCTGATCTGTTGTGGTTGATTGATATTGGCATTGAATTGAGTGAATGATTTTTGTTGACCATTTTTTATCTCATGCAGGCCTTTTTCTGTGGAAACCCATAAGGAATCTTTATCAAGTGCCATTGCTGTGATTGATTGGGCATTGAGTATTTCTTGATAAGAAGAGAGCTTTCCTTCATGGTAATTCAATAAACCATTGCCTTTGGTACCTATCCACAACCCAACATCATTTTGATAGAGCAACTTTTTGAGGGTTTTATTTTTTTCATTACGAATCAGCGTTTTAAGAGGACTGATTCAATAACCATCATATTGCCAAACATTTGAATCGGTTGTAAACCAAATCATGCCATTGTTATCTTGAGTAAGAGAACGGATGGTGAGATGTGAAATGTGTTCAAAATTGTCGAATCTTTTCACAGCGACTTGTCCTGCACAGCAACAAAAAGCATGAAAAAAAATCAAGTAATAACTAAAGACTTTATGGGTGTTTTTCAATATGACAGAGGTTTTTTACGATAAACATTTAAAATAAATTGAATATTCAGTTTACCTGATTCTCTGATTAATTAACATATTAGCCCATTAATCTTTTTCTTTTAATGCAAAGTTCTTGCCCGTACTGAACATTTAATGTCATTCAATAAATTGTTAAATACGGGTAAGAGCTTTACAAAAGTTAAATTTGTGATTTATTCTTTTGTTCAGTAGTCTTGTGGAGAGTCCTCAGAACATAACCCAACACATAAATGTGAAACACGACAATCAGGGTCATTAGGGTAGTGTTTATAGGTTACTGGTCCAGTCCGTGGGTGTGGTAAATCAGCTCCAGAGGGACATTGTTCATTGTTGCTGGGAATAACAGTGGCTACCAGCTCCATATACGGGTTGTCAACACTGCCATGATAGCACTCAATAGCGAATGGAGGCAGTTCTACTAATGACTTTCCTGATGGGCTGGTTGTACTTAAAATAAGTGGATAAATAAGCCCCCTATGTCAGGATAGTTGTCGCCTCTAAATTTTTACAAAATGGGGCGAATT
>CAYGTC010000040.1:0-41506 GCA_964352735.1 uncultured Alcanivoracaceae bacterium | reverse complement strand
AAACAGCAAAAACAATATGAAACAGGAGTTTCATGCATAGCCATGAAATTTAATTAAATCAAGAAGTATAGTAAGCAATCTTTGTGAAGAGTTTTTCAACATCAAGTGGCTTAGATAAATAATCATTCATTCCTGCTTCTAAACACTTTTGCTCGGAGCTATGTATGGCATTAGCTGTCAATGCAACAATTGGTATTTTTGTATAATTTTCACCTGCTTCTGCATTTCTGATTCTTCTGGTGGTTTCATAACCATCCATTTCGAACATTTCACAATCCATTAAGATCATTTTAAATTCATAAATATTTTGATTCAAAACCTCTAAGGCTTGCCGGCCATTTTCTGCGACTTCGCAGCTAATATTGTATTCATTTAATAAACCAACAACGACTTGTTGATTAACCACGTTATCTTCAACAACAAGTATTGGTCCATTATTTTCTCCCAACTTATTGAGAACTGCCTGATATGGCTGATTATATGTGTTATTACCAAGTTCACTCTCTTCGGTATTTGCAACTGAATCTAGAGCTGAATATAAGTCATCAACAGTTGCTGGCATCATAAAATCAGAACTGAGGTATGAACCAATTTCTTTCAATATTCTCGTATCATTAAGTAAATGCATGAATACAAATTTCAACTCAGGCCTTAGGCTTTTAGCTTGTTTAATAAATTTATGCGTCTCAGCTATAGAGCCCAACTGTTTAAAAAACACACCACCAAATGTTTTATTATGCGTAGTGCAGGATTGCAATGCGATCAGAGCACATTCAAAGCTTCTACAAGTCTCAACATTAATTCCCCATACCGAAAACTGTTTTTCCATGACTTCTGTATTGAGTATACTGTCATCAACAATTAAAACAGAAGGGACGTGTGTGAATTGACTACCATGATAAATTTCAGGTTTTTGATTCAGTTGTAGTAGAACATTAAAAGAAAAACAACTGCCTTGTCCTAACTGGCTGGTAAAAGATATCTGACCACCCATCAATTCTGTTAACTTTTTACTGATCGCTAATCCAAGGCCTGTACCATCGTATTTTCGAGTTGTTGATGAGTCTACTTGTATGAATGGATTAAATAATCCTTCTTGTTTATCCTCTGCAATGCCAATTCCAGTATCTTTGATATGAAAACTTACTTCACATTCTTTATTGTTTTCAAATATTTTTTGTTGTACTTGTATAAGTATATACCCTTGCTCAGTATATTTAATGGCATTACCTATGATATTAATCAAAATTTGATGCAGATGTGCAATATCGCCCACCAACATATTTTTTTCAATCTCCGATAAATCCAAGACCATTTCAATGCCTTTTTCTTGAGATTTTACAGCAATTGTTTTTACCAGTTTTCCAAGGCTTTGAGACAGATTAAAATCAATGCTCTGTATTTTCATTTTACCGGCTTCAATTTTAGAAAAATCCAATATTTCCGTGATCACAGTTAAAAGCGACTCAGAACTGTATTTGGCTAAATTCAAATGTTTTCTTTGGTGTGCGGATAAATCTGATTGATCTAACAATTCTAACATGCCTATCACACCATTGATTGGTGTTCGAATTTCATGACTCATACTGGCCAAAAACTCCGACTTGGCCTGATTGGCTTGCTCTGCATTATTTACCGCCAATTGCAGTTCTTTTGTTCGCTGCTTAATGATATTTTCTTGATCTAGTAATATGGTTTGGGTTTCTTTGTAGGAATTAATTAACCGCAATCTCAATTTTATAAAATACTTACTTAATGATTGTATTTCTTGCAGCCTCACGGAAGGCAAGTGGGGCTGAACATTTAATTTGGGGTCAAAATATTTAACTTGTTGCTCTAGTTTAATCAAAGGTTTTATGATCGATCTTGAAAAAACCAAAATCATCAATACTAAAGCAATGAACATAACCGCTAGCCAAATAAAGGTAAATAGGTATTGAGAATTTTTAAAATCATCAAAATACTGGTGAGGTAATCTCAACAGTGCAACCCAGCCAATGTCATTGTGCTTACTTGATACAAAATATTTCTGATTATTTTCATCTGTATAAGTCCAAGTATCACCACTGTTTTGCGCCTGAAGTAAAAGGGAGTTCTCCATCGACATTAACGCCGGTAATTCTGATTTAAAATTGTTATAAATGACACGTGATTTGTTATCCAGTATTAATAGCTCTGTACCAATCAATTCGAAACTTTTCTCAATTTCATTGAAACTGGATAAATCAAGAGATCCTTCAACCACCCCAACAACGGGATCACCAAATCTCTTACTCATTGCGATGATTTTATCTTGGCCAAACCCTCGCCCTAGAAACACATCTGAAATATAAGTTTCATCTGTTTTGATCGCTTCATAGAAATAACTTCTATCAGCCACGCTGGTTCCAGAAGGCTCAAAAACCAGACCATCTCTTGTCATTTTGGGATGCCCAGCTGTTATTAGGCCTTCAGTATTGGTGGTTAGCATGGTTAAAAAATTGGGATATTGGTCATTAAAAAGGTTCAACCAGTTTTCGAGTGTTAATTTGGATTGAGCATTGGAATAAGTCAGTGTTTCAGCAAGTGTTGAAACAGCCTCCTCGTGTTTACTGATGAATAAATCGATATTTTGAATAATGGCTGCGGCGGTATTAATTAATCTGATTTCAGTTACAGCATACTCTCTTTTGGTCGCTTTTTCGGTCAAAATCAATGATAAAAAAACAACAGGAATAATGGCCAAGAACATCATGGCAATAATTAAAACATTTTTTAAGGTATATTGTTTCTTCATTCAAATCCATCAAAATTTATATTCAAACAACATGCGTTATTTGTAATTAATTTATGATTACATAAACCACTTAATACATTCACAGACATCCAGGTACTAGTTCATTGCTTTATTTTTTAATATAGTCAACTCCCAATTCTTCTATTTGTGGCATGATTTTTGAGTGATTAGTCATATCTAAAAATACCTCATAACACAAAATTCTGGATTTATTGATTGTATCAGCCAACTCACTCATTGTGCCTTCATCTAATTTTGTTTGTCTTTGATCAAAGTTCTTGAGTCGAATCCAGTCTACCTGAAGTACATCAGCTAAATTCCACATGTCTTGATTATTTTCAAAACCAGACAAACAAATAAAAATATTGGTTTGTTTGAATTCCAAACCAATGATTTTTAAAATATCGCGATGTTTTTGTGCATCTTCAATAGCAAATTCGAATACGATTTTACCCAATTTAATCTTAAGCTTTTTAAGTACTGTAAATAACTTTGCTCTAGATTCATTGGTATAGTAGTCGACAAAAGATTGTTTAACCAATAACACCAAGTCAACATTTGTACTTTTATTGGAGCGAATCACTTGAATGGCATGCTCAAAGGAAAACCGGTTTAAAAGTCGATCCATTCCAATTTTATTGACCACATCCTGATATTCACTGGCTTTTAATTCATTATTTGATTCAATATCCATAACAAGTTCAAGCTCATAAATTTTCTGCTCTTTATTACTGGTTGGTATAATTTTATGGTAGAGCCATTTGAAATTTCTAGACTTAATTGAATCTTCAATTTTCCTTTTCAACTCACTGAACTCTCCGACATCATCATTGCTTTTCAATTCAATCACACCTGTGCGTGAACCAGAATCTATCAACTTACTTTCTGCACGATAAATAATCGAATCTATGTCTTCATCTCCAGAAAAATTTCTGAGCACAACAGCAAAAAAATCTGATTTACAACTGTTGTCATCTATAGAAAATGAATTGTTTAAGAACCACTCACTTGTCTCAGTTAAGTGATGTGAAAGTTGCTTTTCATCTAAACCTGATATAGCTAAAACCAAAACGTTTTCCGATAGAAATTGACACAGGTTGATCTCTTTGATTTTAATAAATGGTAATTTGGAAAACACAGTTGTGCAAAGAGTCCTGTAGCCTGAATAACCTAACATTTTTTGTAAAGTGCGCTTGTCACTCAGTTTCAACCAAACTACTGAGGCTGACTTATTGCCTATGTTTGTATTATAAAAATCAATAAAATTCTCCCGTTCCTTTGGGTCCACTTCATTAACATGAACAATGTCATTATTGTGATCATGATTTTCTGCAAAAAACTGAATATTCCTCTGTATTCTATTGGCCAATGCGGAAACCAATAAATCTGGATTAATGGGTTTTGTTAACAAATCATCTGCGCCAGCATTTAACACCTTCATCCTTGTTTCAATTGTCTTATCAGCTGTTAAAAATACGATTGGCAAAAGCCTAAACTCCGGTCTCTTCCTGATTATCCTGACCAAATCATCGCCAGAAACACCATCAAGGTTTAAATCCATTAAGATCAAATCTGGCTGAAATTCCTCCAATGCATCCATGACCTCTTCAGCTTTGGTAACTGAATGAACTTGCATTTTTGCATTGAATAAAATATTTTCTGTAATGAGCACCTGATTGACATCATCTTCAACTATTAAGACCTTACTGGGTTGAGTTTTGGAAGCCGCGTCAAAGAAATCATAATTAATCTGGGAAAACTTTTCATGCGTGATATATTCAATATTATTATTGAGCAGGTCTAATCTAGATTGTGAATCAAGATTATCACCAACACAAATAAATCTCACATTATTATTTTTATCATGTCTACAGACTCGCAAAACATTTTTGATATAAGACTCTTCAAAAATAAGAACACAGGTTTGTTTTTTATGAATTAAGCCAATCAGTTCATATGATGATATGTCTTTTGTGTGTTCAGATAACACTGAGTTCAAAGATTTTAAATTATCAGATAAAGTGTAAACACTCATGTTTTTTTTCATATGAAACCCTTGGCAAATATCTTAACGGTAAAGAAAGAATGCATTAAACATTCTCAAATGAGATTAATAAATCTTGAAAACAGTAACAATTTAACACTATTTTCAGCAAAATTGATAACTATTTATTTTATCATCATTATGATAGTGTAACTGTATGAGATGAGAAAATATTTCAATATAGATAACCACATCACAGAAATAATATTATTTTTTCATTTCTTACTCATATTTAAATTTTAGTTGAAAAATATATTAATGTCTATCAGGAAGTTACACCTTCTTCAAAAGAATAATGTTTCACACTTATTATCACTTTTTTTATAAAATCACTGAGTCATAACAAACCACTCTGATTCAAAACAACACTTATTGACATGGAGAGACTTCTCTATTCATGTACTATCTTACAATCATTTTAATGTAAGCAAACGCTCATATCAATACAACGGCATTGGTGTGATTTCAAGATGAATTTATTGTGTTATTCAGTTATAATCATGTGCTTTCATCAATGGGAGCAAAAAATGACAGAGCACACTTCGGCAGTGCCTAATGCCAATCCACCCGGGCCAATCAGCCAAGGTCCCTACCCAGAATTAACCTATCATGCTTTAATAGTTGGTTATTTTCTTGGGGTGATTTTGGCAGTATCTATTGGTTATGCCTCTTTAAAATTGGGCTTTTCTATTGAAGGATCCGAACTGGCTGCCATTCTTGGCTTTGGGATTTTACGTGGTGTATTAAGACGCAGATCAATTGTAGAAAATAACGTCACTCAAACGGTTGCTTCAGCCGTCAATGGCGCTTCTTCAGGTATGATGTTTTCTGTTCCTGCTATTTTTATATTGGGTTATGGCACAGATTTCAATCCTTACATCTTGACTTTCGGAGCCATTGCAGGGGCTTTTTTGGGTATAGCCTTTATCATTCCTTTACGCAAACAAATGATTGATTATGAGCGACTCACTTACCCCGGCGGCGTTGCTGTGGCTTCTATCTTGAAATCTCCGGGTGCAGGCATCAAAAAAGCCATGCTATTGATTGGTGCGATGTTGGTCTCTGGTCTGGTACATGTGTTTTCTCTGTATACAGGAGTTGAAAACTGGCACCTTTTTGAACAATTGGGACTACCAGAATACCTCAATGGCACTTGGTATTTGTCACTGATGACTGTTGGTGTGGCCTTTATTGCTGGTCGTGGTGGTTTGGCATTTATCATTGGTGGTTTTGTCTGTTATTGGGTATTGGCACCATTATTGGATTTAACCAATATGTTTCCTGTCGATGCAACCACTGGTGCTGCCATTACTGATCCCAATCAATTGCGTTTGATGTTGTTCAGACCGACAGGAATCGGCATGCTGATCGGTGGTGCAGTTATTGGCGTGGCTTTTGCTTTGCCATTAATCAAATCAGCAGTAAAATCGATGCAATCATCTGCTAAAGCCGACAGTGCCATGAGCAAAGATGAAATGCCTATTAAATTATTGTATATCGCCATTGTTGGCGCTGCCATATTATTGGGTGTGATCGCTGTCACCTCTGCACAGGAAGTTGGGCTGTTGCGTGGAATCTCCATGGCCTTATTGGGCACCTTGTGGATTTGGATGGCTGGTATCATTTTATCAGAGGCCATTGGCCGAACCAATTGGTCGCCTTTATCGGGCATGACCTTGATTGCAGTCACTTTATTGATCATGGTCACCCAAGCCTTTGGCGGCATGAGTACAGGACCTGCGATTGTTGCTGCAGTAACGGTTGGCGCTGCCACTTGTGTGGCCATGAGTCAAGCGACCGATTTAATGCTGGATCTCAAAACCGGTTATTTGGTTGGCGCCACGCCCAAACAACAGCAATTGGGCCAATTCGCGGGAGCCTGGTTAGGTCCGATTGTCATCATAGTTTTGATATTTATGTTGGATAAAGCCTTTGGGTTAGGTGGCGATGAGTTCCCTGCTCCACAAGGACAAGCACTGGCTTCGATGGTACAAGGCATCACCGGCGGTGATATTCCTACCGAGAAATACGTAGCTGGTGCCTTATTGGGTGGCTTATTGTCATTATTACAAGCTGGTTTAGGTATCACTGTTGGTTTAGGCTTTTATCTACCGTTTAATATTGTTTTAACTTATGCCATTGGTACATTGATCAGAGAAATTGCTGATCGCACCCAGGGCCAATCATGGTCAGAAAACAAAGGCATCCCAATTGCAGCTGGTCTGATTGTTGGTGAAGCACTGGTTGGCGTTGGTAACGCCGTTTATGTCATTGCAACGGCATCTTAAGGAGGTATATCGATGAAAAACTTAACATTTATTGTGGTCGCATTGGCCTTTTTAGCCGGTTCCTTTTTGGCATCTCTTGATCCCAAGACCATGAACTGGACCTATTTTATTCCAGTTATGGTGGTTGGCTTTATTGCTGCGATCATGTTCAAACAAGCCGCAGGGGCTGAAGCCAAAAAAGGCAGCTTATTACAAAACAACAAATCCGTTTTGATCAATTCACTGAACAACATCCTTGAAAACTTAAAATCATTAGATGGCCGCAAAGACAAAATACCCACCTATGACATGCGTTTTGAGATTGACAAATTGTTCCGTGATGACTTAATGCAATTTGCTGAAGCCAGAGACAGCATGAAACATTTGTTCGGCATTCAACACTTTGCAGACATCATGTCCAGTTTTGCTGCTGGCGAACGTTACATCAATCGCGTGTGGTCGGCATCAACCGATGGTTATGTTGACGAGGTGTTATTGTATGTTGGTAAATCTCTGAGTCAATTTGAACACGCCAAACAAGAGTTCGACAAAGCATTGGCCGACAGCTGATATATTATTTATGATTCAGCCACCATTCCAAGTGGCTGAATCATAATCATTATTCAAAACAATTCAATTTTTTGACCCGCTGATAAAGGTCCAACAGAAAAATAATCTGCAATGGTCTGCCCCATATCGGCAAATGACTGTCTTTGACCTAAGTCAGCAGTCTTAACCTTTTCACCAAAAAACAACACCGGCACATGCTCACGGGTGTGGTCAGAACCCGCAAACGTTGGATCACAGCCATGATCTGCGCTAATCAAGGCGATGTCATCTGGTTTCATTTTATTGAAAAGTTCCGGCAGGCGACAATCAAAGTCCTCCAAGGCTTTAGCGTATCCAGCCACATCACGGCGATGACCGTAATGGCTGTCAAAATCCACAAAGTTGGTAAAGATCAAGGTATTATCACTGGCTTGATCCAGTTCTGATAATGTTGCATCAAACAACTCATCATTGTTTTTACCTTTTACACACTTGGTAATACCTCTATTAGCAAAGATGTCGGCAATTTTGCCCACTGAGATGACTTGTCCACCAGCATCGCACAAGTGATCCAGTAAAGTTGGCGCAATCGGTGGACTGGTCAGATCTTTGCGGTTGGCTGTTCTTACAAAGTCTTTAGCCGTCTCACCAATAAATGGCCGAGCAATCACCCGCGTAATATTCATCGGTTCAGTCAAATCTTTGGCAATCTGACAAATCCGGTACAACTCTTGTAGACCAAAATGTTTTTCATGGGCGGCAATTTGAAAAACGGAATCGGCCGAGGTATAGCAAATCGGCATACCAGATTCTATGTGTTGTGCCCCCAGGCGCTGAATAATCTCTGTCCCACTGGCATGACAATTGCCCAGTATGCCTTTCAAGCCTGTCCCTTGTAGAAATTCAGCAATCAAAGATTCAGGAAAGCATGGAATGGTTTTATCAAAAGTAGTCCAGGCAAATGGCACGGGCACACCTGCCATTTCCCAGTGACCACTGGGCGTGTCCTTATCACGGCTTTGCTCCACCGCATAACCATAAGCTGATTGTGGTTGAATGCTTGTATCTACACCTGCCATGACTTCACCACAGCTGCTCCTTAGTGCAGCAGTCATGCCCAATCGTGTAAGGTTGGGAATTTTCAATGGACCAGATCTGAATTGATTATCTGCTTGCCCTTTCATGCAGGCTTCAGCAATATGTCCCAATGTATTGGCCTTTTCGTCTCCATACAAATGCGCATCGGCACTGGCACCAATGCCCAAAGAATCCATCACCAATATTATCGCACGTTTCACGTCATCACCTCATCAGTCTATTTATGAATATCATTATAGCATCATCCGATCTTTTCAATGATCACCGAAGGCTTATCAACTTTTTCTGTACTGATGGATATGTGTTGTAATATATCTGCCTTGGCTTTATCGGCTTGTGATTGAGAATTGGCATGTATAAATGCCAGTGGTTGATTTTTAGTGATCCAATCACCTATGTGAGCACAGTCACTGATGCCTACTGAATAATCAATAGCATCACTGGCCATGCGTCGTCCTCCCCCCAAATCAACCACCGACAAACCTATTGAACGCGCGTCCATAGAAGCAATGAACCCATCGTTTTGTGCAAATACTGGCTGTATGATCGGTGCTGTAGCCAAATATTTGTCCGGTTTTTCTAAAATATCGGCCGGCCCACCCAATGCGCTGATCATTTGAGCCATAATTTCTGCCGCCTTTCCTGACCTTAATACCTCATCTATCATGCCTAAGGCTTGTTGTTGGTCAGATGCCAACTCACCTTGCATCAACATTTCTGCACATATGTTTTGCACCAATTCATGCAATACTGGTTCTTGACGTTTTAAAGTCAAATAATCTAAAGCTTCGCGCATTTCCAATGCATTGCCAGCTGTATAACCCAATAACTGACTCATGTCTGTGATGATGGCAGTGGTATTGACACTGGAGACATCAACAATGGTTTGTGCTAATAAGCGCGCTTGCTTGTGATCTGTCATGAAAGCACCACTGCCAGTTTTGATGTCCATCACCAAGCCATCCAGTCCTTCAGCCAGTTTCTTGGATAAAATAGAGGCCGTAATCAATGGAATACAATCTACCGTTGCGGTAATGTCTCTGGTGGCATAAAAACGCTTGTCAGCAGGTGCCAAACTTGTGGTTTGTCCAATAATGGCACAGCCGACTTGTTTGACTGTTTTTTTAAAAAAATCATTATCTGGCACCGTATTGTAGCCAGCAATGGCATCAAATTTATCTAAGGTTCCACCGGTATGTCCCAGCCCACGACCTGATATCATCGGTACATAACCACCACAGGCTGCAATGATTGGCGCCAACATCAAACTGACCTTGTCACCCACGCCGCCGGTGGAATGTTTGTCTAAAACCGGACCATTAAGTGACATATCAGACCATTCCATCACTTCGCCTGAATTGACCATGCTGTGGGTTAAATCACGACACTCTTGTTTTGACATGTCTTGAAAATAAATGGCCATGGCCATGGCGGCAATTTGGCCTTCACTGACGTTCTCATTGGTAATGCCTTGTATAAAAAAGTCAATTTCCTCAGCTGTCAGTGTTTTGCCATCCCGTTTATTTTTAATGATTTCTTGTGTAAGAAATGTCAAGTCTCTCTCCCCTTTTTTAGTTTGGTATTGTTATTATTGTTTTTTATCATAAAGCCAGCCTATCATCTGATTATTTATCATGTACTGTATTGTTTGATAAATGTTGTCAGTATTTTTTTGAATGTCGAGGCCGCTTTATTGGCATATTTCATGGTTTGCTCATGTGATAATGGTTGATCATCCATACCTGCGGCATAGTTGGTGATCACAGACATGGCCAAGACTTTCATCTGTTGGTGTCGTGCAATAATGGTTTCCGGCACAGTTGACATACCTGCAGCATTGGCACCCAATACCTTGATCGCATTGATTTCTGCCGGTGTTTCAAATTGTGGGCCGCTCATCCAGGCATAGACTCCTGTGCTCAAGTGAATGTCATTATCCTCCGCAATGGACATGACTTGCCTGCGTATATTCTTGTCATAGGCATTAACCATATTGACAAAACGGTCATTGCCCGTTTCTGCAAACAAAGGCGACATACCGGTAAAATTGATGTAATCTTTAATTAACATGACACTGCCCGGGCCAGCATTAATGTCCAGAGAACCCGCTGCGTTGGTTACGATAATCAACTCGCAACCCAATTGTTTAAAACAATGGATCGGGGTTTTCATTGCATCAATTTGGCCATTTTCATAGTAATGCACTCGCCCTTGCATGGCTATGATGAATTGCCCGCCTATTTTGCCAAGAATCAGTTGACCAGCATGGCCTGATACACCTGATTGAGGAAACCCAGCTAAATCTTGATAGGATACTTCTGCCAATTTTTCTATCGAGTCAGCAAACTCACCCAGTCCTGAACCAAGTACCAAAGCTATTTTGGGTCGGAACTCCGGCACCAATTTCTGTATATATTCAACACTCTCAATGTTATTCGCCATAAGGAGCCCATATGTTTTTAATGTCTGTTGCCTGATGCAAAAATGCACTGCCTTGACCCTGTAGAGGATCAGCCCAATCCCGAGCCAAACCATAGTTCACCCATGTGCGTTTTAAATTATGTGATGCCGATTTTTCAACCATTTCTGATCCTTGCTGATCACCAAAATACCACATTGCATCCACTTGATAATGCGCAGCCAACACATCAGCCAATTCGTTTCTCTGACCACATACGATGTTGACAACCCCAGCTGGCACATCGGATGTCTCAAGGATTTGATAAAAGGCTAAAGCCAACAATGCTGAAGTACTGGAGGGCACCATCACAACACGGTTCCCCATAGATATGGCTGCTGCCATTAAGGAAACAAATGATAACAATGGCTGTTCATCAGGACACGCAATACCCATGATGCCATTGGCCTCAGGCATGGCCAATACCACACCCCTAACTGGCACTTGATGCACAAGTCCATCCAATTTATCCGCATAAGCAGCATAATAAAATAATCTTTCGATACAAGCGCTGACCTGTTTGCGCCCTTGCGCCATTGATGAACCTGTTATGGAACATATTTGTGTCGCAAATTCCTCAGCACGCAATGATAGATTCTCTGCAATAAAATAAATGACCTGCGCCCTGTTGTGCCCAGATGATTGGCTCCATGATGAAGCTTTTAGCGTCGCTTCAACGGCATTTCTGATGTCTTTGCGATTGCCTTGACCAACATGTGCCAATAACTCACCTTGGGCAGAAATTATGGCTTGTGAATAGCCACCATCAGGCCGAACTTGTTTGCCACCAATATAAAATTTAGGTGTACGATCAATCACGGCTGTTGAGTGTTCACTTTTTAATTCTTTCGCTTTTGGAGCCTTAGCCAATGTAAGCGATTTTTCATAAATGGGTTGTAAATAAGCATGCAAGCCTTCTATGCCACCTTCTCGCCCAAATCCTGACTCTTTTTTACCACCAAAACCTGCTGCGGCATCAAATTGATTGGTACAATTGATCCAGACCACTCCTGCAACAACTTGAGGCGCAATGTCCATAGCCAGATTTATGTTTTCACTCCAAATACTGCATGCCAATCCATAACGCACATTATTCGCTAATGCCACTGCTTCAGATGGTGTTCTAAAAGTCATGGCCACCAGTACAGGTCCAAAAATTTCTTCCTGCATCAGGTCATGTGCGGTATCCATATTGGTAAATAGTGTGGGTGGATAAAAACAACCCGATTGCGGCATATCAATATCTGGCTGATATAGTGTGCCACCCTGTTCAACACCAAGTTGTACCATTTCCGAGATGCGCTTGTGTTGAATTGGGTCCACAACAGCACCGATGTCTACGGACTTATCCAATGGATCTCCAATCCGTAATTTATTCATTCTATTTTTTAATTTTGCATAAAAACGATCGGCAATGCTTTGTTGAACCAATAATCGCGAGCCTGCGCAACACACTTCACCTTGATTGAACCAGATGGCATCAACCAATCCTTCAATGGCGCTGTCAATATCTGCATCATCAAACACAATAAATGCGGATTTGCCCCCCAATTCCAGTGTTAATTTCTTACCGGTACCCGCTGTTTGTTGACGAATCATTCGTCCTACATTGGTAGAACCTGTAAAAGCCACTTTATCAATTTTTTTGTGGTTAACTATCAAACTGCCGGTATTACCGTCACCAGTTACAATGTTGACCACGCCTTTTGGCAAACCTGCCTGTTGACAAATCTCAGCAAACAATAATGCCGTCAAACTGGTATATTCAGCCGGCTTTAATACCACAGTATTTCCTGTTGCCAATGCTGGTGCAATTTTCCATGCCAGCATCAATAAGGGGAAATTCCAAGGTATGATTTGTCCTGCCACTCCAATCGCCTCATAATCATGCATGCGCTCTTGAGCCAGTTGTGCCCAACCAGCATGATGATAAAAATGTCTGATCACCAAAGGTATATCAACATCTCGTGTTTCACGTATCGGTTTACCATTATCAAGACTCTCTAATACGGAAAACAAACGGGCATGCTTTTGAATCAGACGAGCAATGGCATAGAGGTATTTGGCCCTTTGAAAACCACTCAACTGCGCCCATGGTTTTTGAGCTTTATTGGCTGCATTCACGGCCAAATCTACCGACTTTTTATCAGCTTGGGTGATTTCAGCCAGTTTTTCCCCTGTGGCTGGGTTATAACTGTTGAAGTAATCCGTTTTTTTGGGATGATGCCACTGACCATCAATGTATAAACCAAACTTGTGCTGGTGTTTATTGAGCCATTGTATGGCTTGATCGCTGCTTTCTGGTGCTTTACCATAATCCATTGTTTCTAAAATCTTCATAATACTCATTGTTTTATCCCATTGCGTGTCTGAAACCAGCAGAATAATGACCACTGGCGTGATATTCTAGCTGTCTCTCAATGTCTGCTAATAAACTACTGGCACCAAAACGGAACAATGCCGGCTCTAACCATGCCCGTCCAAGTTCCTCTTTCATCAGAATCAAGTACAACAAACTGTCTTTAGCTGTACTGATCCCACCTGCGGGTTTGTAACCAACTTTATATCCAGTGCGTTCGTGGTACTCACGAATCATCCGCACCATCACTAAGCTCACTGGTAATGTTGCATTGATCTTCTCTTTGCCTGTAGAGGTTTTAATAAAGTCTGCACCAGCCATCATACAGACCATCGAAGCTCTGGCGACATTGCGTAATGTACCCAATTCCCCTGTTGCCAATATGGTTTTTAAATGTGCATCACCACAGGCTTTACGATAAGCCACAGTTTCATCATATAAAGCCTGCCAGTCGGCAGCAAAGACATGTCTTCTGGAAATGACAATATCAATTTCTGTTGCACCTGCTGCAACCGATCTTTTTATTTCTTCAATGCGCATGTCAAAAGGTGTTAATCCTGCTGGAAACCCCGTTGAAACTGCTGCCAGTTCAACGCCTGAATCCTTAAGGTAACGTTGTGCCGGCTCTAACATTTCATGATAGACACATACCGCTGCTGTATTCAATTGTAATGATGTCAATTCCAAATCATTCAATAGGTCTCGCCTTACTGGGCTTTTGGCTTTTTCGCACAGCCTTTTAACGCGTTGGGCTGTATCATCTCCCGACAAAGTGGTTAAGTCGATACAACTCAAAGCTTTAAGTAACCAGGCAATTTGATGTTGCTTTTTCACCGATCGCCTTGCCGCATAATTTTTTGCTCGTCTTTCTACAGCACTCTTATTGACGTGGATGTCATTAAGCCATTGCAAATCCAACGGCATAATTTCATTTCTTTGAAAATGTTTGTCTTCAGTATTCATCATTTACTCTTTTATGTTATATCACCTGATTGTTTCAATTTGATCAATTGTCTTGCTGATTGTTCACCAATGATAAGGTCTGTGATTGTGGATGTCTTTAAGGCCGCTTGTGTTGCAGCTCCTTTGTCATCACCGCCTATTATCGCAATGACCCTTTTACCTTTGATGTCTTCCAAACTCAAACCCAAAGCTAAATCATTTAATGGATCAGAAATCTTTTCGCCTTGCTCATCTAAAAAAGTTCCCATAAAGTCTCCTACGGCATTGGCATCAGACATTTTCTGCCAAATGCTATTTTCGATTAATCCTGTTTGAAGAACATGGGCATTATCATTCATAGAGCCAAGACCAAGAACAAAGACATCTGCGGTTTTGGCAAATGCCAACATGTGCTTGACACTTTGTTGGGATAACAACACGTTTTTCTCATTTTGATCTTTGGCCATGTAAGGCACCGGAAGAAAGTAGGCCTCAGACTGACTGATTTCAGATAAGCGATGAATCACATCATATGGATTGGTAGAGAACTTACGAGTCAAGCCGCCAGACACAGAGACAAACTGCAAATCTTGACCATGAAATCGTGGCAGTTGGTCAACCATAGATTTTAACGTTCTGCCTTTTCCTATACCAATAACTGCACTGTGGGATTTTTTTAACAGTTTATAGAGGAAATCAGCGCCTGCGGCACCAACAGCTTGAAATTCGTGGTGTTCGTTATCCATGTCTGGCACCACGATACAATTATTCAATTTAAATTGTTCAAGAATTTGTTCTTCCAACTCAACACACTCAACAATTTCTCCTTCGATAAAAATCTTAACCATATTATGATCATGAGCCAATGCGATCAATCGATGCGCTTTAGCCGAAGAGATTTGTAGTTTATCAGCGACTTGACTTTGTGTATAGCCACCAATGTATGCTAACCATGCCGCTTTTGCAGCCAAACTCAATTGTTCTCTGGAAGATTCTTTTTTTGAAATATTTTTCATTAGATGAAATATATTTCAAAAATCGATAAAAATCAAGCATTAAAATATTAATAATGAAATAATCACTGTGAAGTCAATTGGCCAAAATCTTTTATCAAGTAGGTAATAAAATCGATTTCACCCTTAAAGAAACATGAATTAAATGAATCTTATAAAAGTTCGCTTTGCAAATGAATGGGTTGATGATGAAATATTAGGGTGAGCCATACAAATATTATGGGCATAAAAAAAGCCAGCAATACCTGGCGGTATCACTGGCTTAGTGCACAACCGTGGAGTCATGCAATCCCACTAAAATTGCTACAGTCAAGGCTTTGACCAGACCTAAGTCGTAGCATTTACCCACGAACAGATATTATAAACATTTTTATCAAAATTATATGTCCATATATGCACAAGTAACGAAAATCACAAAAAAAGATAGAAAAAAAACAACATATTTAGAAATTTGCCGTGTAATACACATTTATTTACATACAACAATAAATTTTAAAGCTCTGAATTCACTTAAAAAATTACACATCCAATAAAAAGAAGCTTTTTAAACCATCGAATAAAATTTTCAGTAGCAATTGTACTAAAATGCATTTATCAAGAGGATTTCATGAAGAAATGATAGGAAATTGAATAAAGAAGTAAAGCAAAGAGAAAAAAGACCAGTAACTCCGGGAGGTGAAGTTACCGGCCTAATGCACAACTATAAAGTTGTGCAATCCCACTACATTTGCTATTAGATAGATATAAAAACTATCTGATTATAGCAATGACCCACGAGCTTTAATTATAACCATTTTTAATGTATTTACATGTCAAATTTTGCACAAGTGTTTATCAACACCAAAAGGTCATAATACTAATACGAAACACATTAAAGAAAAAATAAAGGTATGTATTTGATCAAAAAAAATTACGCCCTCCTTGATAAAAAAAGCCGATAATACTAAGCTGTATTATCGGCTAAGTGCACAACCGTGGAGTCGTGCAATCCCACTAAAATTGCTACAGTTAAGGCTTTGACCAGACCTAAGTCGTAGCATTTACCCACGAGTCATAATTATAACCGTTTTTTTCGTAATTGCTTGTCAAATTTTGCACAAGTATAGGTTAACAACAAAATTTATATTTTGATTCCCGGCCTATATTTTTCAAAAAATTCACCTTCCCTAATTAAATGATCAAAAAATGCTAAAGGCATAAAAAAAGCCGACGATACCTGGCGGTATCATCGGCTTAGTGCACAACCGTGGAGCCGTGCAATCCCACTAAAATTGCTACAGTTAAGGCTTTGACCAAACCTATGTCGTAGCATTTACCCACGAGCTTCTATTATAAACAGCCTCATTCATAAATTCATGTGCAATTTTGCACACTTAAATGGTATTTTGGTTCAAATTACTCCCAGTACCATTGTAAAACTTTTGCTGAATACAAATATTGATCAGAAATAACTGAGTAAAACATTAAGGCCAACAATGCATGAGACAAAGCCAATGGCAATAATCGCTTAAAAAGTAGGCCTGCATAAGCCCAAAAGCAACCGGCAAGGAATGTAGCCAGCATTAAAGTTACAGAAGGCAAATGTATAAGAGAAAATACCAATGCAGCAAAAATACTGGCAAAAAAGCGATTATGCAATCGTTGATAAAAAATTTGATCCGCAAATATATTCACCAAAATAAATTGTTGTACCAAGGCCCAAAGAAAATACATCGGCAACATAGAAAATGTGTTCAAATCTGGCCATTTAAACCAACTCAATATGAATAATATGAAACCGGTAGGCAACAGAACCCATAAATAATTGATAGCAAAGTGATACGGTCTGATCATTTTATAGCCAAGCATCCAACCCAGCTTTTTTAAAATTGCAACAGTTCCGGAATTATTTTTATTATTATCTTGTCGATAGCTATGGGTAAAAATTGCCACGATGATCAATGCACAAATAATAAACAGGTATAATTTAATATTAATGCTCCACACATGACTGTACGATTTATTGATTTTATGAACATCGGACGTGTTACGCCAATCATTCACCTTTACAATCGATTCTGCATAACGTGTTTGTAATACATGATTCAACCACAAATAGTTTGAAGAAAAAAAACAATTTTCATTAATGGTAAATACATTGAGGTCCTTTTCATTAGGTTCTTTGGCATAAAGCACCTTTCCTTGACAGTTGATCTTATATGCTTTTTTTTGGATCAAATCTCCATATGCCAAACTAACGGATTCAATATATAGAGCTTGATCTGGATTTTTAAAATACAATACCAGAGAACTGACGTTTTTCAACGATTCGTCCCAGTTTACTTTTGTGCTTGTGCTTGTGCTTGAATTTGATGAAGTTTTCCATGATTTTTTTAAATCGACAATGACTTCAGTACCATGCAATTTAATCGGTTGAGAATAATAAAAATTTGGGCCATTGACCTCTGTAGTGATTTGTAAGACAACGGTACCTGACAGGGGTAAAGAACTTTTGATCAATAATTGATCATGGTGCAATGGATTGATTAATTCTCCTGAAAAGTTCAGAGACAAGATCGGATTCGTCTGCTTCCCTGCAACAATACTAACATTGTCTTTGGACCAATACTTTTGGTATGGGGACACGATGTCACCCTCAAAGTTAATAAAGTCCCATGAGAAGGCACTTAAATGTTTTTCAATGTTGTTTAGCTTACTAGCAGCTTCAAGTTGTAATCGTTGTTTTGTTAAATCCAACGCCAACCACCAGCCACAGAATAAGATCACTGTAATGAGTGATAAAAAATAAAAATATTTTCTTAAATCGATCAATTTGTAAAAAAAACTTGTGAAATTTAAACCAGCGCCTATTATGCCATTAAATCTTTTTTTTTGGAGAATTAATATGAGTCAAACTGTCACAGCCCATTGGTTACAAGATTATACTTTTGTTGGTAAAACCGATGATCAACACGCTTCAATCATGGATGCATCAATTACCGATAATGATGAAAAATGTGCACCGTCTCCAATGGAAATGATATTACTTGGCCTCATTGGATGTGCTGGCATTGACGTGAAGTTTATACTGGGTAAATCTAAAAAAACCATAAACAAACTAGAAATCAGTGCAAAAGCCAAGCGCAGAGATGAACACCCTCGAATTTTTACTGACATACATCTTCACTTTATAGTAGCTGCTGATGACGTTGATGAAAAAGCTGTGGCCAGAGCAGTTCAATTATCCGCTGAGAAATATTGTTCAGTTTCTGCTATGCTCAGTAATACAGTTAATATTACCCATACTTACGAAATTGCCTAACCAGAATATTCCATTCTAAAATGGAATTTAGAAAAAAAACAGCAAAGTATGCTATATAAAGATAGGGTTTATTTTTCTATCAGATTTGATAGAATCGTCTGGTCAGTCACTTTTAATCAGTAAAGCACCCATTAAGGAATCATTGATGGGGCTCTACTGAATGAAATTCAGGTATAATCGTACGGCCCACCAATTTCTAGGGCTTTTTTATAAGTGGGTAAAGCATGAATTTTTTTAACATAGGCTTTTATGTGGGTATAACCCTGTGCTTTTGTTCGAGACAAACTGGCCTCTAGTGGGAAGCTCATCTGAATATCAGCACCGGTCATTTTATCACCAGCAATCCATTCGTTCACAGCCAAATGATCGTTGATAAAGCCCATGCTATTTTTAATATTGGGTGTAACATATGCATTCAAAACTTTATTGGCAATGCCTTTTACAATGGGCTTGATAAAAAATGGTACGGACGCAGTTTTAATTTTATCAAAAATCAACTTCAATAACAGTTGTGGCATTAATGAACCTTCAGAGAAATGCAACCAATAAATATACTGTCGATAGGCCTCTGTGTTTTTTCGTGGTATCAAAGATGTGGCATAGTTTTGAGCCAAATATTCAATGATGGCTCCTGATTCGGCAACCGTGATGGTCTTTTTTCCTTTGTCATCAGTAATGACAGGAGATTTACCCAGCGGATGAACAGCAAATAATTCCTTTGGCGCCAATTGAGTTTCCTTGTCACGTTCATAATATTCTACCTGATATTCGATACCAATTTCTTCTAACATCCACAATATTCTTTGTGAACGAGAATTATTCAAATGATGAACTGTAATCATAATTGAGCCCCTTAGCTTTTAAAGTTTATAATGATAGGTAACATTGTAACATTATAAGCATTGTGACCAATTTGGCATTGTAGTTTGAGTAAAATCGTAGCATAATAAATTAAACAGTTCTCAGGTTATTATCGTGCACAATAACGACTACAAAGATAAAAAAAAATATTTATGGCTCATATCGACCATTTCGCCATTATTGGCCACTCTAGGTGTTTACATTTTTAAACAAACCAGCAATCCTTTGGCAATCTTCTTACCTCTGCTTTATATTTATGTTGCCATCCCTATTCTTGACATGATTTTTTCTGAAGATCAATCAAACCCGCCAGAAAGCGCAGTAGCTGCTTTGGAAAAAATGCGTTATTACGATTGGATCTCTTATTTGATGTTACCTTTTCATTTTTACAGCCTTTATTATGTTACCGATTTTATTGTCACCACTGATTTACCTTTATGGATGGACACTGTTCTGGTCATCACTCTTGGTGTTTTTGCCGGTTTAGCGGTCAATTTAGGTCATGAACTGGGCCATAAAAAGAACGCTTTCGATAAACACTTAGCCAAACTGGCATTGGCAAGTTCTGCCTATGGGCACTTTAATATTGAGCACAATGCCGGCCATCATAGAGACGTAGCAACCCCACAAGACTCTGCCAGTTCAAAGTTTGGAGAAAGCATCTATAAATTTGCACTCAGAGAGATACCTGGCGGCCTTAAAAGGGCTTGGCGCATCGAAAAAAAACGTTTAGCCAGAAAAGGACTATCCGTTTGGTCCATTCATAACCAAATCATACATTCTTATGCCATTACCCTGATCATTTATACATTATTCAGCTATTTTATAGGCCCAATGGCAATTGTGGTTTTATTATTACACACACCTATTGCTTGGTGGCAATTAACCAGTGCTAATTATATTGAACATTACGGTTTATTAAGAAAGAAAAATATTGATGGTAAGTATGAAAAATGCTCGCCTCAACATTCCTGGAATTCTAATCATGTTTTTTCGAACCTGGTTTTGTTTCATTTGCAGCGTCATGCTGATCATCATGCTAACCCAGCACGCCACTTCCAAAGTTTGAGACATTTTCCAGAGGCGCCTCAACTGCCTACTGGCTATATGGGTATGTTTATCATTGCCTATATTCCACCACTGTGGCGTAAAATCATGGATCCAAAAGTTTTGAAACTTGCAAATAATAATTTTGACCACATTAACCATATTTAATTGAACGCACAGAGGATCAATCAATGACAAATTTTCACGATTTTTCGGCCCACTCCATTTCTGGTGATGAAATTGCCATGAGTAATTATAAAGATCAAGTGACTTTAGTGGTCAATACTGCCAGTAAATGTGGCCTCACTCCACAATTTGAAGGTCTACAAAAATTACACGAACAATACCACGATGCTGGATTGCGTATCTTGGGATTCCCATGTAACCAGTTTGGTTCACAAGATCCCGGAACTCATGAAGAAATTGCTGATTTTTGTTTAAAAAATTATGGTGTTGATTTCACTATGTTTGAAAAAATTGATGTCAATGGCAATGAAGCACATCCGATTTTCAGCTATCTTAAAGACGAACTTGGTGGGACTTTGGGTAAAAAAATCAAATGGAATTTTACAAAGTTTTTAGTTGGTAAAGACGGCCAGCCCATCAAAAGATTCGCCCCAACCACCAAACCTGAAGACATTGAAAAGCACATCAAAAAAGCATTAGAAGCTTGATTCTGAATTGTTGTTACATTAGACGGGCATATTTTATTAACTCGGCACCAATATAGATAAGATTCAGTAGTGAGCCATAATGACGAAATGGTGGACTAACACATGGATACCTATCACTTCATATCTGGTTCGAATATTTCAACACCTTAATAAGAGGTCAAATATTCGAACCCGTTAGGGGTAACAAGAAAAAGTTATCAGAAGCGATCACAGAATGAAGAAAAGAATTAAAACCCGTGTAATAGTATGCTCAATGGCATGCTCTTTTTTTATACCAAACTGCTCCACAAATAAAAATTATAATAAGACTCCCAACCAGAAAATGGTAAAAACAAACGGTCAATCGTTTCATAGTCAGGCTTTTTGTCTGTAGCAAAATATTGATGCAATGCAGCACTGAGGCCAGTATCACCATAAGCAATACAACGCATGTTTCTTAATGATTTCATTGATACGTAATTGGCTGTCCAAGGCCCGATGCCTTTGATGGTCAGAAGTTGTCGCATTTGTTCAGACGTATCACACGCTAACAGTGATGATTTACTCAAACCTTGCCGGACAAAAGCCTCGGAAATATTATAAAGGTATTGAATTTTTTGTCGCGAAAACTGCATCTGCTTCAACTCTTGCGCACAGATCTTTAACACCACACTGGGTTCAGGGAAACAATAATATTTGTGTCCGTCATACTCAAGTGACTCACCGTATTTTTGCACCAATCGAAATTTAATTTTATGAGCGAAGGTCAAATTGATTTGTTGGCCAATAACACACCAACACATCGCCTCATACAAATCAACTATGCCCAATAAGCGTAAGCCATACAATTTTTCTACAAAATGCTGGGTCTGCGAACAACCCTTCAATTGTTGGTAAAAATCAGCGATGTCCCTATTGCTGTCAAACCAGTCAGTTACATAATCTTGACAGGCTTTCTCATCTCCCTTTACTATGACATCTTTGCTGATCTTAATGAGAATGTCTTTTCCATCTGAGGAAACTTGTATGAGAGCCAAACCACTTGAAAGTCGTATGCATCTGCTTACAGATGCCGCATTCAATGTGTATAAGCATTCCTCATAACCACGGTCCAAAAAAGTCACACACTTATCAAAACAAAAGTTTTGTGGTTGTGGGATTTTTGTGTCAATACTGACCATGTTTTAACTGATGAATTCATCCATCCAATGATTCAATGCTTTGCAGAACCTCATTGGGGATTGATCATCCAAATTAAAATACAAAGAAGGTTCTATCAACTCTATTTCCATCACTTTATACTGTCCCTGATGTTCAACCAAGTCAATTCTTGCATAAAGAACGGGTTCTGGAATGGTTAATAGAGCTTTTTTTGCTGTGGCCAACATGGCAGAATCAGGCTCAATACTCGCCAACAAACCACCATGTTCTTCTTGCACTCTAAAGTCACCAGACTTTGGTGTTTTTTTAATACTGTGGCTGTATTGACCAGCAAAATAAAACAAGGAGTATTCGCCAACACTCACAATAGATTCAACAAAGGGCTGAACCATCAATTGTTTTCCTTTTAATGATTCTTGCAGTTCATTTTCATGCTGGTGATAATCATTCAACTTCAACCAATAAGTATTGTCTGCATTAGCACTGACAGTTGGCTTAATCACAATTTGATTTGATGCACATTTTTCAAAATAGCTTTCAACATCTGAATATCTGAAGTCTTCTATCCACAGTGTTGGAACCGTTTCTGCACCTTTTGCCTGCACTTCTTGTAAGTAGTTTTTATTAATATTCCACTTAACAATTGACAGAGAGTTTAATAACAACGCACTGGAGTCACTTATGGTCTTCAATACACCCATATAGGCCTCTACATCACTCTGATAATCCCAGGTCGAACGAATGATAGCAACATCATATTGATTCCAATCGACACCTGGCTGACGCCATGAAACGTGATCGACGTGCCAACCACATTGATTCATCGGTTCATCAAGCATTTTGTCATAGACCACAAAACCTTCCAAATTATCCATGGTCAATATTGCACATTTTTTCATAACAATACTCTAGTAAAAAATTTGTTTTAACCTGGAGGCCACTGCATTTGTCTGCCGGCCATAAAATGCAAATGAATATGAAATACGGTTTGTTGGCCATTTTCATTACAGTTCATGGTGACTCGATAACCATTTTCATCTTCACCAATTTGCTTGGCATAATCTCTGGCAGCTAAAAACAAAGCACCAAGTAAAGTCGCTTGATCGTCAGCAATGTCATTAATGGTGGCAATTCTGATTTTGGGAATGAACAGCACATGCACTGGTGCTTGTGGATTAATGTCTTTAAAGGCCAAAACTTGCTCGTTCTCGAAAACGATTTCTGCAGGTATCTCTCTGTTTATAATTTTATCAAAAATGGTTGCATCAGCTGATAAGTTTTTTTTCATTAATATTTCCTTGTTGGTATATTTTTCAGATTTCTTCACGGCTACCAAAAGCATGAGCTATGGTATTGGCGTCAACATATTCAAGCTCTCCACCCAAAGGGACACCTCTGGCAAGGCCTGTTGCTTTGATGTCGGCTTTTTGGCACATTTGAGCGATATATTGAGCTGTGGTCTGCCCTTCCAAAGTCGAATTGGTAGCAATGACCACTTCCTTGATGGGCTCTTTAGCTAAAACATCAATCAATTGAGGAAAACCCAGCTCAGTGGGACCCATCCCATCAAGTGGACTCAAACGACCATGGAGAACAAAGTAAGTACCAGTAAAATCGGTTGCTTGTTCGATATGCAATAAATCTGCTGGCGTTTCAACCACACATAATTGATGTGGGTTGCGTTTGTCGCTCAAACAAATTCTACACAAGGTGTTTTCGGTCAAGGTTCTGCACCGCTGGCACTCACCAATTTTTTCACAAGCTTCTTGTAAAATTTCAGCAAGCTTAACAGCGTCCTCTTTCTGCTTTTGTAATAAGTTGAAACAAATTCTTTGTGCAGATTTAGGCCCCACACCCGGTAGGATTTGAAAAGCATTCATCAATTGAGACAATAAAGACATGATTTAAATTGATTAAAAAGGCATCTTAAAGTCAGCAGGTAAATCGATACCTCCTAACATATCTGACATGGTCCCTTGTTGTTGTTCTGTAATCTTATTTTGGCCATCATTGATGGCAGCAATGATCAAATCTTCCATCATTTCCATGTCTCCATCCAACATATCATAATCAATATCGATTTTTTTGAGTTGACCTTTGCCATTCATTAGTACTTTAACTATGCCCGCCCCTGCTTGGCCTTCAATGATTTTATTGGCCAATTCAGCTTGTTGTTTTTGCATTTCTTCTTGCATTTTTTGGGCTTGTTGCATTAAGCCACCTAATTTATTTTTCATTTCATACCTCTAAAAAGTTTTGTCCTTGCTTGATCTGAATCACTTCAGCATCAAAATTTGTTTGCATGTGGTGCACAAAAGGGTTTTGATGCACTTTATCTTTTGTTTCTCTAACATGGTTTTCTCTATTGGCTTGCTCAGTCCTTGCAATGGTTTTTTTTACTTCAACATCTTGTTCAAATTTGATGGTTATGGATTCACTGATGAGTTTATCTAGTGCCGATTTCAAAGCATTTTTTGCATTCTCAGTCATAAATGCGTGTGCTTGCTTATCAATTGCCATCACCAATATATTGTTTGAATTATCAATGATATGAGCATTTCTGGCCAACTCTCGTGCTGTCCCTTTTAAGGGCAACTGATTAAATATTTGCTCCCAACGCTGTTCTGTAATCTCATGTAAAGCATATTTTTGACTTTCAGTAATGCTGTCTTCTGTGCCCATTGTTGAATTGTGTACTGCATGATGCTCCACTGGCGGTGCAACATTTACTGAATCGGGCTGGTGATGATTACTCTGCATACTGGTGACTTGCGTCTGTTGTTGATTGCCTTCAAGCGGTTTCATACCAACAGAACCTGATTGATGTGTATTCGAACTATTTTTATCTGATGGGGAGCTAATTTGAGTCACTGGAGTCTGACCAATTCTGAAAGCGAACAATCGTATGATGGTCATCTCAAAACCTGTTTTACTGTCAGGTGCCAAGTTCATTTCCTGTTGACCTTTTATTACAATTTGGTAATACAGTTGAATTTGCTCAGGTGTTGAGTTTTGCATGATGTTTTTTATGACTGAGCGATCAAATGCTGAACCATCCACATATTTATTCAAAATTTGCAATAACGAAACCTCATGCAGCAGCAATGCCATTTCATCAAGAAAGCGAGAATAATCCGGAGCCATTTCAAACACATTTTTCAGTTGTTCACTGAGTGCTTCAGCATCTTTACTGATAATGCTTTGCAGCATACCAATGATGCTGTTTTGATCCATCGTTCCCAACATCATTTTGATGTCATTTCCATTGACTTGACCAGCCCCAAAAGCCAAGGCTTGGTCCAATAGACTCAGGCCGTCACGCATGGAACCATCTGCCGCTCTAGCGAGCATTTCCAGAGCTGTTTCTTCATAGGAGATATTTTGCAAATCAAGCAGTTTTTGCAAATGGTCTTTTATTTGATCTAAATGTAATCTTTTTAAATTAAACTGTAAACAACGTGATAATACAGTAATGGGTAATTTTTTAGGCTCAGTTGTTGCTAATAAAAATTTCACATGCGGAGGAGGTTCTTCCAAAGTTTTTAATAAAGCATTGAAGCTACTATTAGAAAACATGTGCACTTCGTCAATCAGATAAATCTTGTAGCGACCGCTGGTAGGGGCATATTGAACATTCTCTAAAAGCTCACGTGTGTCATCAACACCAGTCCTTGATGCAGCATCAACTTCTACCAGATCAACAAATCGACCTTCACTGATTTCTGTACAAGCATGGCATTGGCCACATGGTTGACCTGTGACACCTTTTTCACAATTTAACGCCTTAGCAAGAATTCTTGCGACAGTCGTTTTGCCTACACCGCGGGTTCCTGTGAATAAAAAAGCATGATGTAAACGCCCTTGTTCTAAACCATTGATCAGTGCCTGAGAAACGTGTTCTTGTCCAACCAACTCGGTAAAGTCCTGAGGTCTAAATTGGCGTGCGAGTGCTTGATAACTCATAAATTATTGATCATGTCGTAAAATATCAAGTATGGTGTTTCTTAACGGATTAATCAAGTAAACGATATGAATTGACAATCGAAATGTGATTTTTTTAACGCAAAGATACCACCAATATAACTTTACTGTTTGGGCTCTTTTTTAAAGACCTTTAGAAATGCAGAAATACTTAAGTTCAGCCAAGCTAAAATCAAAAAACTGCCGCCCACTGGTGTTATCCAAGACCATGCCGTTTTACCCGATATAACCAAAATATAAAGCCCCCCGCAAAACAACAATATACCCAATAGCAAACTGATTATGGCTGATTTTATCCAAAAATTCACTTGATAAAAGGTACTCAACCATAACAATAAAATGGCATGAAGTAACTGATAAACCACAGCATTATTGAATAACAAATAATTGATAGAGCCTTTTTCTATATCAAGCAGATGACCACCTGCAGCAGCCAATAACACCGCAGTCATTCCATAGACTGCGGCAATCAAGAATGCGATTTTTTGAGTATTGATACTATTTCTCTGTTTCTTCAATGGGTTCTTGAACTTTCTTTTCAACAAGGTCCAAGAGTCTTTTATTGAGTGCATCAAATTTATAACTCGGAACAATAAACGACCAATCCTGAAACTCTTCTTCTATCATTGAATCATTGCCGTTATTGCCAACCGTAATATTTATAATTTTTTCATCGGCTTGCTGGATCAAATCCAATTGAAAAGTTGTACCAGAGAACAATTGATAAATGACTGTCGAAACCTTATCACTTTCATTAATTTGTGAGGCCCTCTTTTTGGCAGATTCTATTGTCAATTGTTGTAAGCCGCCTGCAACAGCATCAATAGTGGTCTGTGATGTTATTTGCATAGATTGCGGAATATCTGCCAATACAAAATTTGCATCTTCAGGGGTCAGTTTATTGATAACAAAGTGGTCCGAATCATTGGGTTTAAATGATACTGACTTAATCAATCCAGGTTCAATGTCCAAAATTGTATTCAAAATCCAACCTGACACATTGGTTTTTATATTAATCTCACCCTCTGATAACCATGATTGGGCTTCATTATTTTTTCTCACGTATGTGCCTTGGGATTTTGGCGCTCTCTTACCAATGGAGACATCAGCAATGGTTTGATTCTGACTTTTTAGCACAATCACTGTTGCAGCATTTTCTCCTGTGTCAGCCAGAGCCAATTTGGCGTAGTTATCAGGGTTGCTGGTTTTCCTTTGTTTTAATTTCAACTTTCTCAAATCAAGTAACAAAGAAGCAACAGTATTGGTATCAGCCATAAAACCATCTTGCTCACCCAACCGCCAGATGTTATTTTTTCTATCAAGTGTAATGGTTTCATCATTTTTTTTGATAACAATACCATCAACCTGATTGATCAAATCTTGTAACTCAGGAATAAGCATTTCCATATTTTGATCTGAAGTCAGGGGTTTATTACGCAAAACAAAAATACTGGTCACTAAAAGTACCAACATAATTGCCAATAAAACTTTCACATTATTTTGCATGTTTACCTCCCGTCTTTTTTGGTCTGAACCATAAAATAAAAACGCCTATGATGCTGATCAATAATGGTATTAAACCTATATTAATGATTTTCAAACGACTGCCAAGATCCTGAATATCTTTATCAAGATTTCTTCGCACTTCTCTGAGTTTTTTTCTGACTTCTAATTTTTCTTTTTGGAACTTTTGTATTTCTTGCTCAAGCTCCTGACTCATGATCAAGCGATCTTGTTGGCCTTTACCCCTCTGGATTTCATTGAGCATTTCTTCAGTTTCTCGCAAACGTTGTTTCAACACGTTTTCTTGCTCTCTGAATTTTCTATCAGAAGCTTTTTGTAATTCCATCACTTTCAGAAATGGTCGTGCTGAATTTTTGCGACCACGAATATTGATCAAATCTTCACTACCAGCCATATTATCCAACAAATTGGTGATCATATTGCCATTATCAGCAAACGCCGAAAATACTTTTCTACCAAAGAAATTTTGACTATTGACCCACATTGTGTCAAATAACACATCCACATCAGCGAATAACACCACTTTTGGTTCAGCAATTTCTGTAATCAGTGCAGTTTTATCCATGCCTTCTATGCCTTCTGGATAGGCACTGCTAATAGAACCTGAAAGACGGCCCGCAATGGTATAATTCTTATCATCGGCTTTATAGTTTTTGAAGAGTGTCGAAGGATCAATCAAAAATTTAACCGCTTCCGAAGTCGCTGTACTGGCTTTTTTTGAACTGCTTAAAATGGGTTGTAATTTTTCAGATTCAAAATAACCAATCGTTGCCAAATTGATGGTATCCAGCTCTCTGGTAATGATGTCTTTTTGATTGAAAGACTCACCAGTCAAAGCCAAATATGCCAAGTGACGTGTAGGCCTGGCTCCTTGATGTCGTTGAATATTCAAGGCATATTGATCATCAAGTATGATTTTTTTAGCATCGTATGTAACACCCCATGCAGAAAATAATGGTGCCAAATCTGAATTTTTATCCGCTTGATAGGCTGCCATTGGATTTTGCGGGTCAGGAATAATCACTTCTGACTGTGCAAATGGGTCAACAAAAACCATCAAACGACCACCTTTCATCACATATTGGTCAATCGAAAATAAGGTTTTTTCAGAGAGATCTTTGGGGTGTACCAACATTAACACATCAATGTCTTCATCAATACTCTCTGTACTTGTTTCTATGTGTCTAACAACGTAATCTTTTTCCAATTGCGTGACAAATACCTGTGCAGGCACTTGTTGTCCTGTGTTCTGATCATAATTCGCCTTGAGTGTGATACCGCTCATGATGCCAATGACTTTCTTTTCAGAAAAATTCAACCCATTGATTAATTGTGCAATATCATACTCCAAAAACGATTCACGATCAGGTTGCAAGAATGGTATAACACCCAAGTTATCTACAGCGTTTTCGCCAACTAATCCAAAAAACACATTCTCTCCACCATTACCCACAGGTAAGGCTTGCAAACCGTACTGAGATGCTTCGTCTTCCTCTGGTGTGAAAATTTTGGGGTCAATTAATGATACTTGTAATTTATCGTCTGAATACCTTTGCATTTCATTGAGTAAATCCATTACGGTATTTTTATAGGTCCTCAATATTGGAATACTCTGTGTTGCTTCATCTGAAAAGTACAGTTTAAGATGAATATTTTCATCAATGTTTTTGAGAATATTTTTAGTGCCTTTATTCAAGGTAAACAATTTATTTTCAGTCAAATCCAAACGTGTATGTAAAAAGATTCCTGACTGACTGATGATAATTGAGCCAAGTAAAAATATCGCTAACAATATGAATATTTTTGTTGAATATAATTTCATGATATTTGTCTCCTTATGCTTAATCAGCTTTTTTCATGTCTAAAACAATTGATGTTGCGTATAACCATATAAAAATCACCATGGCAAAATAAACAACATCACCTAAATCGAGTACACCTTTATTGATGCTGGCGTAATGAGTCAGGAAACTGGTTGAAGCAATGGTATCCACCATAAATTGAGGTAACCATGATGCAAAGAAATCCAAAACCATAGGTAAACCAGCCAGCAGAAATAAAAAACTGATCGTTGCCGTCAATATGAAGGCAATGACTTGGTTTTTACTGGCTACAGAAATGCAGGATCCAATCGCTAAAAAAGCACCTGCCAATAATAAACTGCCTATATAACTTGCAATGATCAGACCATTATCTGGGTTACCAAGATAGTTGATAGATATCCAAATGGGAAAGGTTAAAAATAATGCGATGGCAACAAAAGTCCAAGCTGAGAAAAATTTACCCAATACCAAATCAATTTTTCTGACGGGTAAAGTCATCAGTAATTCGATGTTACCACTGCGCCTTTCTTCTGACCACATCCGCATCGATACAGCTGGAACTAAAAACAAGTAAAGCCATGGGTGAAAATTAAAGAACGGAGATAAATCTGCTTGATTGCGTTCGTACAAGCCCCCCAGATAGAATGCAAAAACACCGCTTAATATTAAAAATATAACGATAAAAACGTAGGCAATAGGTGTCGAAAAATACCCTTGAAGCTCTCGCTTTATGACTGCTATTTGAGGATTCATTATGCCACCTCCTTATTTTTGTTGCTGTTTTTTTCTAGCGTTATGTTTCTGAATACTTCATCAAGTCTACCCGGTTCCATAGTCAATCTGGTTACAGCAATTTGATGTTGCTTTAAAAAGCTGCTGATCTCGTCAAAAATATACAACCCTTGTGTAGGAAAAACCGTGGTTTTTTTCCATTTTGATTCATACTCTACATCTCTGACACAGCTCATTTTTTTGATTTCATCCAATAACGTAAAGTCAATATCTGCATCAAAGGTTACAGCGTTATGATATCTGGACATATTTTCCAATTCTGAGGGAGTATTATCGGCAACCAGTTTTCCATCTGCAATGATGATGGCACGGTCACAAACCGCATGAACCTCTTCTAAAATATGGGTTGAAAGAATAATCGTTTTGTCTTTGGCCATAGAAGTAATGAGCTTTCTGACTTCGTGTTTTTGGTTAGGATCCAAGCCATCAGTTGGCTCATCAAGAATGAGAACCTCCGGGTCATGAATGATGGCTTGTGCCAATCCAACACGTCTTTTATAACCTTTTGATAGCGTTTCAATACGCTGATAATACACTTGCGCCAAGCTGATTCGTTCTATCACTTCGTCTACTTTAGTTTTTATCATTGATTTATTAATTCCACGCATTTGTGCAATAAATTTAATGAAATCACAAACGCGCATTTCATCATAACTTGGTGCACCTTCGGGCAAGTATCCAATTTTATTTTTGACACCAATTGGATTTTTAAATAAGTCAATGCCACAAACACTGACTTCACCCGATGTCGGTTGTAAGAAGCCAGTAATCATTTTCATCGTAGTTGATTTCCCTGCACCATTCGGTCCTAAAAAACCAAGCACTTCTCCTTTGTTGGCTACAAAAGACAGATCATTAACAGCGATGAAGTGATTAAATCTTTTTGTCAATTTTTTACATTCAATCATGTTTTTCCTCTGATATTTTTAGTATATTTTTCCGATATTGTGTTAAAATTAGCGGCCGTTATTTTTACCAAATTCTTTAATAAAATCAAGTGTAACAATAACAAGTAGGCAATTTCCCGGAGTTTAGAATGGCTCTTTTAAAAAAAGTTCGATAAATTTTCATAAATATATGGTCACACAACTTAACCACCTTCCAGAAGGCATACTTAAACTCTCTGCAGATCAATTATATACTAAAGTCAGCGATCATACGCTAATTCATCTTGAAGGTAAAATTAAGCAACCTGTATTGATATCAATTCTTCAACATGGAGATGAGCACACTGGTTGGGACGCATTACAAGCTTATTTACTCGAGTACCAAAATAACCTACCCAGATCAATCATCATACTTTTTGGTAATATTGAAGCCACCAGACATAATGTTCGTCGACTTGATGGACAGCCTGATTTTAATCGATCTTGGCCATGTCATATTGAGAACAATCATCCCATTGCAAAAACCATGCAAGAAATTACTGACATAATCAGAGCATTCAAACCTTTTGCAAGCGTCGACATCCACAATAACACGGGAAGAAATCCTCATTATTCTGGCATAAATTCACTGGATAAAGCATTCATTAATCTTGCATCATTGTTCTCTGACACCACCATTTATTTCACCAGTCCTTCTGGCATTCAGTCTGGAGCTTTCGCTTCAATTTGCCCATCAGTGACCATTGAATGCGGTAAGTCTGGTAATGTTAATGGAACAGAAAGAACTTATGGTTTCCTAAAGGCATTATTGAGCCATAACGATTTATCAGCCATGACCGATACATCAGCGGATCAAAATTTATACAAGATTTTGGCCTCAGTTAAAATCAAAGACCATTTAGATTATGGTTTTGATCAGCTCAACCATGAATTTAAACTGGTGGAAAATTTAGATCATTTAAATTTTATAGAAATTGAAAAAGGCGAAATTTTTGGGCACATCAATGAAGACTTAGCTAAAAATAGTGTCATGCCCTTTATAGTCAATGACCAAAATGATACCAATCTGGTATCTGAATATTTTTCCATAATGGATAATAAAATTGTGTGTAACAAAAAATTTGTTCCAGCGATGATTACGCAAAAAATTCAAGCAATTAAACATGATTGCCTCTGTTATATAATGCAACCAATTTAACCCAAAAACCACTGACAAGAGTTCATTACTGACAACTTTGTTTCATTTTTGGCCTCTACAAAAGTCTACAACATCGATTTCAATATTTTAAAGGTAAAATCATGAAAACTAACAACATTAAAGCCATCATTACCGGTGGTGTTTCAGGACTTGGACTGGCTTGCGCCAGAAAAATTATCTCACAGGGAGGAGCTGTTTCTCTATTGGATATCAACGAAGATCAAGCACAAACGGTATTGAATGAACTTGGTTCAAAAGCGCAATTCATCAAAACCGATGTCAGCAATGAAAAAAATGTTGAACAATCATGCCAACAGGCCAACGAGTTTCTTGGAGGCATGAATGTCGCAATCAATTGCGCCGGTATTATTGCTGCAGGAAGAGTATTGGGCAGAGAAGCCCCTATGGCTACGGATTATTTTGCCAAAGCCATTCATATTAATCTGATTGGCAGTTTTAACATTGCCAAAGCCGCAGCAAATCATATGCAACACAATGCAGCCGATGATGACGGTCAGCGTGGAGTGATTATCAATACCGCATCAATTGCAGCCTATGAAGGACAAATTGGCCAAGCGGCTTATTCCGCATCTAAAGCTGGTATTGTAGGCATGACATTACCCATGGCAAGAGAGTTTACTCGAATTGGTGTTAGAGTCATGACCATTGCTCCAGGTGTTTTCATGACACCAATGGTCGCTGGTCTACCCGATGACGTTAAAGCCTCTCTCGGTGCGGCCGTACCATTTCCATCAAGACTCGGCAACCCAGAAGAATTTGCAAACACCATGTCACATATCATAGACAATACTTATCTTAATGGTTCAGTGATACGCTTGGATGGAGCAATCAGGCTACAAGCCAAATAAAACAAGTAAGGTTTTTCCTAACTTAACTCGAATATTTCATCATAGAATGGATTTTAAGGTAAAATCAACTTTTTACCGTTTTGATAAAATATTCGGGTTAGGGGCATGAATCATTCATCTTCCCCTTTATTATTCAATTTCAAAGGCCCCGCCAACAGAAGTTTTATAAAACTCACAATTGACAACAGCTACCCTTGAACGCAATTCAGCTGTTTCTTTACAAATGATATTCTTAATTTTCATACCGTATTTGGCAATGTAATCTGCCACCCTATCATCAACCCGCTTTTGATCAACTCCTGGAAGCTTGTCATAAATTTGGGCAAATAGATTTTTTCGCTCTTCAATATTAGCTTCATTGGCGACACCAAGATAACCCATACCTTTAATAATATCCTGCTCAACAAATTGGCCTTTGAGATACATCAGTGCCAAAAAATATTGTGAATCTTTTAAACCCCATACAGCGGTTTCGGAAAGTTTGGCATGAGCTTTTTTATATTTGCCTTTTTTATGTAATTTTATGCCTTGCCTTTCTTTTTTATACAAAGCCCTTTCAGATATTGGACTGTTGTTTTCAGCAATACTGTGGCCATAAATAACAATCATCACTACGCTCAGTAAAATTTTACTTATCATTTTCGCATCCTTAGTAATAGAGAATTATTGCTGCGCCCATCTTTATGAGGGCTTTTGTTGTTATCGAGAATCACAAATACCTCATCTCCGCTGACTACCAAACCTTCTGCATGTCCATATTCCATATCTTGGTATTGATTCTTGGGTTGATAAATGATGTGTTCAAAGCTCCATGCCCTGTGTTGTTTCATGTGTCCATTGTCATACTTCAATTGAGTCACCATGTCTGTATTTCTTTCAATAACAAATATGTCATTATCACAACTCAAACCAGAAAAATCGAAATTTCGATCCTCTTTTGATGGATAATTTGAATAATCGAAAGGATATACTGAATCAATATGCAATCCATTTCCATCTATCTTTGCCTTTAATATTCCTCTTGGTTGCCTTTCTGCGGTCAACAATAAGGTTTTCGTATCCAACATACAAATACCCTCTAAATAAGCATTGTTCACTTGAAACAAGCCTGCTTTTTTACCCGCATTTTCTATTTCATTATCCGTCGACATGACATATTTTTCGCTGCCGTCTTTGGATACTTTCAAAACTTGAAAATAACGTTCACTGACTACATAAAAATACTCATCATCATGTGTAATGCCTTCAAAATCATATTTGCCCTGCCCATCATTACTGATGTGAATGAATGGCTCCAGAATCGCCTTATTTTGACCCAAAACAATCCGATAAATATAATTGTGTTTATCAGAGACTGTAAACAACTCACCGTCCCATAGCGTTAATCCTGAGGGTTCAAATTCACCATCAGTGATAACATCATAAATGTCAATCACAGATAATTTTTGAATCAATCGATGATTTGATGAACAGCTTGTTATCAAAAACACAGATAACAACAAAAAAACTTTAATCATTTATTCAAAGCTATTCATAAAGATCAAATCATCACCAGAACATCCTATAGGGTCCAGTACTTTAATGTCATCAATGACCCATGCACCTGCACCATCTATGTTGTCTGCACCAAAACGCCATCTGATTTGTGCTGTCATGCCTGCAAATGCTGATAGATCTACTTCGACTTTGCTGAATGTACTTTGTAAACCACCCCAACCCTCACGGCCAGACAGTGGGTTACTGGTACCTCCAGCTATGGTTGCATTATAGCCACCTGTGGTTGCACTTGACCCCAAATCTTGCCAGGTACTACCTCCATTTGTTGAGATTTCTAAAACACCACCATCAAAAAATTGACCCGCCAGTTCAAAATCAAAGGTATGATCAAATTCCAAGCTACTTTGCGCAGTTAAATTTAAAGCAGGCGTTACGAGGTATTTATCAGTCCTTTGCCCAACATCATCTGTCCTAAATGCATTACTACCGGAAACGCCCGATGTTGTGTCTATACGCCAATCGTCATTACCAACATCTGCCATATGCGACCAACCCTGTGCTTCTGCATCAGCAATGGTATTAAAACTTTCAACATTTTCATCAAGCAAGCCACAAACCGGTAGCAGCTGAATATTTTGCACAGTATTTTGCATGGCCGTAACATTAACATCATTAAATGTTGCAGTGGCATAACCTTGCTTGCTTGCAGTCAATGTATAAACACCTGCAACTGTGTTAAAACTGTATTGTCCCTGTGCATTGGTCATCGTTGGCATCATATCCAACCTCACGTTGACAGCGTCAATTGCATTATTACTGAATGCATCTCTTACGAGTCCTGTGACACTGCCCAATTGTGCAGGATCTACTATATTAAAAAAAGCGGAATAGACCACGCCCGTTACGCCAGAGGCATCGGTCGTTTGCAAATAGACCGCATGCCTTCCTACACTGAATCCAGAGGTATCGATTTGTCCTGTAAAGTCTTCATTAACGGCATCAAAATTACCATCTGAGGCTTGCATCATAATAGGTGTGGCACCTGCAGCCCAAGGCACTTCATCAACGAACATGGAAACTGATGATATGTTTTGTGTAGGTTCTGTTCCATTATTATTATTGAACTGACCATCTGTCGCAATACCAGTAACAGTTAAGAGGGTCCCTGGCGCAATATTACTGCCAGAAAAACTGATATTATCTACATCAGGTCCTGATGCTGTAATATATGGAGTATCGGCAACTTTTGCAGCATAAATTAAGGCTTTAAGATTATCAGGGTAGATCTCATTCTCAAAAGTTGTACAGCTGGTAAAAAAACCTGAACCGCCTAACTCAAAAGTGTATGAAGCCACCCCCAATTGACCGTAGGCACTGTCATCGGAAGCGCCATCTGCTCCGCCCAATGATGCGTTGGATTGTTCAGCACGATAGCCATTATAAAAAGCAAACTTTCTACCCAATGTTCTTAATTGAGCATGATTCGGTGACTGTTGCGCACCATTACTAAAACCATAAGGGAATAATATCAACGAGGCAACATTATGAATATCTAAATAAACTCCAGTGGTATCATCTGGTGCTGGATCATTGATGCCTTCACCACGCGCATCGACAAATAAAGTTTTAATATAAGTATCAATGGCAGAAGTTTCATTTTCACTTGCCGCACTTGGACCACGATAAACTTGGTTACACTGGTCACCACTGGAACCAGTACCTTGATTCCACATGAATGGAAAGTTACGATTCATGTCTACACCACGGGTAAGTTGCCCTGAGCAAAAATTATTATTTTGAGTTTTTCTTTTTAACTCACCAGTTTCTGCTATTTTTCTACCATCAGGATTACCTTGTAATAATAAATGTATTTCCCTATGATCTACTAACCAGGTAGCATCTGCATCAGTGCCATAGTTGTTGAGTAAAAATTCTGCAAATCGTGTATTTAATTCCGCGGGCGTATATTCACGTGCATGAATTGAACTCATGGCAAAAAGTATCGGTTTTGTTCCTGTTATGGCTGAATTAGTTATCTTAAGTACGCGCAAATCATAACCATTATCACCACCTAAGTTTTCCTTTTCCCAAGAATCCCCAATATCAACGATACTGGCCAATGAAGGGTTATTAGCCACCAGTGTATCCATTGTTGAATAGGTTTCTTCTACGGTTCGGTAACAAGCAAAACCAGGAATACTGCGAGGATCCAAAATCTCATTATTGCGTTGTGCTGCTTGAATTGTCTTTTTGACAGTTAGATGAGAATTGGTCAATTCATCATCAATTTCAACCTTAAAACCATAACTGAACAATTGTTGATATTCATGCACATCGTTGACGTCAGTGATAAAGTATTGTAATTTACGATTGTGTTTCCACGGATGATGATTGTGGGTATAATTCAATAATTGCTGCCTATCATCGTAGTAAACCTTAACAATCCATGGACCTGTACCTTCTTTAGGTAAAGTTTGGTTTGGTATACTTGACACTGTTTGCACAAAACACAGCAGACTAATGAGCAATAATTGACGTATTTTCATATTATTTTTGACCTTTCCCAACACTTAAGTGCGCTAGATTCTATACGAAAAAAACGCACTTTACATCAAATTGGAAAAATTTTATCCAATAATTCTCCTGCGAATACTAAGCATGCAACCAATATTATTATTGCAATCACTATAATTCGTGATCGTATGCCAACAAAAACCGTTTTGATGTGATAATCATATCGACTCATATAATGGCATAATAGACCACTAAAAAATGCCATCATTGGCATCAATGGAACCCTAAAACGCGATTTGGCATGCAATAATATGAATAAACCCAAAGTATAAAGCAAGAACAATCCAAATTGCTGTGCTAACAGCGATTTTTTAATACTAATCAATAACCCCAATACCATTCCCAACATTATAAAAAAATAAAAAATATGGTCAAAATTTACCACCGTCTTAACTAAGATTTCATCATGATGATGGTGATACTTATTCTTGAAATTTTCACTGTTTGGTCCTTGAAACTGTTGCGTAAAAAAGCTTTGGTGATCAAATAGTCTAAAATACTGTTTTTTCAATTGATTGATTGTTGTTGTTACAAAACCTTGAGTATCAATTTTTTTCATGGCTTGTTCTTTGATCAAATGATTTCTCATTGCATAATCATCCGCCGAGCTCATGTATTTTCGATAAATCCCTCCCCCTATATCATGAGCAAAATGCTGTCTTTTATCGTCATTTAACCCATACCATAAATTAAACATTGAGCTATTTGATACCATCCACCCACCGGTAAGTTTATGCGCTTTTATTGATGCTGGAGATATAACTGCTACTGCAATGACCATCGATAAAGTGATTTTCATAAAAGCTGAAGGCCATGAGCACTCACCACGTTTTGCAGCCACAATAAGCGGCAAATAAAGAAAAGGAATGAATAAAAACACAACACTTTTAAACAATATCATCAGTCCCAAAAGCAACCCTGAGAAAGCCATCCATCCGTATGCATTTTTTTTGTAATGATTGATCCAAATTATGGCGACAAGCAATAATACATGAATAACTTCAGGCCATAAATATTGTGAATATGCCAACCAGGATGGATACCATAACATGATGGCTAAAGAGATTTGCGAAGACGCTTGATGCTGGGTCTCTCTCCATGTTAGGTCTCGCACAATAAAACCCGCTAAAAGCAACATCATGTATTGGAAAATTTGCAAAGGCAATAAGGGCTGTTCAAACAAGCGCGCAAAAAGTGATATCAACACAGATTGCATTGGTGGCCATAAAGGATTACTGTGCCAGTCACCGCCTGCTATTATTGACAACCCAGCATCATAATATCGAGATTCATCGCCCAAAAACACTTTGGTATCAGGGTAATAATAGAAATAAAACAGCAAACACTGCACTCCAAGGGAGATGAGAACGATGCTTCGAGTATGAATTATGTTGTGTATTTTGAACTGGTGTTTAGCCATTAAATCATATAATCATCATTCTGGTTGTATTTTTATTTTTGACGGAAATTTTGGTGTAAAGGCCTCTCTTTCTCCATCCATAGAAATGGATTCAATATAATAATAATATTGTTTACATGGATCAATAGTATCGTCTTTGTAGGCGTATGATGATGCATTACCTGTTGTTCCTGCGCCTTCTATCATTTCATCATTGATTACGCTATATTCACCCTCTTGTGTATCTGAACGATAAATATCATAGCCAAAATTTTCTTGCTCACTGGCTGTTTTCCATTTGAGGTTATTGAATAAACGGCGCTCTTTAGGTATGGCACTTTGATCACCACATTGATCGTTCATTTGGATTTCTGCGGTTACTTGTGTAGAACTAAACAGGGCTATTGCTAATAAATATTTCATGTATATCTCACTGTGGTAATTTAAATTTACTGACTTTTTTTGAAACTACTTGCTTTGATTGCATCCCCCCGATGATATAAAACCACTCTCCATCATACAACAAGGCTCTATGATCCATGCTAGCAGCAATAATGTTCGGGTATATTTGCCATTCACCTGTGCTTATACGGTAAACACTGACCAATGCAGATGCTTCGCTTGGCACATTATTATAGCCAATGCCATCATAATTGTAAGGGTTATTACTGCCACCAGCAAAAATCACCTGATCAGAATGATCATTACCGATCGCAGCCATTCTATAAAGAGCAATACCAGAGTGATGTTTTATTTCACGCCAGTCAATCTCATGTGGTTTTAAAGGGTCAATATTTCCCTTCATGCACACAGGAGAAGCAGCGTATTTCTTGCCTTTTTCTGTAGCAACCACTTTGACACCGTCACAAATGATCATGGTGTTATCCACTATACCACCTGAGTGACCAAAAACAGCTGGTGCTGGGTAATTACTGGCATTGAACCACTGGTCTGTTTGAATATCATAAACTTGTACCAAACTAACGTTGTCAACATCATGCCAGCCACTGACCAAATAAATATAACGCTTGGCATAGACCAAAGCCACGGTATCATCAACTGGCACTGGCATTGAGGTAATTAACTGCCATTGCTTATTGATTGTGTCATATTTAAAGATTTCTGGTACAGACTTCTCTTCATTATTCTCTGCAACCGTGTACCCGCCAATCACATAAACATCACTTCCAATAGATACTGCTGTAGATGCCAATACATTATGCATATTATGTGGCACCTTTAACTCTACCCACTGATCATTGTTATATTCAAAAGCCTTGTTATGAATGTCTTTCCAACTTTTATTTTTTGATAGGCCATTAAAAGAAAAAAGGCTTTGTGTTCCGTCTCTGTTTTTTACCAATGATACGGCATTATTGGTCACAGCTTCTGGTAAGTCGGCAATAACAGAATTTTGTTCAATCCGGGAGAATTCATGGCACCCTGCAAGCCATATTAGGGTAAAAATAGTCAGATATTTCATGATGTTGCAAACCTATGGAGTTGCTGCTCATCAAATGGCCATGTTAACTCTTGCTGATGTGTATTCATCAATACAGGTACCCTGACATGATAGGCCTTTCTCAGTACTTCATCTGCATCGATATTTATAAATTCATAAGATATATTGTTTCTTATTAACATATCTTCCACTTCTTCACAAAGTGGGCAATCATGCCTACTATATAAAATCATATTGTCTTGCTCTCTTCCATACTCATTAAAGTATATCCTATGTTTTTGTCAATTTCTGTCAAACCTTTAGTGATTATTTTTATATAAAAGTTTTCAATCATTCATGATTTGAGTAAAACTATATAATTTTCAGCCAGAAATTATGATCTGAGTGTTTTTTAGACTAGAATAAAACTCAAGTAACAACATTGGATAGAAAAATGGCACGAATTTTAGTTGTAGATGACTCCCCATCTCAGTTATTTGGTATGCAAAAAATCATCGAAAAAATGGGGCATGATGTCTTATCAGCCACAAATGGAGAAGAAGGAGTCAGAGTTGCAAAGGAGCAGATACCAGATTTAATACTCATGGATGTCGTCATGCCTGAGTTAAATGGTTTTCAAGCAACAAGAAAAATTTCTCGAGATGAAAGAACTTCACATATTCCCATCATCATGGTCACTACAAAAAACCTACAAACCGATAAAGTTTGGGGCATGAGACAAGGTGCAAAAGATTACTTGGTCAAACCAGTAGCAGATAAAGCCTTGATCAAAGTTATCAATGAACATTTGCCTCAGTAATAACTAGAGCTACCAACAATTACATAATAAATAAGGCTCTATAAAGGATAAAATCATATCCTTTATAGAGTCTTATTTATTATGTCTCAATTTAACTGTTAACTGAGATTAACTGATTAATTAGTCAGTCCTGAAAAACAGCTAAGTACCTGATGTAGAATAAAAATATGTA
>CAYGTC010000039.1:0-41841 GCA_964352735.1 uncultured Alcanivoracaceae bacterium | reverse complement strand
CACATTTGCCTTCACCGCATTTGCTGTCAGCTTTTTTGTCGCCACATTTGCCTTCGCCACATTTCTGTTCTGCAGAGGCTTTGGCATTATTTGTAGTTGCTGCATTACTGTCGTTGTTAGAACAACTAGATAATGTACTGATAGCCACAACAATTGATACTATGACCATTAATTTCACCATAGAATGTTTAATTCTCATGATTTTCTCCTCGATTAATTAAAAATACTTATGTATCTTGTCATATCTTATAACCAAAATCTTGGTTATATTGACAATATTTACATAAATTAACCTTTGGACATAAAAAAACGGTATATAAAATACCGTTTTTGGTTTTAATCAGTGGTGATTAATTAGCCACATTTACCTTCGCCACATTTTGACTCAGATTTTTTGCTTGACTTTTTGTCGCCACATTTACCTTCACCACATTTGTGATCAGCTTTTTTGTCGCCACATTTGCCTTCACCACATTTGCCTTCACCGCCTTTCATGGTTTGAGCAGAGTTATCTACATCATGCTGTGCGAATGGGCTGGTAGAACTATTTGCCATGGTAGCAAGTCCGAAAACAGCAAATAGAATAGCTGCAACAGTTAACAAAGATGTTTTAGATTTTAATTGTTTCATGAGTATTATCCTCTTGTATTATATAAAATAAAATATTAGTTATTGATAAATCTATTTTAGGTAGGTTTGAAATCAAAGTCTTCACAAATCTATCAATTATTTATCAAAAGTATTAGATGCTAATATTAAGTCATTAGACCATTAATATGTTAAATAATTACATTTTAATTCAATTAATGTGGGGATATTTTCACTTTTAACACTAAAATGTGAACTAGACACATTAATAGTAGGCATATAATATAATGACAGCAATTCAAAAAGCACTTGGTTTTTTAGGGAATAAAACACCATTGCCTGATGGGCTGATGCATCAGGTCATGAATCAAATAATGGATGGTGATGCCACACAGGCTCAAATAGGGGCATTGTTGATGGCTTCAAAAATTAATGGAGACAGTGTACAAACCATTTCAGAAGCGGCATCAGTCATGCGCGAAAGGGCTGCAAAAGTAAAAACTAAAGCGGGTTATGTCGTTGATACTTGTGGAACAGGCGGAGATGGAATGGGTTTATTTAATGTTTCTACTGCTTCAGCTATAGTGGCAGCAGCTGCAGGTTGTTGTGTGGCCAAACATGGAAATCGCTCTGTATCAAGTACAACAGGGTCAGCAGATGTGCTAGAGGCCGCTGGTGTGAACTTACAACTCAATGTAAAACAGGTAGAAAACTGCATAGATCAATGTGGCATCGGTTTTTTATTTGCTCCTGCACATCATGCGGCAACGAAATATGCAGTGGGACCAAGAAAAGAAATCGGTTTACGAACTTTTTTTAATTTATTGGGGCCATTGACCAATCCTGCTGATGCGCCTAACCAAGTGATGGGTGTTTTTGCAAAGGATTGGATGTTGAAAACTGCTGAGGTATTGAAGTTACTTGGTTCAAGGCATGTCATGGTGGTTCATTCTAAAGATGGTATGGATGAAATCTCATTATCCGCACCAACATATGTCACAGAACTTAAAAAAGGCAAAATTTCAGAATATGTTATTGCGCCTGAAGATTATGGTTTCGTCACGCAGCCTGTTGACAGTTTGGTGGTCAATAATGCTGGTGAAAGTTTACATTTGATTAAGCAAGCTTTTACATTAGGTACTGGTATTGCAGCTGATATTGTGGCGTTAAATGCTGGTGCAGCGATTTACGTCTCAGGTAAGGTTGAAAATATGCAAGCTGGCGTTGATTGCGCGCGCAAAATATTACAATCTCAAGCTGCATTGGATAAATTAGAGCAATTAATAGAGTATACAAATGTCTGATATTTTAACTAAAATTCTTAACACAAAACTTGAAGAGATTAACGCTGGTCAACAACAGAACAGTGTGGAAAGTTTGAAAACTATGGCGGCTGGTTTACCTGACTGCCGAGATTTTTATCAAGCCATACACAATAAAATCAGCCACAATGAAACAGCTGTTATTGCTGAAGTAAAAAAAGCCTCTCCATCAAAAGGTCTGATCTGTCAGAATTTTGACCCTGAGATGGCCGCACAATCTTACGAAAAAGCAGGGGCGGCTTGTTTATCTGTTTTGACAGATCAACAATATTTTCAAGGCCATAACGATTATCTGCAACAAGCCAGATCGGCAGTGCGTTTGCCGGTCTTGCGAAAAGACTTTATTATAGATCCATGGCAAGTTTATGAATCACGGGTATTGGGTGCTGATTGCATCTTATTAATTGTGGCTGCATTGGCAGATCCACAGCTTTATGAGTTGACAGCTCTGGCCCAGAATCTGGGTATGGAAGTGTTGATGGAGGTCCATGATGATGTTGAATTGCAAAGAGCCTTGAATACTCCAGCTAGACTGATAGGGATCAACAACAGAAACTTGCGTACTTTTGTCACAGACTTACAAACTTCTGTCAATTTGTGTCAGCATATTCCTGCTGAAAGAATTGTCATCAGCGAGAGTGGTATTCATAGTGTTGATGATATTAACATGCTAAAAAAACATCACATCAATACTTTTTTGATTGGTGAGGCATTTATGAGACGCAAAGATCCAGGAGAGGCATTGTCGAGGATGCTGATGTGTTAATCACTGAACGTTTAGATACATTTAGACGTTTTCTTAAAGAGGTTGGTAGGCAATTCATTGACAATGAAACTTCTCTTTCAGCTTCTTCGCTGGCTTATACGTCCTTGTTATCTTTGGTTCCATTTATGACCGTCTTAGTGACGATTTTTGCGGCTTTTCCTCAATTCGGTAATGTCAGTGGGGAGATTCAGGATTTTATTTTTTCTAACTTTGTGCCCACATCAGGAAAAGTTGTTCAAGAGTACATCAATAATTTTGTCGATAAGTCGAGAAACTTGAAATTAAGTATGTCACTGTTTGTCTTTGTCACTTCTATTATGATGATGTATACCATGGAAAAGGCATTGAATCGGATTTGGGATGCCAAACCTTCAGGCAATGCCATTAGAAAAATCATCATGTATTGGACGGTCTTAACCATGGGGCCACTGTTGGTGGGTGGTGGTATTGCCCTAACTTCGACAATGTTCAGTTATTCTGGACTTGAGGGAATAAAAGTATACTTTGTAAAATTCTTGCCAATCATTGCATCTACCATTGGTTTTTTTCTGATTTACTTGATTGTTCCTAACAGAAAAGTGTCAGTCAAATCTGCAGTAATTGGCGCATTGGTCGCGGCAATTTTATTTGAGATGGCGAAACGTGGGTTTGCTTGGTATGTAACGACTTTCCCGAGTTATCAAACGGTTTACGGTACATTGGCGGTGATCCCGATTTTCTTATTTTGGGTATATTTGTCTTGGAACATTATATTGTTGGGCGGTACCATTGCTGCAACATTGGAAACTTCTCGATGGAGGGGGCATGTGCAGGACTATTCTGTTGATCAACGTTTTTTGGTCGTCATTGACGTGTTGTACCAACTATGGTGCGCCAGTCAGTGTGGAAAAGTGGTGTCACTTTACAATATATTTGAACGATTGAATACCATCCCTGATGATGAAATTTATCAACAATTGGACTGGCTAGAGGCCAATCAATTGATTGAAACCAATCAAGATGGCGATTATTTTTTATTGCGCGATATGAACAGTATCAAGATTGGAGAGCTTTACAATCTCGGCAGTTTCAATTTCCCCATGCAGGCCAAAAAAGAATTTAAAAATTTTGAACCAATTATTGCAAAAGTCAGGTCTAAGGTACTTGATGATATGGAATATTCCATGAAAATTATTTTTAAACAAATAGAGAAAAAAAATGAAGAATAGTTGTGCAATTTTATTATTGGTGCTGTTCATGAGTGCTTGTCAACAATCTGATGTTGATTCGAAACAGGTGGCTGCTGCCGTTGTAGAAGTTGAAAAGCCACAAATTGAGCCGATCCAAGTTGATAAAAAACAAGCGGAAGAAACCTTAGAAATGCCTTTTGATTTTTCCTATCAGGATTTGGATAATAATGAAGTGAAGTTATCTGATTATCGGGGTAAGTGGGTTGTGGTCAATTATTGGGCGACATGGTGTCCACCTTGTCGCAAAGAAATGCCGGATTTTGTCAAATTTAAAGAAAAATTTGCTGATCAAGTAGAAATCATTGGTATTGATAATGAAGACGCTGAGCTTGATGTCATAAAAGCCTTTGTCAAAGAATATAAAATCAACTATCCTATAGTGAGAGCTGATGTATACAACCCCACTGAGTTTGATCGTGAGAATACCATGGGTTTACCAACAACCTTGGTCTTTAACCCTCAGGGCTACCAGGTCACTAAAAGAGTTGGGCCTGTTCATTACGATGATTTGTTAGAGTTCGTTGGATTTGAGGAAGAGGAAGCGCAACCTTAAATCTTTTAAGTTGTTATTATTTTTGAATCAATTGAGTAACACTCATCAACAAAATGGTTAATCATGTTGATGAGTGTTTGTTTTTTTATGGGTGTTTTTCATCAAAAAACAACTCCTGTGCAGGTGCTCTCAAGTTGTAATTTGAAGACATGTTATAACCATAGGCCCCGCAGTTTGCGATTAAAAATACATCGTGAGCATAAGATTTAGGGACCTTCCTATCTGTGCCCAATATGTCACCAGTTTCGCACATAGGACCGACAACGGTGGCTGTAATATTAGCATGATCTGAGATTCTGCTTAAGTTGACAATGTTGTGCCATGCTCCATATAATGCTGGTCTTATCAATGAATTCATGCCTGTTTCTAAGCCAATATAACCACTGGAACCTTTCATTTTGGTTTGTGTGACTTTTGCCAATAACACGCCTGAATTTGCCACTAAAAATCTGCCTGGCTCCATCCAAAATTGAACTTGTGGGTATGAGTTTTTATAATTGCTGATGATTTCATTAAGTTTTTGCATGTCCAGACCCTTTTCAAAAGGGTTTTCGGTGATGCCCATTCCTCCGCCAATATTGACGATGGTGGCATCTGTAAAAATACTCAACTGATCGGTTAAAAATCCAATGATGCGTCGCCAGTTCTCGTGATCAAGTATGCCACTGCCGGCATGAGCGTGTAATCCTTTTATGGTGATATTGTGATCATCGCAAAATTGTTTGATATGTTTCAATTCGGATTGATGTATGCCAAACTTAGACTGTTCTCCAGCGGTTCTTACATATTTATGATGGCCGCTGCCGTGACCTGGGTCTAATCTGAGTATGATGCTGTGGTTGCTAAAAACATCTGGGTCGTGTTCTAAAATGAATTTATTGTCAATGCTGACATGTAGCCCTTGGTCTAAAGCGTTTTTGTATTCATCAATAAAAGCAAAGTTTGGTGTAAACAGTATGTCACTGGTATCAATACCTTTGATTGATGATTGAGCACGTGCAATTTCTCCTTCAGATACTGTTTCAATCCCTATGCCGTTTTGGTGCATGGTGGCCAAAACATCTGGGTGTGAATTGGCTTTCATGGCAAAGAAAATTTTATCAATACTGGTGAGTTTTTTAAGGATGTTGATTTGCTGAACAATGGTGCTTTTATGATAGATGTAACAAGGGGATTGTTGTTTGGCAATATCCAACAATGTATCTCTGTGTGTTTGCCACCAATTATCGGGTATTTTTTGTTCCTCGACCTGATTATTTTGCAGTTGTTCCCAAGTTGCACCAAAACCATCTTGATTGGCTTTTTGTGAAATCAAGCCATCATGTAATGCAATGGCCAATTTGTCGGCCTGATCTTCATCTACAACAATGCTGGTGTTTAGATCGTTGGATGATTGAGAAGTGAGAAATATGCGCTGTTCTGCAAATGTAGAGATGATTGGTGCAATTCTTCCCAACAATGCGCGAACTCGGTAGCCAACCAATGTGACAGCAGAACAGTTTTTATAAATGGTAATGGTACAATAACTGGACAGTTCTTCTTTTAAATTCTCCAATACATCGTTGTTGATAATATTGTCAGCTGTATCTAATGAAATGGTGACATTAGTTTGTGCTGTTACAACAATATCAATTGACAAACCCAATCTTTGGTAAACTGCGAAGATTTTGCCCATAAAGCCAGCCTGATGCCACATACTGACAGAGTCCATTGCTACCAATGTAATGTTATGCCTGACATTGATGGCTCTGACACGTGGTGTCTGAGATTCATATCCCTTTTGAATGACGGTGCCATTGGCATCGACATCACGTGAATTATATATGTGTATGGGAATATCATTTTTTTCAGCAGGAAAAATACAACGAGGATGAAGCACCTTGCCTCCGCTGGCTGCAATTTCTCTGGCTTCTTCATAACCTATTTTTTCGATCAGTCGAGCGGTTGATAGCATATGTGGATTGGTGCTGAATATGCCATGTACGTCAGTCCAAATTTCTATGCGATGGGCTTGTAATGCGACTGCTAAATAACTGGCAGAAGTATCAGAGCCGCCTCTGCCCAATACAATGGTTCTTCCTTCCTTATCAGCAGCAATGAAACCAGGCATTAAAAAACAAGGCTGATCTTCATTCAGTGAGGCTGGCAAAATCTTGCATTTTGCAGATAAAATTTTACTGGTTTCTGAGCGGTGATCATCATCAGTACTGATAAATAGACGCTTTGGATCAATAGACTCAATGGATAAGTGTTGACTTAAATAGGCCAAGCCAATTTCATGAGTCATCAGCTCGCCAAAGCTTAAAATTTTTGCCACATCATAAGCGCATAAAGGAGCGGTCTGCTGAACATATGCTGTGAGTGTGTTGATGTAATGTTTGTAATCGAGATTTACTGAAAGCTCTTGCATCAATGTTTGTATTGAATGATCAATTTTTTCGATGACACGGTGATCAAGATCTGTACTGAATTGCTCTAATAAGTTGGTTAATCCAGATTTTGCCGAGTGAACGATGGCAACCTTGTGGCCTTGTTTTAACCGTTGTTTTACAAGTGTAAGAATTTGTTGCCAGCGTGCGAGATTTGAAACGCTTGTTCCTCCAAACTTTAAAACGACTATTGGTTGGTTGTGAGCCATGTGATTACTCTTTACTAGTGATTTTTTTAAATTTTGAATGTATAATTTGCAATCAATATATGCAAGGAATTTAATCGATATGACAGAACAAATAGTTAAAAATAAAAGCATGCTTGACTGGAAAGAGGTTCGTTGGAGCTGTGACGCCACAGAGTTGGACTTTACAACGACGGCAGAAGTCGAAATTGCCAATACTATCATTGGTCACGATGAAGGCCTTGAGGCGCTCGAGTACGCTTTAGAATCAAGAGCCTTTGGGCAAAATGCTTTTGTTCGAGGTTTGTACGGTACTGATAGGATGAGTATGATTGAGGATTTGTTGAAAAGAAACAAACCTCAAATGGCTAATAAACACGATCATTGTTATGTGGCTAACTTTCAACAGCCAGATCGGCCTCGACTGATCACATTAAAAGCTGGAGAAGGTGTTTTTTTCAAAAGGGTCATGAAGAAATTTGCTGACTTTGTAACAAAAGAACTCAATAACAGCCTGGATTCTGCAGAAATCAAAGCTAAAAAAGGGCAAATTGATGCCGAAGCGGAAAAAAAGATTAAAAAAATCTCTGACCCGTTTAACAAAGAACTGTCTGAGCATCAGTTAATATTGGTCAATATCAAAACTGAAAGAGGTGTTCAACCTGCTATTTCTCCAGTGCATGAAGGCAAGCCTATTAATCCACAACAATGGCAATCTTTGTTAGAATCCGGCAAAGTGAGTGCAGATGAACAAAAACTGATACAGGAAAATATTGTCAAATATTCAGCTGCCTTGCAAGGTTTGTTGAAAAGTATCAATGGTATTAAGTTTGAGGCTTCATCTGATTTCCAAGATTATATTGAAGATCAGTCACGAGAAATATTGGGTACAGAAACCGCAAGAGTGCAAAAGCGTTTTGACAGCAGTACTGTACAGACATATCTAAATGATGTTTGTGAAGATGTCATTGAACAATTCTTTTATGCCGAGAAAGATCAATTTTATCCACATAAACGTTATAGTGTTAATGTTTTGGCCAATCATAATAACAAGACGGATTGTCCGATCATTGTCGAGAGATCTCCGTCATTGGGTAAGTTACTTGGCACCATAGAATCAAAGTGGGGAGAAAGAGGCCCAGAACTGTCTGATCACATGAACATTACAGCGGGCACTTTATTGAGAGCTGATGGTGGGTATCTGATTTTGAATGCCAGAGACTTGCTTACTGAGCCTGGTGCATGGAAAATATTGGCGCGTACGTTAAAAAATGAGTTGTTAGAAATTGTTCCAGCAGAAATGGCCCTGCCATTTGCGCAACCTCGCTTGAAGCCCGAACCAATTAAAGTCAATATTAGGGTCATTTTATTGGGCGATGCGCAAACTTATTATACGCTTGATAATCATGATCCGGACTTTCCTAATCTTTTTAAAGTATTGGCGGATTTTGACAGTGAAATCAAACGCAATAAAAAAAGCTTTAACGCCTATGCTTCTGTGATTTCCAGATTGGTTGCAGATGAGGGGTTATTGCATTTTGATAACACGGGTGTCGCCGCTTTGATTGAACATGGCGCAAGGGTCTGTGCTACTAAAGGTCGTTTGACTACTAATTTCCCTCGCATTGCTGACCTGGCTCGAGAAGGTCATTATTTGGCAAAAAAACAAAAATCATCAGTGGTATCAGAAGGTCACATAACTCAGGCCATAGCCCGCACTAAGAAAAGAGCAGGCTTGGCCTCTAAGAAATTTCAAGAAAGATTGGCCAATGGTACGATTAATTTATTTACCAGTGGTCAACAAGTCGGGCAGATCAATGGTTTGGCAGTGATCCATGCTGGACCAGTATATTATGGTTTCCCTTCAAGAATTACCAGTACTGTTGCCCCTGGCCGTGCCGGAGTGATTGACATTGAAAGCAGTGCTAACATGTCTGGGTCAATCCATACCAAAGGTTTTCAAATTTTAGGTGGCTTATTGAGGTATTTATTGCCAACATCGCATCCATTGACCTTCAGTGCATCCATTGCTTTTGAACAAAGTTATGGAGGCATTGATGGAGACTCTGCATCTGGTGCTGAGTTTTGCTGTCTGATTTCATCGATAACCAATATCCCCATCGATCAAGGCTATGCCATGACAGGTGCCATTGATCAACATGGCAGATTACAGGTCATTGGTGGTGTTAATGAAAAAATCGAAGGTTTTTTTGATACTTGTAAAGCCCAAGGGTTCACAGGCAATCAAGGGGTCATCATTCCACGGGCTAATGCTGGAGATTTGATGTTGCGAGCAGATGTGCAACAAGCTGTTAAAAATGGGGAATTCAGTGTCCATGCAGTTTCCTATGTTACTGAAGCATTGGAAATATTATGTGGCCGTGTTGCAGGGGATTTGGTCAATGGCGAATACGCTGAAGGCAGTATCTTATATGAGGCGATGGAAAAGTCTCATTTGTTCTGGAAAAATACCAATGGTCAAAATTAATCACACAACAGAGTATCAATAAAATGACAACATCAAAGGTAAGTTATCAAGGTCAATTGAGAACCCTTGCAGTTCATGTGCAATCGAATAAAGAGGTTATCACCGATGCTCCGGTCGATAATCATGGAAAAGGAGATGCTTTCTCGCCGACAGATCTTGTTGCTACGGCTTTAGCCAGCTGTATGATGACAATTATGGGTATAAAAGCGGATTCTATGTCGATAGATTTAACAGGAACTCATGCTGAGGTTGTTAAACACATGAGTGTGCAGCCCAGGCGCATCAGTGAGATTGAGGTGGATGTTTTTATGAATCAAAATTATGACAATAAAACACGCAGTCTATTAGAGAAGGCGGCATTAACCTGTCCTGTTGGCATGAGTTTGCATCCAGAAACCAAACAAAGCATTCGTTTTATTTATCCAGAATAAATGCTCTGACTTGAAAAGTCGATTGTTGAACATTTATCATTGAATGGTGAATGAATCTAAGTCATCAGCAAAAACTATCGGGCCTGTATAGTTTTTGCTGATGTGATTTTTTGTTTCTTTTTCTTTCCCCAATGAGCGATTCATACGATGTGATAACACCAGTTTTTTAGTTCCCAATAATGCTGCGATTTTGCCAATTGTGCTTGGTGTCATGTGTAATGACTTGGCAATGCTGCCTGCTGTTTCTGGTACTGCATTATGGGCAACGAAAAGATCTGCTTGTATATTTTCAAATGTCTCCAGGCCTTGGCCATTGGTATCACCACTGAAGACGATATTTTTACCACAGATGTTGATGAGATAGGCAAAGGCAGGAATCGGCCCATGTTTCACTTGTTGAGCGATAATCTGTAAACCTTCAGATGAGAAAATGGTTTGTTTGTTCGTGTTGTTTTTTAAATCATGTGCTTTTAGTAAGTAACTGCTGCTCTGTTGTGTTTGATAAAAATCGGATAAGTACTTATAGGTACCTGTGCCACTGGCAAAAAGTGTTTTCAGCCAGGCTGTTGTTGCGGGCATCAGGTCATTGCCATAGGGCCCAAAAATTGGCAAATCTCGTTGTCTTTCTCCAAACCATGAGGCTTTTACCAATGCTGGAAAAGCATTGCTGTGGTCAGCGTGAAAATGACTGAACGCAATGGCCTTAAGGTCTTTCCATTTGGCTTGCGATTGAGCGAATCTCAATGATGTACCGCCACCAGCATCAAACATGAGTATGGCCTTGTCGTTGTGCCACACCAAATAACCCGAAGATGCTCTGTCTTTGATCAGCTCTGGTCCGCCTGACCCCAATACTTGCACGCTTATTTGTGCATTTTTACAATAATCACCGTGCGCGAAAACAAGTGTTGACATGATGAAAAGCATCAACACGAGAATTGTCTTGTTTTTTATTTTATTCGGCATCATTTATGGCTAAGGTTTTTTAATGATGTTGATGATTTTTCTGTTTAAACCAGTGGCCAATTGTTGTGGTGTTCGATCTAATGTTTTTAAGCCTTTAGAGTTAACGAATAAATATTTCCCTGAACGTGGGCTAATCCATGATAATTTCGCTTCAAAAGCCTCGTCATTTTCGTCTATAAAGTTGAGCCACATGCCCACTTTTATTTTTGATAAGGTTTTTTGATCTCTTACATTGAGATTGGTTAGATCGGGAGTGTTGTTGCTATAATCAATGTGTTTGACTGCTTCGTGTAGCCGTTCTGTGGATTTTATAGGCCCCTGTGAACTTTGCTCATTGATATAATCCATATCTTCTCTTCGGTCTTTTAAATTGTGTACTCTTAATAAACAAAGATACAGCTCTTCAGTCTTTTTTTTCAGTTCTACGCCACTGTATGCAACCAATTTTAGGCCTTTTTCATAGCTGTTACAGAGTTTGGTGATGTTTTGTTGCATGACCATTTCAAATTTCTTAGGCGCGAGAATATTTATAACATCATCAATGAAATTGACCATTTGCAAGTATCTGATTGAAGTATTGGATTCTCTTACCAGCAATAATGCCAAGACATTTTTCCATGGGCCAAAAAGAATATTTTTGATATCAGTGGGCATATTGACATCTTCAACCTTATGAGCGAGCAGTGCTTCTACGCTTTTCATTGCAGAAACGATTTTTTCTCGGCCGACTGCTTTATCTTTGACTTTTAATTGCTCATCTTTAAATGCATTATTATGAGCATTAATGAATGATGTAAAGTCATCTAGTAAACCTTTAAAGAACGCTTTGTCCAGATTGCTCTCATGTAATATTTTATCAACAATACTTTTGATTGTGTTGATGAAACGGTTGTCAGTATCAGACTCTGCGCTCCAGCCAACAGATTTAAGGCTCATCATATCTAGCAAACTTTGCGATGGGTGTGATTTATCGTTGACCAAATCATCATCCATAATGGCGGCTTTGGTGTACGCTATTTGTAGTTTGATTAAATTAAATGTGATGGTTTGAGGAATATCTCTGTTATCAATGATGGATTGAAACAACATTGCGATCAGATTGAAGGTCTCTATGCTTTGTTTGTCAATAGGTCGTTGTGATTCTACAATCCTTTCTAGCAGCAATTTAATGGTTTTATTGGGTGTGTAAGGCCATAAACTGTTCTTTGAAAAATCCATCAATGCTTGTTGTTGTAATGTAATGAGTATATTAATAATGAAGCTTTTATCCGGTATGTGTTGGCTTGCCTTCTTTATTGCGCTCTTGGTGTTTTTTGATTGTTTGATACTAATATTATCAGTCAAATAGTCATTAAAATCATTATAAACATTGTTGAGTTTGCTCATGATGTTACGCTCAAAGTGTTTATATAAAATCAATTTAATTTTTAGTTCAAGATGTAATAAACGAATGCTCTTGGCAAAAGAAGAGACCAATACATAGGGGCTGACTGGTACATGATAGAGATCCACCTTTTTTGATAGCATGGTCGCAAAATGTTCTTGTATTAAATTTAATGTCTTTTGATGGTTTTTTTCTGATTCATGTATCAATGCATTTTGTGCCATTTTTTCTATGACGTCATCTTTTTCAACAGAATCAGCTACAGAGCTGTTTTTAATGACTTTGGTGATTTTGTCTTCAAAGTAATTAAAATCTTGCTTTCTAAATAGTATAAATGTTTGTTTCAATGACTTTAAAAATGATGACATGACATTCAGCTTGTATACCCTGATGGAATTCAATGCATCTTCATAGTTCTTTCTTTTTTTGTCAGTATCAGATTGTTCACAAATGCGTAATAAGACGTTGTCAATACTATCAAAGTAACTGGAAATCAAAGGTTTGATCGCAGCAAAAAAAATTGCATAGGATTTTTCCAATAGTTCATCAGCACCATCAATTATGGTGGTGTTCACTTGGTTTTTTGTGTTTGTGTTTTCTTTTTTTTCAGTCATTATTTTGCCAATGTGACATTGATATTATAGAGCTTTTAAAATCAGTATACTCAAATAAAATTCATATTATAACGAAAAATTTACAAAAGTTACTAATCTGTGATAAGTGTATTATAATCAGAATCTATAATAAATTTATTTAGCGTGAAAGGCCGTGATTAAAACAAAAGTATTGATAATTGAAGATGAGTTTGATATTGCTCAATTGGTGAAACTGCACTTGTCAGATATATGTGATAAGGTTGAAGTGGCTAATGATGGACTTCAAGGCCTTGACATGGCGCTTAACCGTGAGTGGAGCTTGATTGTATTGGATTTGCGACTGCCTGGTCTGGATGGCATTCAAATATGTCAACAAATTAGGGCCAAAGGCAAGTATATGCCTATATTGATGTTGACAGCAAAATCCACAGAGTTGGATCGAGTGTTGGGCCTTGAAATTGGTGCAGATGACTATTTGACCAAGCCATTCAGTGTTATGGAATTGACAGCCCGAGTTAAAGCTTTATTGAGACGTTTTAATGTGTCTTCAGGTTACAGTGCTAAAGTGACAAATAATTTGAGTTTTGAAAATTTACAGTTATTTCCAGATGAAAGAAAAGTGCTGTTACACAACAAGGAGGTCGAACTCACCGCTAAAGAATTCGATTTATTGTATTTTTTTGCTACCAACCCCAACATCGCTTTTAAACGTTCACAATTATTGGATCAGGTTTGGGGTTATGGCCATGATGGGTATGAGCATACGGTTAATTCACACATGAATCGATTGAGGAACAAAATAGAGGACGACCCCAATGATATAAAATTCATTAAAACGATTTGGGGCGTAGGTTATAAATTCATCGCTAAACCAGTTTAATACCATGATGTCATTGAATAAAAAATTATCGTTATTGCTATTGGGCCTTTTTTTGGTCACTGCAATTTTGTTGGGATTGAATACTGTATATTCAATCGTGCAGTATAACTTGGAAATTACCCAAAGATTAAATGGTTCAATAGCCATGTATGTGGCAGAAGAAGAGCCCTTGATCGTCAATGGTAAGCACAATGAAAAGGCTTTGAAAAAACTGGCTGAACGTTCTATGGTTATCAATCCAACCGTTGAAGTGTACCTGTTAGATAATGAAGGTCGAATCATCAGTCATAATTTACCACGAGATTCAGTCATGCTGAACAGGGTTTCTCTTGAACCCATTGCGGAATTTTTGACAGAAAACTCAAAACGTCCAGTTTTAAGTATGGATCCGCGCAGTCCTGATAATAATAAAGCCTTTTCTGCTGCAAAAATCATCAATAATGGTGTAGAAGAAGGTTATGTCTATGTCATCTTGGGCGGGCAGAAGTATGAGGAGTTGGCTAACGACCTCAGTAAGAACTACATTATGAAGCTCTCTGCAGCTGCAGTTGTAGCAGTGACTCTATTAACGCTGCTGATTGGTATGTTGATGATGTTTAAATTGACTAAACCTTTGAAAACATTGCGCAATAAAGTCATGGATTTTCAGAAAAGCAGCAATAAAACACCCAAACAATATAAAGGTGATGAAATCAAGCAATTGAATGATGCTTTTTCTGATATGTCTAATCGCATCAATGAACAATTGCGACAAATTAAAAATGCCGATCAAGCGCGAAGAGATTTGGTCACCAATGTTTCTCATGATTTAAGAACGCCACTGGCCTCTATGCAAGGTTATCTTGATACGCTATTGATCAAACAAGGTACCATGGATGATGATACCACCAAGTCTTATTTGAAAATAGCAAGGAAACACTGTGGCCGTTTGAACATGTTGATCAATGATTTGTTTGAATTGTCGAAATTGGACTCAAGTGCGATCAAGCCAAATCTTGAGCCGTTTTCAATGTCTGAATTGATTCAGGACGTTGCCTTAGAGTTTACTCATGAAGCAGAGAAGAAGAATGTGAAGTTGTCACTGGGTCTGCTAGAAGGTAATACAGAAGTGATTGCCGACATTGGTTTAATGCAAAGGGTTTTGGAAAACTTAATTGGCAATGCCATCAAGCACACTCCTGCCAATGGTGAAGTCATGGTTAAGTTAGAAAACAATAACGAAAGATTCGATGTGATTATCAAAGACACTGGAACTGGTATCAGTAAACATGAATTACCACATATTTTTGATCGTTTATATCGTGCTGAAAACACATCAACTGATTCTAGTACCTCTTCTGGCTTGGGTTTGGCCATAGTCAAGAAGATATTAGATATTCATGATTGTAAAATTAATGTAGAGAGTCAACTCAATACTGGGACTCGATTCTCGTTTTCATTGCCATTAATGACTTAAAATCACAGCCTGATATTTAAGAGGAAATACAAGATGGCTAAAATCAGTTCTTTTAGAACAGTTGCGTTGTTATTAATGGTATCATTATTGTCAGCATGTCAAACTACCGACCCATACACTGGAGAGCCCAGAGTTAGAAAGAGTGTCAAGTATGGCGCAGTGGCTGCGGTGGTTTGTGGCATTATTGGTTCAACAAAAAACAGTAAAAATGCGCGTAATGCTGCTTTGGGTTGTGGTGCCATTGGTGCGGGAATAGGTGCATATATGGACCACCAAGAATCTGAGTTAAGAAGAGAGCTTCAAGGAACTGGCGTCAGGGTTGTCAGGGATGGTGATCAAATACATTTGATTATGCCTGGTAATATTACATTCAATACCAATGAGTACTCTATAAAATCTAATTTTTTTCCTGTACTCAATTCAGTTGCAAAAATTTTGTACAAATACAAGGATACCGATCTTGAAATCATTGGGCATACTGATTCAATTGGCAGTGCTCAATCCAATCAAGTGTTGTCGGATAACCGGGCGCAGAGTGTGAAAAATTATTTGGCTTATCAAAATGTAGGAAGAGGTCGACTTAAATCTTATGGAATGGGTGAGGGCCAGCCGATTGCAGATAATATGGTGGCTGCTGGAAGAGAGCAAAATCGCCGTGTAGAGCTATATATCATTGCAAGTCAAAATTATTAATTAAAGCGAAAATTGTGCTTACCCGGATATTTTATCAAATCGGTAAAAAAATCGCCTCGAAGCCATGAGGCATTATAAACTATTAATAAGGGCTTTGAGGCGATATTTCCTCAATCTATTTTGCCATTTTTCCCCTAAATTCCATTCTATGATGAAATATCCGGGCTAAAAGTTATTCTTGCAATGAACTGAGGGTTTGTTTCCAAACTTTCTCAAGACGTTGTGCAGAAACTTTCTGTTTGGTGCCTAAATTTTGTGCAAACAGTGAAATGCGGTATTCTTCCAATAGGATGTGGAATCTTTGCAAGGGTTTGTTATAACTTTTGGCTTGTTCTGCACTGCGGTAAAAAGGCAGGCTCACTGACTGTAGTTCTTTGAGCTTCTGCGCTTCTTTGGTTGGATTCTCGATGGCGGCTTGCACTCTGGTTTCAAGACCCTTGATGTATCTGGGATAGAATTCTATGTGTGCAAAATCAACTTCATAAAGGAAATCAGCATAAATCAGATAGTCCAGCTGATGTTGCATGTCATCATAGGTTAAGGATGTGAGTTGTGCACAATGATGCTCTATGGATTGCCATACCCTATACCAGTTCTCAATGATTGGGTTAAGTTTCTTTGCCAGTTGGGTTGCGCTGTGCAGCCAGTTTTTTTCAAGAAATTGACATAAGTCATCAAACCGTTTCAAGGAGTTGATGGGCTGTCTTTCGTCAATGAGCGTCTCTAATGTGGCATCAATGATGTGTTCAACTAAGCTTTGTGTTGGCTCCAGCTCTTTCCATGCAAATTGTGATTTGATGCTGGGTTTGATATTTTTTTGTAAATAACGGTACTTTGCCGGAATTTTTAATTTCACTAAAGCTTTCAGGCCTTGTAAGTGTTGGGCTTGAGCTTGTTGAATGGTTTCAAAAAGCCTCAGGCCTACGGCATCTTTTTGTTTAATGATGCCAGGATAGGCCAATAATCCATTGGCCAAGGTTACTGAATCAGGAATGTCTTGAAAAACCCAATCTTTAGCGCCATTGATTTGTCGCGTTTCACTGGCAACTTTTTGAAATGATTGGTTGGCTTTTTGGCAAAACATTTCTTGTAAAGCATTAAAGTCTCTTGAGGTCTTTTTGGTCTTTTGGTTTTCATCGATGATTTTAAAACGAAAACCCAAATGTGTTGGAAGTTCATTGTTTTGCCACATTTCGATGGTGGTATTTGTTCCTGTCATTCTTAATACAGTGGCAATGATTTGCTGATGAAATTGTCCTTTACTTTGAATAAGAGAGTCATGAATGGCTTGTGCAAACTCACTGGCAGGTACCAGATTGCGACGGACAGGTTTAGGCAGAGAGCGAATCAATAACTCCAATTTTTCTTTTAATAAGCCAGGTACCAGCCATTCAAAGTCATCGACTGTAAAAGCATTCAACCACTGTATGGGAATCGTAACAGTGATGCCATCGTCTTCTTGACCCGGTGAAAAATGGTAGGACAAATCCAATTGTTGTTGACGTATGCTTAATCGTTCAGGGAAGAGCTCATTGTGAGATAAACTGCCGCCAGACTTAGTGAGTTGTTCATCGTTGAATTTCAAACAGTTTTTATCTTGAGACTTAAGCCATTTGGCCAATTGTTTTTCATTGTAAATGTGTTCGGGTATGATGTCACTGTATAGCTCTGCCAATCGCCATGGTTCAATGAGTATGTCTTGTTTCCTTTGTCTGTCTTCATGTGCTTGTATTTCAGCAATGAGTCTATTGTTATGACTGTAGAATGGTAGACGGGTTTTCAGTTGTTTTTCAACTAAGCCATGTTCTATGAATATTTTATGTGATGTTTCAACATCAGTTGGGCCGTAGTGAAAGGCGCGTTTACTGACGATTGGTAAACCAAACAATGTTAACCGTTGATAACCCATTACTGAACCTTGTTTGCTGGACCAGTATGGGTCGAAATTCGTGGTTTTGATGACATGTTTTCCTATGTCTTCTATCCATTGTGGATCAATGGTGGCAACTGTTCGGGCATATACTTTTGTTGTTTGGACAATACTGGCGGCAACTACCCATTGCCCACTCTTGCCAAACAGTGCGGAGCCAGGAAAAATAGTGAAGTTTCTATTGCGAGCACCCACATATTCACTGTTTTTCTTTTTATACCCTACATGAGAAATAAAGCCAGACAAAATCGATTGGTGAATACGATCGTAGTCAATGTTTTCGTTGTTATGATTCACAATGACTTTTTGATTTTTTAATAGATTCAGCAATTGTTGGTATATGTCACGCCACTCAATGTATCTGCGGTAGGAAATGAAATTTTGCCTGCACCATTTTCTGAATTGGCTGTTGTTCGATGACTTACGTTTTTTTAATAGATCCTGCCATATGTTTAGATAACTGAGGAAGTCAGATTTATTGTCTTGCCATTTTTTATGGGCGGCATCTGCTGCTTGTGCGTGTTCTAATGGTCGTTCACGTATGTCTTGTATGGTCAATGCAGAAACGATGATCAATGCATCAGGCAGGCAGCCTAAATATTCTGCCTTGATTAATATCTGACCCAACTGAACATCAATGGGTAATTGATAAAGCTTGCGTCCAGAGTTTGTCAGTCTTTTATTCTTATCTATCGCATGTAACTCATTTAATAGTTGATAGCCATCTGCAATCATGCTGGCATTGGGTGGGTCAACAAATGGAAATTCATCAATGTTGCCATAACCCAAAGCGGATGCGCGAAGAATTACCGATGCCAATGAGGTGCGCAATATTTCTGGGTCTGTGTGTTCACTGCGATTATTAAAATCATCCTCTGAGTACAAGCGATAACAGACGCCCTGGGCAATACGACCACAACGCCCTTTACGTTGGTTGGCAGCTGCTTGGGAAATGTTTTCTACTAAAAGTCCCTGAATTTTACTTCGTGCACTGTAGCGGCTGACACGAGCTTGACCAGCATCGATCACATAATGGATTCGTGGTACGGTGAGTGAAGTCTCAGCCACATTGGTGGTTAAAATGATTCTTCTTTGAGTGCCTGGTTTAAATACCCGCATTTGTTGAGCGGCAGTCAACCGCGCGTAAAGCGGTAATATTTCGGTGTGTTTTAGGTGTTGCCTGCTTAAATAATCCTGTGCTTCTAAGATTTCACGTTCGCCAGACAGAAATACCAGTATGTCTCCATGACGAGACTGTGCATAGATTTCTGTAACTGCCTGATAAATGCCAAGATTGATATCATTGTTGTCCTCATCCAGTGGCTGGTAAATCAATTCAACCGGATAGCTGCGACCTTCAACATTAATAATCGGCGCATCATTGAAATGTTGGGAAAATTTTTCCGTATCAATGGTGGCTGAGGTGATGATGATTTTGAGGTCTTTGCGTTTTTGTGAAAGCCTTTTCAAATAACCCAATAAAAAATCAATATTGAGGCTGCGTTCATGTGCCTCATCAATGATGATACAATCATAACCATTCAGAAATTTATCATTTTGAGTTTCAGCCAATAAAATGCCATCGGTCATGAACTTAATCCAGCCATCAGCAGAATACTTGTCGTCAAATCTGACCTGATAACCGACCTGTTGACCAAGTGTTGTATTGAGCTCTTCGGAAATTCTTTCTGCCATTGAGCGAGCGGCAATTCTTCGCGGCTGAGTACAGGCAATCAAGCCTTTTTCGCCAAGGCCTGCCAATATGCACATTTTGGGAAGTTGTGTGGTTTTACCGGAACCCGTTTCACCAGCAATAACAACGATTTGGTGTTCTTGAATGGTTTTTACTATCTCTTCAACCCTTTGCGATACAGGTAGGGTTTCATTCAGTTTGATCAGTGGTTTGGTTTGTAAGCGTTGACGATACTTTTGTGAGGCTTTTTCGACCTGTGCTAAAGTGTTTTCAATTTTATTGGGGTATCTTTTGGTCAACATTAATTGTTGACGCAAACGATAATAATCATTGCGCAGCACAGAATCAGGGAGTTGTTTTATTATTTTTTCAAGCATTAGGCAGATTATAATGTAAATCGCTGCTGCAAAGAATTATTTCTGTCGCATAAATTGTTGAAAAGGTCGCCAACTAACAATCAAGAGAGCTGACCATATAGAGATGAAAGCCACTTGATGCCCAAGCGTGAAGTCTTCTCCATAAAACAGTACAGCGATACTAAAACTGATCGATGGAGCAATATACTGTAAAAAGCCGATCAAAGTTAATGGCAATTTTTTGGTTGCATAGTTGAAACCAATCAAAGGTAGAATCGTAACCAAACCTGAAAAAAACAATAAAATTTCTTGAGCTTCTGTGCCTGGTCGCTGTTCTAATAATGGTGCATAAAATAACAAATATAGGATAGCTGGAAGCATTAGCAAGATGGTTTCCCAAAACAAGCCGATCAATGGTTTGACATTTAATTGTTTTTTCACCAAACCATAGAGGCCAAATGTGAATGCCAGTAATAAAGCAATCCATGGAGGTTGGCCCAAATAAATACCTAAAAACAGTGTGCCAGCACTGGCAAGTGCAACAGCCCATTTTTGTGCAGTATTCATTTGCTCATTCAAAAATAAAGTGCCAAATAATATGTTGATCAATGGGTTAATGAAATAACCCAACGATGTGGCGAGTATTTGATCATGATTGACGGCCCAAACAAATAATAACCAGTTACTGGCAACTAAACTGCCGCTGATAAACAAGCCGAATAAAAGTTTTGGTGAGACATAAAGTGCTTTAATTAATTGTTTGCCTTCTCTTAAAGCTAAAAAAATGGCTAAAAAAAGCGCTCCCCAAATAAGGCGATGAGCAATGATAACCAAAGCAGGCACTTCTTGGATGAATTTGAAATAAATGGGTCCGAAGCCCCAAAAAATGAAACAAAATAACCCTGCGGCCAAGCCTTTTTGATGATCAGAAGCTAACATCAGGGGATTGTAACTAATATTGCAGTAGAATACATTTTTAGGTAAAGTTATTTTAGGATTGAGGAGGTTTTACACCTGCTGGCTAAAATAATTTCATCTACAGTTATTGAGCATTAGTGTCTTTTGGTGCAGTTTTCATTGTATTTTCATTTGTATGATCAATGATTTTGTTAACTACGGTCCGATCTGGCATCTCTTTGATATAGATGTCTTGTTTGTTGTAAGGGATTTCTATGTTGAGTTCATTAAATTTGACATAAACACTCATATATAGGTTATGTGTGACCTTACCTTTAAGTACTGGCTCTTCAATCCAACACAATAATTCAAAATCAAGACTGGAAGCGCCAAATCCTCGCATGCGGACACGTGGCTGTGGGTTTTTGCAAACATTTGGCTCATCATAGGCAACCAGTTTTAACACATTGCAGACTTGATTGAGATCGGAGCCATAGGCCACGCCAACTTTAATGCGCAGGCGTTTCTTTTCCCATCGGCCACCACTTTCATTGTGAATTTTGGCATTGCCAATAACAGCATTGGGCACGGTGATTTCAACATCATCACGTGTCAATATTCTGGTAGAGCGGATGCCAACATTGGTGACCATGCCGCGTTCTTTTGAATCAAGCACGATGAAATCACCGACTTTATAAGGTGTATCTGCAATGATAAAAAAACCGGAAAACAAATTGGACAAGGTATCTTTTGCTGCAAAACCAACCGCAATACCAATGACACCAGCTGATGCCAGCCATGCTGTTGGGTTAATGCCCCATATCAATAGGATAAAATAGGAACCAGCGGCAATTAATGCGATTTTGCCAATAAGGTCAAACAACGGAACCGTTTTTCGTTGGATCATTTTATAGTTATTGCGCAAGTCACTTAATACCCTTAATAATAGGTGTAAAATCCCGAAGCCTTTGGTCATCCACATCAATACCATCAATGAGAGTAATATTTTTATGGTTGTGCTTTTAAATGTAATGGCAATTGTGAGGCTTTTTACAGCAACAATTAAAAAGAAAAAGAATACGGTTAAAAATATCGGCCTTTTCATCATTTCGATTAATTCATCGTCTACCTTGTTTCGTGTCCTTTTACTGACCTGACTCGCACTGCGGGTAAAAACGTATTGGATTAACTTGCCGAGAATGTAACCAAGGCTAACAATGATGGTGAACTTGAGTAATGGTATACTTTGTAATTGATTCCAGTAAGGTTGAAGAGATGTTGGTAACCAATCTGAAAATTGACTGATAAGATTGATAGCTTCAACTGGCGTATCTTCGGAGTTTTCTGGTTGAGTATTAATTGTCTGATCATTCATACTCTAAATTATACAATGATACCTCTGTATAAGTCTGGGTCTTTGGAAAAAAGAATTGAAAAGCTCAAGTTTAAGGCAACAAAATCCGGTAGTAGCAGACTAGACAAAAGCCAGTATTAGCAGACTATTAGTGAATTGTGAAGAAAATTATGCCAAAACCTATTATGAACCAGAATAGGTTTTGGATTGTGATTACACGTTTTTTTACCTTTATTTGATTCTTCTGACCTTTACGCCTCGACTGTAGCCATCGAGAAATAAGCTCCACGAGCCCATCACTTTAGGTTTGATGGTGATGTTTGGGTCTGTTCGCTTAGGCACATAAAAAGTGCTTCTTTCGATTTGTTTCCAAACTTGACCATTGGCAAGAGTGAAAGTTGTATTGCCTTGCCAGCCGTTAAACACTCCAACGATAGAAGAGGTAATTGTGTCCCTTTCTTTGTCGTTGAAGGTGGTAGAAAAACCCATGTTTTTCTTTTTCTCTTTTGCTATGATTTGTTTTTTTGAGCCCTCTAACCATTCCAATAAAGCATTTTGCTCTTTAACAGAAAGCTTTTTGATTCCAGTAGTTACAGCTGTTTTTTCATCCATAGTATCAAAAATATTGCCAGCGGCAAAAATTGATGAATATGGCAATAATAATAAGGCGAATAGAATAGTTTTCATGATTTTTGGTATTTTTTTGGTATTATTTCCTGCTATTTTACCCATTCTAACAAAGTTTTAACACAGTAGAATAGAAAAGACGTTAAAATGCGTTAAAACGAAAACCTAATGTAGTACCAAAAAATATGAATAACTTACAATTTACACACCAACTTTTTAAAAAAACTGGTTTGGCAAGTTTAATACTCTTGAGCCAAATTAACACGGTTTATGCTTTGGACGTGACCATCAATGGATCAGAGCCATTACCACTCAGTACAGACATCTCATATGACTTTCAGAACAACCCCAGTACTTTGGATTTTCAAGTCAATACACCAATTGTATGTACCAGTATCAGAAACACAACAGAGCCACTTGTGCTCGTTATGAGTGATGCCAATGACATAGATGTAACGTCGCTTAACAGTGGCCTGCTTACAACCTCCTATGATTTGGCTGAAAACCTAGTAAGGTTTATCACTGATGACAGTATAAAATGTGCGACTGAAAATGGTTTGCTAAGAGAGACCATTTCTCGCCTCGGTTTTGAAAGTGGGCAAGATGATTTACAAATCACTTTGTTAGATGTCAACGGGCAACCTTTTGATGACATGGCACAAGTTTCTGATGAACAAAACTTCATTTATCAATATGTCATTAATAACAATGGTACTACAACCATATCTGCGGATATTGGTGAGTATTACGATTTAAATGACAGAACTCCATTCTTTGATGGCGTGGCCGGCAATGATTGGTCATGTAGCGAGGCTAACCTGATCAACGGTGGTTCAACCACAACATGTGGTACTAACTTATTTGGAGAAGGCACTGTTGAACTAAGTAACGCCATTATTGAACCAGGTGAACAGTTGATAGTAACAGCTTCAAGAATTGTGACTATTCCAGGAGATACGGTTGGAACTCCGATAGAGGTGTTGACTGCTGGATTTGTAAGAAATGCAGATGATACCATTGTTGAAAATAACGTTGTTTTTAAATCATTTGGAACCACTGACAATAATGCTCCTACCATCAGTGCCATCGCTGATGTTACTTTTCTTGAAGGTGGAGCTTCTGATGTCTTGAGTTTTACCGTATCTGACATAGAAAGTGATGATGCGAGTTTGGTGGTGAGCGCAAGCTCTTCTGATGTGTCTGTGATCCCAAATGCCAATATTGTATTGGCAGGTACGGGAAGTAATAGAACTGTGCAATTTACGCCCAATGTTGATGCGAATACAGCCGCAGGGCCTGTGACGATCACTTTGACAGTTAGTGATGGCATCAGCACTACTGATGGACAGTTTGATGTAGTGATCACGCCGGTTAATGATGCCCCATCCTTTACTTTGCCAACCATTGCAGATTGGCCTGCAGGTACCTCCGGGTTACAAAGCGTTAAAGGGTTTGTTGAGAATTTGAGCCTAGGGGCTTCACCAGATGAGGCGTCACAATCTATTCTTGAAAGCAGTATTACAGTTCAATCTGACCCCAATGGTGTATTTGCTTTTGCACCAACATTGTCTCTTGGTGGCAATTTGAGCTACGCCTTATCTGGCGTAGGTGGAACTGTAGTCGTCGATGTTGTTCTTCAGGATAATGGCGGGTTGGCAAATGGTGGAATGGACACTTCAAATGTGGTGTCATTCACTGTCACAGTATTAAATACTTTACCGGTCATCAGTACAATAAATGACTTAAGCTTTGATGAAGACACAAACTCTGGAGCAGTCGATTTTACTGTTTCAGATGCAGAAACAGATGTTACAGATTTGGTGGTAAACGCAATGAGTTCAGATACCAGTATTATTCCAGTGAGTGGTATTCAATTCACTGGTACTGGTGCGACAAGGACTTTAGTGGTTACACCAGCTGCAGATCAAAATACTTCAATATCAGGGCCAGTAACCATTACCGTTATTTTGGATGATGGTTCGGATACATCAGAAGCAACATTTGAAGTGGATATTGATCCGATCAATGACGCACCCACTTTTGATTTGAGTGCAGATATTGTTTGGCCTGCTGCTAGTTCTGGTTTGAAACAACATGCGGGTTATGCCAATAATATCCATATGGGACCAACTGATGATGAAGACAATACTCAATTGGTAACTGCATTTAACGTAGTTGTCACTGGTGATGCGATATTTGGATCACTTGGTGAGCCAGTTATGGATAACAATGGAGGTTTGGCTTATGTATTGAATGGTGTATCAGGTGTGGCAACCATTGAAGTTAGCATGCAAGATGATGCAGGTGTGGCAAATGGTGGTGTTGACACTTCCACAACACAAACTTTCACGATTACTGTAGAATAAGTTCAAAACAACTGGTTTGATATTTTGTGCGATTGCTAGATTAGTAATCGCACAAATCCCCACTAATAAAATTATATGACTGTAGTGAAACCATCTGTTGAAATCATCCAGAAGGAGGCTTGTGGTGGGCGTTATATTTGAAATTAGGTATTTATCGGTATTGAGCTGTTGAACTTGGCACTAGATGTAATACGGAATCATGAAATACCGTTTCGCGCCCCTTATTATATTTGAGTTGGCAATTTAATTCGTATTGGATATGTTGCTGGTCCAGCAAATGGTGTTTGTCCATGATTTTAATGTCATCAAAAGTAAGAACTTCTGTCGAAAAAGCATCTAGTTTTATGGTTTGCATAAAGTCAATAGACAATTGTGATTGTTGTTGGTTGAAATTAATAGTGCAAGTCAACATGTCCAAGGCATCATAAATATAAGATCGGTATTCAAATCTTAATTGTAATCGATTCTTTGACAAATCAAGGTTGTCAATTTTGATGAAAGCCGGGCTGGCTTTCTTTTCATAAACTCGATAACTTGATTTTGATTGTGACGGACCACTACAGGCATTTAGTATTAAAGTAGCGGTAGCAATTAACGTGATTTTTCTTTTCATGATCTTAACTCACTTTTTTGGGATCCAATGCATCTTGCATGGCATCAGAGAACATGTTGAATGCAATGACTAAGACAAATAGAAACAATGAAGATGAGGCGAAATTATTAAAATGACCAGCAAGTACGTCTTGAGTGGACTCAGAAATCATCAATCCCCAACTGACACCATCTTTAACGCCAAGCCCTAAAAAGCTCAGTATTACTTCTGATTTTATCGCAGCTACAAAAGCAATGGTTGATTGAACCAGTAAGATGTGTGATGTATTGGGCATTATGTGTTTGAAAATGATTTTATTTTCTCTGACACCAATGGATCGAGCGGCCTCTACAAACTCCTGACCTTTAAGTTTGATGACTTCGCCTCTAACGACCCTCGCGGTGCCAGTCCAAAAAGTACTGATCATTGCTATGTGCATTGCAAATGGTTGGATCAATGATATCTCTTTTAGGGAAAAAGCCACTGCGGCAACAAAAAGGTAAAATGGGATAGAATCTAGCACACCCATGATCCATGATATGACTGAATCAATCCACGTACCGCTATAATAGCCGGAAATAGACCCCAATACTGCTCCGAGTAAGGTGGATAAAATGGCAACGATAAAACCGACTTCAAAAGCGACTTTTGTGCTGTAAATGACTCGTGTTAAAACATCTTGGCCTATAACATTGGTACCAAAAAAATACTGCATAGAGGGCCCTTGCCACAGATCATCGGAAGTATCACTCCAGTCTTGACCCCATAACCCTAACCATACACCCATAGCAATTAAAAGATAAAGCAAAACAATGATAGCGCCTGTTTTTCCCATGCGATCTTTCTTGAATTTATACCAGGCTTTATTCCATAAAGAGTCGCCTGCTTTTTTAAAATTTGTTGTCATTGAAGAAGATGGTGTTGTGTGCATTATTTTAACTCAACTCTGGGGTCAAAAACTCTGTATAATATATCGGTCAAGATCATTACGGTTACAAATAGCATAGCCGTTAATCCAACGATCGCCTTAAGTATGTTTTGATCACCTGCGACAATGGCATCAAATGTGATTTTACCAACACCTGGAATGCCAAAATAATCTTCGATAAGCAAGCTACCGCTGACAACCACCAATGGAATGGAAAACATGACTCGAGTAATGATTGGTACCATGGCATTTTTCAAAATACTTTTAAACAACAGTGAAGAGGGTTTATGTCCAAAGGCTTTAGCGGTTCTTACATGGTCTTTGTTCATTTCTTCAACCAATACAGCCCGGTAGAATCGGGTGTTATAACCCAATGCAACAAATACAGTGGCAAGGGTTGGTACAGTAGCGTATTTAAAATATTCTGACCATATGATAGATCCATTGACATCATATACTTCCCACCCTCTGACAGGAAACATGTTTAATCCATATGATGAGCAAAATAGTAATTGAAATGTGATGATGACAATAAGAAAGGATATGCTCATACCAATAACCGAACCTGTCATGATCAGTTTGTCAACCCATGAACCCCTGTGGTAGGCTGCAAACAATGCCAGAGCAATGGCTATAATGTTGCCCAGTACAAAGCCAGGAATGATCAAGTGCAAAGACACAGGCATTGTTTCATGTAAAATACTGGATACTTTTTTATCGGAGATTTGGGAGTTTCCAAAATCAAATGTAATTAATTCTTTGAGGTAGCTGCTGTATCTTGTTATGAAAGGTTGATCATAACCCAATTGGTGACGAACCTCTTGAATTTCTTGCTGAGTTGGGTTTTTGCCAAGTTTCTCCCAGGTTAAATCAGGGCCAAAGTAAACCATCAACAAAAATGAAATAAAGGTGACACCTAAAATTAAGGGTATGCCACCAAAAATTTTGCGCAATGCAAATTTTATTATATCCAATTTTTTCTCCTTTATTTCACATCAGTGTTTTTAACATCAACAAAACGGGCAAAAAATCCGCCGAGAATTTCTCTATCTGGGTACATGATCACATCATGGTGCCATAAATAAATACGATTTCTGGACAGCCCTGAGAGGACCACACATTCATCGATAACCATTTGGTTCAATTGTTGGTAAAGTGCTGTACGTTCAGGTGATGGCTGCATGATTTTTGCTTTTTCAAATAATCGATCAAATTCTGGGTTTTCATAATTGAAATTATTTGACCCAGGTGTGCGGTTAGGTCCATAGAATAACTGTAAAGTGTTTTCGGCATCTGGATAATCAAGATTCCAACCTAAAGTAAATATTGGTGTCTCACCGCTTTTTAAAGCTTTGTTGAAACTACCAAAGTTAGGATAGGGATTGTAAGTGACTTTATTGATGGGATAATCAATTTTCTTCAAAAAGCCACGGAACTGTTCATAAAATTGACGATTGGTAACACTGCCGGTGACATGATATTCAAGTTCAGGTAAATTTTCACTATTCCAGCCGGCATCATTTAACAGCTGTTTGGCACCTTCAATATCCAAAGTGATGGATTCTTTAGGAAGGTCAGGATCAAACTCCATGACAGATGGCGTAATGACGCCCGGAAATACAGTGCCTAGGCCGAAGTAAAAGGCTCTGTTTCTTTGATCCCAGTTATAGGCTTTGCGAATCGCGCATCGCAGTGCTTTGTTTTTAGCATCGCGATTTGGGTCTCCTGTATTGCCAAAGTCAGGATTGGTCATGTCGAAACCGGAATAAACAAAACCAGCTTCCACTAAAATCATGTGATGATAATTATCAGTAATTTTGGGGTACAACTGTAATGGTTTTTTTGACATGATTACAGCATTGGCTTGTTCTTTGGGTACAGTGGTATATTGGATCTCATTGCCTTTATTGAAAGAGTTCCAACGGGAGGATGTTTGTTGGATGAACTGAATTTCCATCACATCGATATAGGGTGGACTTTTGCCTGCTAAGGTTATAATACCAGTAAATCCATGTTTTTCTTCAGTATACCCTTCAAAATCGAGATCCAGGGGTTCTTGTCGAAACGCAGGATTGCTTAATAGTATGGCTTTCTCTTGGTTAAACGACTTCATTGAGAAAGGGCCAGAGCCAACTGGATTAGATCCGAATTCTTCTCCATAAAACGTTATGGCTTCATGAGGGACGATTGCAGAAAACCCCATGGCCAATGTATAAATGAGTTGAGGATAAGGCTCAACTAACTTTATTTGAATGGAGTAATCATCAAGGGCTTGTAGGCCTTCAACTGGTTGAGAGTAATCAGAACCATTGCGTTTCCATTCATCTAGGCCCGCGATCCTACCAGAAAATAGCCATGCACCTTGAGATTTGTTTTTAGGGTCAAAGTGCCTTTTAATCGAATAGAGGAAATCACTGGCTTTCAACTCTCTGCCTTTGCCACCTTCGAAGGCTTGATTGTCATGAAAATGAACCCCTTTTTTGATTTTAATGGTATAGGTCAATCCATCACTACTGACTTCTGGCATGCCTGTTGCTAAATTTGGTTTTAATTCATAAGGCCTTTTCAAGTATTTATAGGAATATAATGTGTCAAAAATATTGAGCACTACAAAGTTTGAGTAAAGAATTGCCGCTCTTACAGGATCAAGTGTGGTTGGTGCTCCATCCATTGAATGATAGTACACCTTTTTGCCAGGGTATCTTGAGTGTCTTTGTTGTGATTGATCTTTTGATGAAGTATCTAAATTTTCTGTTTCCCCGCAAGAAAACAGACCGAAAAACATAATGACGATCGCTACCAGCTTGAGATGTTTGACCATGGCTTTATTGTTTTGATTATTATAAAATATTAAAGATTATACATTGAAATAATCAAGATGTCTAAAGCCAATTGTGATCAGCGTGATTGATGCTGATGAACTTGGCTATGAAGGCTGAATAGCAAATGATCACCGATAAACAATTATTGATGATCATTTGTGTGAAAAGATAAAAGTTTTAAAAGAAACTGTTCTCGCTGCTTTGTATGTCACCCATTTGATCAATGTCATCATCTGACCCGCCCTGATTGAGGCTGATTTTGACCTGTAACCCTTGTGGGGAATCTGCATTCTGAAGTGCTTCTTCCAAAGAAATTTCGCCGCTGCGATAGAGGTTGTAAAGGTCAGTATCAAATGTTTGCATGCCATCATCAAGAGATGTCTCCATTGCCTCTTTAATTTTATTGACTTCTCCTCTTCTTATCATTTCTCTTATCATTGGTGTATTGACCAGAATTTCAATTGACGGCCGTCTTAAACCATTGGTATCTTTAACCAATCTTTGAGAAATAATGGCTTTGACATTTAAGGCCAAATTCAATAGAACATTTTTGTGGGAATCGCTTGGGAAAAAATTGAGTACCCTCTCGATGGCTTGATCTGAATTATTGGCATGAATTGTTGCCAAGCACAGATGCCCTGTTTCTGCAAATGAAATGGCCGCTTCCATCGTATCTGTGTCGCGTATTTCGCCAATTAAAATAACATCTGGGGCTTCTCTGAGCGCGCTTTTTAATGCGGGAGCATAACCATGTGTATCAGAGCCAATTTCTCTCTGGTTGACTATAGATTTTTTATGCCTGTGCATAAATTCAATGGGATCTTCAATGGTCAATATATGACCAGTCATTTTTTCGTTTCTATGATTAATCATAGATGCCATGGTGGTTGATTTACCGGATCCTGTACCACCAGCAACCAGAATTAAACCGCGCTTTTCAAGGATGATTTCATTAAGCAGTTCAGGAATCTTAAGTTCTTTGGCGTTTGGAATTTCGGTTTGAATGGTACGTATAACCATACCAACTTCATTGCGTTGTTTAAAAACATTAACACGAAAGCGTCCGACACTGGGTAAAGAAATTGCCAGATTCATCTCATTTTCCCTTTCAAATTCAGGTACCTGACCTTCGCTCATGATTGAATAAGCTATTTTTTTGACTAAACCATTTGGCAAGGCTGTTCTGCCCAGTGGTTGTAAGGTTCCTTCTACTTTAATATTAATGGGTGCTCCAGTGCTGAGAAACATATCAGAGCCATTTTTTTCTTTCATTATTTTTAGAAAGTGTGTTAAATCCATACATATACCTGATTATATTAGTTCTTATCTTAACAGTGATGCTATTGTTGCATCAATTTATATTATTTAGTGAGTTCCCAACATAATGTTGATGGGATCACATGGTGCTATCAATATTATTCAGAAATTTACCTTTCATTAAGACAGATAAATATGCTTCAACTGTGCTTTACTGAATCCCAAGTGGGTTCCCACTTCATTGAGCATATAGGACTCCAATTGATGAAGTTCATTGTCAATATTGGCTAAAACCCATAAGTTTTTCATAAAATTTTGTTTTTGATCAATAGACAAAAAGTTGTTAATTACTGCTGTATGCGCCTGTAATGAAATAGTGAAATCACTATGTATTTCAGCATTTTTAATTAACTCATCTGCTTCTATATCAGATAAATCCATGGTTGCAGTAATGACATCGTGCATGATGTTTCTTTCTTTTTGCAATTCTATAAAGTCAGCACGAATCATCTCTATCATTAAAGTAGATATGGCTAATTGTAATTGTTCAGTTTCTTGACTTGTTAATTCTTTTGAGATAAAAGATAATCTCATCAACTTTTTTATTGAGGTTAAAATACTCATATAACGGACCTCATGTGATTCTTCTATACCTGAGTATAATACACATTAGTAACCAAACTGCAAAGCGAACATGAAAAAAACCATACTTACACTAAGCTCAATGCTTCTGTTGATTACGTGTCAAAATACAGAGCGTAAAAAAACATACATTGAACCTCTCTTAACAAATGACCAGCCAGAACAAGCAAAACTTACTGCAGATGAATTGATCGTTTCCCTTAATCGATGTTATGTTGACAATGATTGCAAAAATACACTGGATAATCAATTAAATAACTGGTTGATTGAAAAAAATATTATATCTGTAACAGAGCCAGTTGAAACCGATGACCAAGAAAATATTGAGTTGCCGAAAATTGTCACAACTGATGGCGAGTCATTAATTGCTAAAGTGAATTTATCTAGCGATTTTATGAAAAATCAATTGATCAGAGGAGCCTTGAATGAATGGCTTACTTGGAAAAGGCCTCAATTGATCAGTACATGGCAATACTATCAATTTCTTAAACCTGAAATGATAAAATCTTTTGAACAATATAATATTAATGAGCCTTTGATACTGGCAATAATTGCTCAGGAAAGTGGTGGTAAAGTACACTCCAGGTCTAGAGCTGGCGCAGGTGGATTATTCCAATTGATGCCTGCTACAGCCAGAAGATTAGGCCTCAGCGGCAACTCAGGGGCCTATGATTTACGATTTAATCCTGAGAAATCTGCTTTGGCGGCATCAAAATATTTGGATGAACAATGGAAGTTATATGATGGAGATGAGGCAAAAATATTGGCAGCCTATAATTCAGGTGAAAATCGTTTCGCACGATTAAATAGAAAATACAAAAATAAACCACTATGGGACAAAAACTTTTACTATGAGTTGCCGCGAGAAACGCGACATTATGTGCCTGTGGTATTGGCAGCCATGCTTATTTTTCAAGACCCTTTAAAATTCAATGTGACTCTTGATCAGCTTGACCCTACTGTAGTAACTGTGAGTTTACCAGATGAAACCTCTCTCAGTGAATTGGCGTTTTGTTTGGGTCAAGAGCAAAGGGTTGAAGGGTGGTTTCGAATTCTGAGGAATTTAAATTCTGGAGTCAAAGCAGATAAAAATATTCCGATTGGAACTGATCTGAGAATACCAAAAAGTTTGCTTCCTACCTTTGAGGCCACATGTAAAAATAAGGAGGTTATGCAGCTGGCACGTACTTTGCATGAATCTGATTTTAAATCCGCTGGCTTATTTGATTATCGAGTTAAGCAAGGTGATTCTTTGAATAAAATTGCGCGTAAAATTCGTTGTACCAGCAAGAAAGAAATTATTCGATTGAATAAACTCAAGGCTCCACGTTACTTAATTAGGGCTGGTAAATATTTAAAAATTCCACAGTGTTGATTTGTGATTAATGCGCTAAATGCCAGTCAAAAACGCTGGTTTTTCATCGGTTTCTTGTGTGTTTATGGCGCCCTACAACTGTGGATGTTGCAAGGTTTGTCATTATTTGGAGATGAAGCTTTTTACTGGTTGGAAGGCCAATATTTGGCATGGTCTTATGCAGAATTACCAGGGTGGACTGCCTGGATGATCAGGCTAGGTACTGAGTTGTTTGGTAATCAATATTGGGCTGTTAGGTTTTTTTCATACCTTGCATTTATTGGTGTTTTTTACGCAGTTTGGTTGATAAATAAATCGATCATTCATAAAGATTTTTCTACATCGGTATTATTATTGCTTGGTATGCCATTGTTAACGGTTGTGGCTGTGATGGCATTACCAGATGTGTGGATGGTTTTCTTTGTGATGTGGGTGACATATCTAACCATTAATGCGTATGAAAAAAAACGCATCAAAGATTGGTTTTTATTGGGTATTTTTCTTGCTTGTAGTATTAATGTTCATGTACGAATGTGGATTTGGATTACGATTGCAGGTCTGACATTTGTACTGATTTTTTATCGACAACTTCATCAATTTAAAGGTTTGTTTACGATTACATTACCGTTGGCATTGTTGGGGGGCATTCCTGTTCTTATTTTCAATTATTACAATGATTTTGCTCTTTTTGAGTTTCAATTTGGCCAACGGCACCCTTGGTACTTTCAATGGCAAAATGTTAACTTTTTACTGTCTCAATTATTGGTTATTGGTCCAATAATTTTATTTATCTGGATTGCTGTTGTAGTTAACAGAAAAAAAGCCTGTCATCCTATGGTTAACTGGATTATTATGACTGCATTGATTCATTGGCTATTTTACGTCATCACCAGTTTATTTGCTGATGGCTTGAGAACATCAGTACATTGGGTTTTGGTTTCTTACGTGCCTGTTCTTGTGATAGCTGTTGCTGTGATTGACAAGCATAAAATCATTTTGTGGGGTGTGTTTACCGGTTGTTTTACATCAGTAATGTTGATGCTAGTTATCATGGGCCAACGTTTTTATTCACCAATCAGTGATCGTATTATTGACAACTCTTCTGGCTGGAAGGAACTGTCTCTGGCAGTTGAAAGCTTTCAAAAAACACATAACATTAATAAAATTTTGACTGATTACTTTATGACGGGTGCTGAGTTGAAATTTGAATTGAATGCAGACAATGAGTTGAGGGTGTTGCCACACGAAAAAAATAACAAACATGGCAGAGAGACACAACTGAAAATTATGGGACTATTATCCAATGATATGCATAATTCTCGTGATGAAGCGTTATTAGTGGTTGAGGATTCTGCTTTGAAACTCCAAAAAAAAGGCAAGTATTATCAGTATTTATGTGAATCATTTGCCTCGTTGAAACACTTGAAAACAATCAGTATCAAGCGGGCTAAAAAACAATTTCACTTGTTTCTGATCAATTCATTAGATAAGAATGATGTTGGTTTGTGTCAGATTCCACCATTATTTTATGTTGAACCATCACTCATTGACAATGGTTATGAAATTACAGGTTGGGTAGTGCTCGATAAAATAGGAATAAAATCGTTATCTCTGGTCAGTGAAAAACAAGAGTTAAAAATTTTAACGCATGATCTAAAAAATACAGGCATTGCTCAGCAATTTCCTGAAATTAAGGATCCGAATGCTCCCAATAATGGCTTTCGTGTTTTTCTTTCGCGTGAACAAATCGAAGCACCGTTCTTCAGGTTAGAGGCTGTTGATAATGATGGTAAAAAATATTTGTCACAAATTTATTATTTACCGTGAAATATTTTTGTGTATTATAGGTCTTATGCAGTATGAAACAGAAAGAAAGAAAATTTGATGCCTTAATTGGCCACCTGAGTGATGACCTTTACCGATTTGCTTTTTGGTTATGTAAAAATGATGCATTGGCCAAAGATTTGGTTCAAGAGACTTACCTCAGAGCATGGCGAGCACTGGATTCTTTGAAAAATGAAAAAGCTGCAAAAAGCTGGATTTTTATGATTTTACGAAGAGAGTTTGCTCGATTATTTGAACGCAAAGTACCGCCTATCAGCAGTCTGGATGACTTGGATTTTGATATTGAAGACACAAAACCAATTGGCCCAGATGACAAGGTTGAGATTGATATTGTCAGAGATGCAATTATGAAACTGGACAAAAAGTACGCTGAACCATTGATGTTACAAGTAGTAGGAGGATTCAGCTGTGAGGAAATTGCCGATCAACTCGATATATCTAAAAGTGCTGTGATGACACAATTGTTTAGAGCCAGATCAAAATTACAAACGGCTTTATCCAGAGAAAGTAAAATAGGTAAAGCGATATGAACTATTTTGAATTCAGACAACAATTATTGAAAGATTCATTCACTAAAGATGAAGAATTTCACCGTTTACGTAAAGAGGACTTGCGCTGTGCGCAAGCCTATGCCGAAGCCATGGAATTTGAAAAAACACTAAAAAATGCCCTTAAAATAAAGACTCCTGATACACTAAAAGACTCTATTGTCTTGAGGCAAACGACCCAGCATAATAATGCTGGAATGATTAGAAAATATGCCATCGCTGCTACAGTATTTCTGAGTTTTGTTATTGCCTCGGCTGCATGGTATCTCAAACAACCCGGGCCACTTGAGTCGTTTGTGATAGAAGCCTTGATGCAGCCTGAAACGTACATGTATGAAGAAGCTTTGCCACAGGATCAGGTTGATCAATTGTTTGCTTCATTGAATACCAAAATTGATGGTGATTTCGGCGAAGTACATTTCTTGAAAAAATGCAAAACACCTGGTGGTCTTGGAGCAAGAATGGTACTAATGACAGACAGTGGACCTGTCACTCTTTTGTACATGCCAAAAGCTGAACTGGCCAAACGTGTCGACTTTACATTAGAAAAATACAAAGGAGCTATTGTGGCAATGGAAACAGGTGCGGTGGCCATAATAGGTGAAAACAGAAGTCAACTGGCCTCTGCTGAAGCTAAGTTACAAAATACAATGATGACAACCATGTTATAAGCACTGATTTGATGTATTGTGCATTTGTTAATTGCTGAAACACTTTTCAAATGCACATACAGTATCTTAATGCATGCAACACAACATATGTCTAATCAATATTTCTCATATATGATTTGATTTTTCTTATTAATTTCTTAAACATTCAATTAAATACTCTCTTATCCAGATGCCTTGTTATCAGTTGTCTCTGATAAAGTAAACATGATGAATTTTACCTGATATCACTTGGTACATGGCCACAATATTTACTGGTTGGTCCGTTATACCATAAACAGTTTCTCTATCTATGGCGAAATCCCCAATGTCTGATGTTGAATGAACAACACATTTAAGGTCTTTTATTGAGAACCTCTGCTGGTATATTGCATGAATTTCATCGATGCCTTGAGCAACGATTTTTCTTGAAGGCAGATCTGTCAAGCAGGCATTTTTATCAAACAATGCACAAAATCCTGATAAATCATGTTTGTTATAAGCTTCTAACTGTAAATTGGCGACTGCTCTTGGTGTCATCTATTATTATTCCTCATTGGTGTGAACTGTCATTTTTGAGTGTTGAAATGGTATCAAAAAGCATGTCTTTATTGGCTGCTTCTGGGCCAATGGCTTGGCCAACATTGAGATTTATTTTTGCCATAAATTTTCGAGGCCTTCTTTGAAATATGCTTTTATCTCTTCGTGAGAACATGCTTCCCCAGAGGTTATTTAATGCCATTGGTATGACTGGAACTGGTGTTTGTTTGAGGATTTTTTCAAAACCGGGTTTAAATGATTGAATGCTACCATCAGGAGTTAATCCGCCTTCAGGAAAGATACAAATCAAGTCGTCATTTTCCAAAGCTTTTTTAACTTCTATAAAGGCCTGTTGATACATTTCTGGATCTTCTTTTGAGCCGGCAATGGGTATGGCTTTTGCTGCTTTAAATATCCATTTTAATACTGGTATATTATAAATTTTATAATACATGACGAATCTCACTGGTCGTCGAATAAAGCCGCCGAGGATAATGGGGTCAATAAAACTGATGTGATTACAGGTCAGTAATGCAGGACCTTCATGAGGGATGTTTTCCATACCTTGTGGTTTGACTCGGTAAATCGTTGAAATTAAAAACCAGGCCACCAATCGCATGATAAATTCTGGAACTACTGTAAATATGTATATGGTTACTAAAATATGTAGTACTACTGTCACCAAAAATAATTGCGGAATATTCCATTTCATATAGCTGAGAATGAACATTGACAGTACTGCCGCCAGAACCATAAATAGTGAGTTGATGATGTTGTTGCCTGCAATCACTCTTGATAAGAATTTTTGATCTGCCCTTTCCTGAACCAAGGCATAGAGTGGAACAATATATAAGCCTCCAGATAATCCAATAAGTGCCAAGTTTATTAATATTCTTAAACTGCCATCAAGAGCAAAAAATTGTGAAAAATTCAATGGAACATCAAAAGCTGGCCATTGATTTGATGCTGATGCCAAGTCCCAACCGAAATAAGCCAAACCAATGGCCCCAAGTGGCACCAGTCCGATTTCAACTCTTTTGCCTGAAAGTTTCTCGCACAGCAGTGAACCTAAGCCAATGCCAATTGAAAACATAGATAATAGCCATGTCACAACCGCTTCATCTCCGTATAGGATGTTCTTAGAGTAGTTTGGAATTTGCATTAAGAAAACTGAACCATAAAACCAGAACCAGGAAATGGCTAAAATTGATAGAAAGACCACTCGATTTGATGGCAGGAATTTGATGTTTTTATAAGTGGCATTGAATACATTGAAATTAAGTTTTAATTCAGTAGATGACGGTGTTTCTGGAATGAATTGAGCACTGATAAAGCCAGCTGTAGCGATACAAATCACGCTGATAGCAATTGGGTATATGCTGTCCATTGCAATTAATATGCCACCAACGATTGTTCCAATCAGTATTGATAAGAATGTGCTTGACTCAATTAGGCCATTACCCCCAATCAATTCCTTTTTATGCAAATGTTGTGGCAGGTAGCCATATTTTACCGGGCCAAATAATGATGACTGTAAACCCATTAAAAACAACACCAATAATAGCAGTGCAACTAAATTAAAATAAAAGCCTACAGCAGCGACACACATGATAAGGATTTCTATGAGTTTGATTTTTTTAATCAGACTTGATTTTTCATATTTATCGGCAATTTGTCCTGCAATGGCTGAAAATAAAAAGAATGGTAAAATGAATAATGCCGCAGCCAAATTAATTAACATATCACTGTCTTGAGAAACTTTAAATGCAATCATAATGACCAATGCATTTTTGAAGACATTATCATTGAAAGCGCCAAAAAACTGTGTCAAGAAAAATGGTAAAAATCTTTTTTGTTTGAGCAGTGTAAACTGTGATTGTTGTGACATAATAAGCAGCATCTTTAATATGAGTTTATAGTTTACCATTGATTTTACGGCTTGAAACAATAAAAAAACAAAGTGTTAACAAATGATACGTGCGGGTGATTAGATTGACCTGATCGGTGGATACTGATAAGATAATATTTTTATATTAGAGGAGTTAACCATGGGATTTTTTGACTTTATAGCTGATGCAGGTTCAAGTTTGTTTAAAGGCGATGAGCCTCCTGAAGATATTGCAAATAGTATCATAGAAAATATCAGTTCATCAGGTGTTAATGTAGATAAATTGACGTTGCATTTTGATCATGGGAATGTAGTTTTATTAGGTCGTGTTCCTGACCAGGATCAGAAGGAAAAAGCAGTTTTGATTGCAGGAAACATTAAAGGTGTGGAATCGGTAAAAGATAACTTGAAAGTTGGTGAGGCTCCTAAAGATCCAGAAGAAGATAAAGCTGAATTAGTTGAGGCTGAACAAGAGTCAAGTGATGAGCCAACGTTCAGAACTTATACTGTTAAAAGTGGCGATACATTAGGAAAGATTTCCAAAGAAATGTACGGAAAATCCAGTTTATATAACAAGATTTTTGAAGCGAATACACCAATGCTAAAAACTCCAGATTTAATTTATCCAGGTCAAGTACTGCGTATTCCAGAGTAAAGTTATTCATCAAAGACAAATTTGAGAATTTGTGCAAAGGGTGTTATTTAACGCCCTTTTTTGTATGTGCTAGCATCTTCATTGGGTCTGCATAAATGAATTGATAGTCTAAGTATTTTTTTATTTTGCTGCTATCAATGATTTTATAATTATTATTACCTACTGTATCATTTATACTTGGTGAGGGTAAACCTTCAAGGCGAGTCGCTTCTGAATAAAATGCAGCCTTAGTTGGATGCAAATCTGCGCAGGCATTAAAAATTTCACCCCAAATTTGGTATTTAATAATTTTAGTGATCAAAGCAATACAGTCATCATGATGAATCACGTTGACCCGACTGTGTGGCGAAGCAATGGTTTTGCCAGATTGAAAAAAGCGGGCCGGGTTGCGCCCATTGCCAATTAGTCCTCCAAATCTGATCACTGTGGTTTTGAATCTTTCGTTCTCAATGAATAATTTTTCAATGGCCAATAATGGATTTTCGTCGTTTAATGCTGTTTGATCATCTTCTTTAATGTGTCTATTTATGGAACGATAAACTGAGGTTGAACTTATAAATATTATATGCATTACCTGGCCAAACTCTATGGTGTTAATGAGATTTTTAAATCCGTTAATGTTTTTTGATGGAATGTTAATAATCAAAATAGATGAATTAAAAAAACCTTTTTCAGTATGAGAAACTTCAAGGTTATCGATGTCAATGATGTAGGGTTTGATGTTGTGTTGTGTTAATTTTTTAAAGTTGTTTTTCGATCGTGTTGAAGCGTGAACTGTAAAGCCCTTCTTTAATAACTGCAGTGCCAGTGAATAGCCTAGCCAACCGCTGCCTAGTATACTGATTGATTGAATGGTGGTGTCCAATGGGTTAAATTTCAATAATATATCAGTTATTGTGTTTTTGTTAAATCTATGGGTAAAAATATACCTATTAGCGTAAAAAAGGCGATCATTAAGATCGCCTTTTTATTTTCACATCTTAGTGTGTTATGCCTTATTCAAAAGCAATACTCCAAGAATCGATAAAGCCACCATCTTGATTGGCTGTATCTTGTACTTCTAACCTCCAATTACCATTAGATTGGATTGAACCTGCATTAAATGTTCTATTTAATAACAAGTTGTCACCGCTGTCATTGCTGTTCGTTTGCGCATGAACTGTCCCACTGGCACCATTTGGAGCAAAGATTTTAACGATTAAATCGCCTCTCCAAGTGTGTTTGATGTCTGCACGAATACGAATTGTATTTGAGTTACCAGTTCTTGGTACGCTAATTGTTGAACTAACAGTACTTGGTGCCCCTGAAGAAATCGTTACATTATTGGTATTTTGGAAGAAATTACCAGTTGGTGGTGGAGGTGGTGGGTTGCTACCGCCAAATTGATTGCTCACTAACAAGTTAGGTGATCCTGTTCTTGCATCGGAAACTTTACCAACTGATGCAGCGTTCTCAATTGCATTTTGAACTTGTGAAGGTGAAGCATTGCCATTGTCATCTAAATACAGTGCAGCAACACCAGCAACATGCGGAGCTGCCATTGAAGTGCCGCTGATGGTATTTGTTGCAGAATTACTTGTTGACCATGTAGATGTTATTGAAGAGCCTGGGCCGAATATATCTAAACATGTTCCAAAGTTAGAGAAAGATGATCTTGCATCGGTACGTGTGGTGGAGCCTACCGTTATGGCATTGGCTGCTCTTGCTGGAGAGAAGTTACAAGCATTTGAGTTGTCATTACCAGCGGCTACAACCATGGTGATACCAGCTGCTACTGCTCTATTTACAGCACTGTCTGTAGCAGAACTTGCGCCGCCACCTAAACTCATATTCGCAACAGCAGGTTTAACGTGGTTTGCTGTTACCCAATCAATACCTGCAATTACACCAGAGTTGCTACCTGAGCCGTTACAGCCAAGAACACGTACAGCAACTAAGTCAACATTTTTAGCCACACCATATGTATTACTACCAACAGTACCAGCAACATGTGTACCATGACCATTACAGTCAGTCGAGCCTCTACCATCATTGATTGATGTAAATCCACCAGATGCGCGCCCACCGAAGTTGCTATGGGTTGTTCTAATACCTGTGTCAACAATATAAGCAGTTACGCCAGTACCATCTTGATCATAATTATATCTACTGTTCAATGGAAGATTGGTTTGATCGATTCTGTCAAGGCCCCATGTGGCATTGTTTTGTGTGGCATTGATTGATACAGTTTGATCCGCTTCAATGTAATCAATAGTTGGATCATTGGCTAATGCAGAGACAGCCTTTCTTGCTGAGCTTTTTAAAACGAAACCATCTAATGCAGCTGTATAAGTGCGTTCAATACTTCCGCCAGCACGAGTGGCCATGTCGATGCTCATGTCTCTGATGACGCTTTCTTTTGCATCTCTTTCTGACATCTGATTGCGTGAAGAAGATATAAGTGATTGAACTTTTCTGTCAACTACAGCTTGTTTGAAAACAACGATGTATTGCCCTGGTATTACTTTAGATTGGTTGTAAACCAAGATTTTGTCCAACTCATCAACAGGCTGATTAGATTTTTCATTGGTTAATTGTGCCATTGATATTTGGCTGAATGAAACAATAGCCAAAGTAGAAATGATTTTAGCTAAACGTTTTTTTGGTGCAACAACACCTGTACCTAATTTTTGCATATTAGATGCTCTCCTCTTTTGTGTTTTTAAAAATTTGATTTGCTTGAATTGTCAAGCTGATTAGTTCACATAAATTGTTATTTTTTTTAATTTTATGTGTGTGCTGAACTTTATATTCGTTGTCATTTTTTGTCAGCACATGTATTCTATAGAAAAAAATTGCCAAAAAATGTGACGAGCATCACAAAAAAAATGTCTAAATTTTATTTAGTCAACCCTGAAAAAAGCACAATTATTCAGGTTAATAAATGGGTATATG
>CAYGTC010000038.1:0-42067 GCA_964352735.1 uncultured Alcanivoracaceae bacterium | reverse complement strand
AACCGCAATATCAACAATTTAAAAGTTAATATTGCCTAAATGCACCACGGGTTGATCATATATTTTATTTATCCATTAACTTAATTGTTTAACAAAAAAAAGCGATCAATTTTAGTTAAAAAGTCGATCGCTAAAATGGGCATTCATACCAATGCTATCATCACTACAATGACTAAGGCAATATTTGTGACTAAACCACCAATGAAGCACAGGGTTCTTGGGCCTCCTGCCACTTTGCCTATGCCTTTGTAATACACAAACCAAAAACACATACGAAAAAATACATGAGCCATGGCCAACCAATTAAGCGCATTGACATGAGCTGCAACGAGAATACCCATGATAACGATCAACCCAAATGGGCCCAGACTCTCTACAGAGTTCAGATGAGTCCTTAACACTCGAAAGCTGAATAAATTATGGTCACCATTCAAATTTTTCCCTGGTGTTTGTTCATTTTTTAAAAAAGCCAATGGCGCAGTCAAAGCACTTTGTAACAAGACAATTAAACACAAAAGTGCCAATGCCAATAATGCTGGTTGATACACCATTAATTGCGCTGTTTCATATATATGATTCATTGTTATTCCCCCAGTTTATTTCATTGGCATATCAATGGCTTCTGCAAGTTCAATGGTACCACCTAAATTCAAATGGGGGCAAGGTTGAACCATCTTTAATGCTGCGGCCTTATCTTCTGCTTGTATCATACTCATACCACAAATTGGGTCATCTGAAGTGGTATCTTTGACCTCAGATGCACTGATGGTGACTGATGGTTGCACTGGCATACCTGGTTCTATCATGGCTTGACCAAGACCTTGTGCCCAATTCATCCAGTCTTGCATGTGTTTTTGGCCATCTTGTGGTTGAATATTACCTCTGTATGTTATTAAATATTTCTTCATTATTTTGCCTTTTTTACTATTAAGAACCTGTATTTTCACTAATAATTAAATATGTTAAAGAACATATTTAATTATTTTGCTATGATGATTAAAACTTAAACATCATTTTATCCATCGTTTATTTTACTATTTAATAATCTAAAATCATGCCATACACAAAACACCATAAACAGAAAGTACGTCAGACCATCATTGAATCTGCACGAATTTTATTCAATCGTCATGGTTTTGAAAAAGTCACCATTGACCAAGTAATGAAACAAGCCGATTTAACACGAGGTGGCTTTTATAATCATTTTGACAGTAAGGAGGCGTTGTATAAAGAAGCTGTACTGAGCTTTTTGATGGGTCGTGGCGAACAGTGGCGCGAAAGTGCCGGCATCAACATACAAAACATCGATGAAAATGCTGCCATAAATATGATCAATGCCTATCTATCTCAAGAGCATTTGCAAGATCTTGATGGTCAATGCCCAATGATTGCTCTGCCCTCAGATGTGGCCAGAGCCAGTAGCGATGTCAAAGCATCTTATCAGAAATTGTTAGAAGCGATGGTCTTTTTATTCCAGACCAGTTTGGAAGCAAAAGCGCATAAGCCTTCTGAATCTAAGGATGCACGAAAACAAGCCCTGGCCTTGGCTGCCACTTGTATTGGTGGCATGGTTTTGTCCAGAACCTTGCCAGATTCATCATTGGCCGAAGAAGTTCAAATGGCAGCAAGAGATACCGCCATTGCCTTATGTGATAAAAGCCAATCAATATAGGATTACAGAGACTGTGCTAGACTGTTTTTTGGCCAACCTGTTTGATGTGTACACAAATACGCCAAAATAATGCAATGTACCACAAAATAAAAGGCACAACATCGATAAAACCAGAAGCAATTTCCTCATGTTCATCAAAGGCATACAAGTAATAAATAAACAATAAAACAAACAGGGGAATGGCATAAACAATAAATCGGATAGCCACTACAAAACTGATGGCAAAATATTTACCAAGAAAATCTTCCCCATCATTAGCCTCATTGGCTTTAAAAGCACAAGTTGTGCCTACAGCAATAATCAATACAGCTGCAACACTGTTAATCAGATCCCAGACATTGCCGTTTTCTAACGGCATTAAAGTCATTAATTCCATCACAATGGCACCTAAAACCACATAGATGAGTACATAGATGAAACGGTCCTTTTCAGTTAATTCATTGTTTCTGATTTGATCTTTTAATTTTTCTATATTCCAAATATACATTTATTGACTCCCTTTATTAGATTTTTACTTCACTGTTTTCTTTTTCTACACTGATGTAATTAGGCACCAGTATATTATCACGCCAATGCCAACTGAACTCTATCCTTGTATTTTTTTTAACAAACTGATAATTGACTTCAGTATCATCATCCCAATGACTGTCATAATCATCAAATAATGGTAAAACATCAACTGGCTGAATGGTTTGGCAATCTGCAATAACGGTATTAGATCGAATCAATGACCCTTAATATAACACCCCTTTTGAATAAAATTCGCTCAATAAAACATGGATCGTTTTGATGCGACGCTTACAGAAATAAAATGTCACTCCTTTATGTTTTATTTTTTTTGACTTATGATCAAAATGTTGGCCAATTGATGTATTGTAAACAGTGAAATTATCTAAATTAATCATAATGCATGTCACATACACACCACTGGTATTGGTATTATATTATAATCACATTTTGATCACTGAACAACATATGGTTTAAAATAGGGCCTCTGTGCATATGAATCTATGTTGATGATATGATTTCACAATTTTTTTGCACCAATTGCTATTGATGAGAATAATAACCAAGGTCATCAAAACTATTTGATAGGTGATTTCATGCCACCATCAATCAATGATGGCCAATAATTTATCCAAATGAAACTGACCTGCAATACCTGCCATCGACAAACTTTCCTTAGCCGTTTTAAAAGATTCAATAGCCAACTGCTCATTACCATTGGCCATTAAAGTTTTACCATAGGTAGTCAAAAAAACTCCATAATAGTGGCTATCTTTGTTGATTAAAGAATGACTTGAGTTGATCAAACTCTGACTGAGTTTTAACGCCTCTTTGTTGTTACCATTTTCGAGAAGCAAGTTGATAAAGTGGTTGATGGAAACCAATGTGTCTAAATTATTATGACCAAGATTTTCGGTTTGGCTTTTTATGACTTCTCGAAACGTTTTTTTAGCAAGCTCAAGATCTCCTTTAAGCTGCAAAGTCAGAGCAAGATCACTCTTTGATCTCATGGTATCAGCATGTGTTGGGCCAAGTATTTCTTGCTGTGATGACAGTGTTTCTTGCAAATATTTTTTTGCTGAATCATAGTCACCTTGCATTCTCAGCGCTGTAGCTAAGTTGCTTTTTGACCTTAAGGACAATTGATGATCTTTGCCAAAAACATTGATACGGCCAATCAAAGCTGTATTGAAATATTTTTCTGCTTTTTCAAATTGTTGCAAATCCAATGAAACAAAACCCATATTATTGACAGTTGATAAGGTACTGGGGTGTTCTTTTCCTAAAACCGCTGTTCTTTTTTCAATGGCCTCAATATACAGAATTTGTGCTTGATGAAGGTCTCCTTTGGCGCGCATCAATGTAGCAAGATTGGCTAATGTTCTCAAGGTTTCTGGATGTTGAGAACCCAGAGATTGATTTTTAATCTTCAAAGATTTTCTAAACATCTCTTCAGATTCATCAAATTTTTGTGCTTTTTTTAATAAAACAGCCAAATTATTCATAATAACTAAACTGTTGGGGTGCTTTTCTCCCAGTGCTTCTTTGTAGCCTTGTAATGATTGTCGATAAAGCTGCTCAGCTTTGTCTAATTTGCCTTTTTTCCACAATAATGTTGCCATATCATTAATAGACTCTAATGTGTCTAGATGCTTAGTACCTAATAAAGATGTTCTTCCTTTTAAAGCGATACTAAAAAATTCTGTGGCTTCATCAAGCCGAAGTTGTAACCATAAAATATTGCCCATAAGGTTATACGAACTCAATGTATCTTCATGTTTGAGCCCAAACATTTCTTCTTGTTTGGCCAAAACTTTTCTCTGCAACTGCTCTGCTTGTTTATACTTACCTTGTGCAATATAGACTTTGCCTAACTGGAATTGGGCCAATAAAACTTGGGCAATAGGTTCCTTGAATTGCTTTGAATAACCATCAATGGCAAATCCCAAATCAGATTCGGCTTGATCGTAATTTCCCAGTGCCAAATTAAGCTGCCCTCTGCTTTGAAATGATTCAAGTGTCAAGAGGTTGTTGGACCCATAATACTCGAGCCGATTGTTGAGTACCAAATTTTGTGTATTCAACGCCTTTTGATACAAACCCAGTTCTCTTTGTGTGTTGGCAATCGACTGCCTTAACTTTGCTTGCAATGTTGGATGCTCTTTAAATTTTTTCTTGATATTATCCAGTGATGTTTCAAGAATGATTTGGTCTATGTAATTGAGCCCAAGATCAGTGAAATTGACGCCATTGAAAAGTTGCTCTGTTTGGATGTTTATTTCGATCATCTGTTGTTCAGTTTTACCGGCTTGTTGATGATCTTTGATGATTCGTTGATTTAGCGATGAACGTAGTCTATTACCGAAATCTTCTGGATCAATACTTTGTAAGTTTTCAACAATAAATTCGGCAGAAAGTTCCGCTTCTTGATTGGCCATTTTTGCTGAAACTAAAGCATTGTGGGCTGTTTTATACCCTATGATGGATACTGTTGTGGTGGCCAGTAAAATTAAACTGGTGGTGAGGGCAAAACTGACTGCAATGCGATGCCTTTTAATAAACTTATTTAATGTATAGATTTTATCAACTTTTCGCGCTTCAATAGGACGATGATCCAACCACCTTTCTAAATCCTTTCTGAGTTCAAGTACTGATCCATACCTATCATCAGGATTGTTTTCAAGACATTTCAAAATAATCCACGTGGCCTCTCTTTTGATTTCTCTTTTTAACTTTTCTATCGTTGTTGATCTTTGCATCGAAATGTCGAAAGAAGCCTCACTATCCATTTCCTCTAACTTTTTTTAACGGTAAAGGTTTTTTTTCTTGAGTCAAAATGCGTAGCATTTGTGAAGACGACACACCAAACAAGTCTCCGTCGCTATAAGGGGTTGTACCAACCAAAAGTTCAAAAAGCACAACGCCTAAAGAATAAATATCTGACCTCGTATCAATGGTCCCCTTATAACCATCCATCTGTTCAGGGCTAGCATATTTGGGCGTTCCTACAAAAGCCCCTATCTGAGTATGCAATGTTTGTGATGAAAGTTTCGATTGCAATGATTTTGCCACGCCAAAATCTATGATTTTTACCACAGGTCGTTCTGTGCCCTGATTTTTCACCAAAATATTTTTAGGATTTATATCTCGATGTATGATGCCTTTTTGGTGAGCATGTAGCACTCCATCGCATACTTGTAAGAATAACCTCACCCTTGAACGAATATTCAATCGCTCTTTATCACAGTGTTGATCAATAGATGTGCCCCGCACATATTCCATGGCAAAAAATGGTCGGCCTTTTTTATCACTGCCTGCTTCAAAAACTGCCGCCACATTGATGTGGTCCATTAATGCCAATGCTTGTCTTTCTACTTCAAACCTGGCCAAAACTTGATCACTGGATAAGCCATCTTTAATAAGCTTGAGGGCGACTTGTCTCTCAACTGGTTTACGTTGCTCTGCAAAATATACCGAACCCATACCACCTTCACCAATTTTCGCAAGTAGACGGTAGCCTGGCACATCAAGTTTTTCACTGTTATCGTCCAAAGGCTTTTGTGATGATTCAGTATAATTAACCAAATCATTTGATGATGACAATTGTGCTTGCATTTTTTTTAATTGATCTACAATACTGGATGCTTGTGGTCTTTGACTTGGCTCATGATGAACACAATCACTGATCAGTGCTTTAAGATCTGTATTTTTGATGTGCTTTTGCCATTTTTCGTTGAATGAACAATAAATATCGCCAATCAATATTTGATAGATAATGATGCCAAAAGCATATATATCGCCAGCCATACTTGTTTCATTGTGTTGCGAAGATTCTGGAGCAGTATAAACCCCATGTGTTTGAAAATCACATGATGTAAGCTTGGTATTAAAATGAGTCAAATCATGGCCTTTTAAGTGTTTGTGATCTAAAAGTGTACTAAAACCAAGTTCCCCAATTTTAATGGTCAACCCATCATCACTGTTATCGACAAATAAACTGTTAGGGCTCAGATTGTGGTGAATCACCCCAACACCATGCAACTGACACAAGGCATGAGCAATATCAATCAAAAATAATACCCTTTGATTCATATCAATTTGTGATAAACCTCCATTGTTTTTTAACCAGTCTGGAAAGTTTCCATGTGACGTTGCTGGCATCTCCAGATAATAAGGCGGATTTTCCAATTGCCAGTCGATGATATTCACCAATCGATCCAATTTATTAAGCGCCTTACCCAAATAACGGAGAAACTTGATTTCCCTTCTTAAGTATTGTAAATGCTTTTCATTAGTGCAAAATCGAAACACCCTCAATTGTTGTTTTTCTTGGCATTTGGCAAGCCAAGTTTCAGTATAATCGTTCTTAGTAATGAGCTTAACTAGCTGCCAGTTTTTTTTGTTATGAATTGGTGAACCTTCAACCAACCGATTGTTGCATTGTTGTTGTATGATTTCGATATCACAGCTGAGTTGATAACCTTTGCGAGGGATGGTTCTGATGATAGGGTGAGCTTTGTCATCGTCTTTAATGGTTTTGCGTAAGACGGCAATGGCCTGTGTGAGCCCAACTTCACCAACAGATTGATTGTCATCCCATAATTTTTCAATAAAATCGCTTCTTTTCACCACTTTTTTATTGTTTGAGGCCAACAAAGCAAGAATTTCTAATTCTTTCCTCCTGATTTTTTTTACCTGCTTGTCAATTTCAATCGCCCCTGATAATGGGTCAATCATCCTACCCAAAAAACTGTAAGGTGTATCAAGTAAATAGTCTTCAGAATAATGCATGGTATCAATTAGTGGTATCAATTATTTTTCATCTTAAACTAAAAGCTCTATTTATTGAACATTAATGTCCAATATAAAACCAATACCAATGAAAACAAAAAACAATACACTTGATTGTGTAATTTTTAATTTAGAATAAGCCCTCATCACTAAACAATAACACACTGATAAATAAGTATATATAGCCATAAACTATAGATTATTTTAAGGGTAGCGTTATTAAATATAAAATATTATAATTTTTTCTAATTTAAATAATAAATATACATTTAGATACATAAATACTGCACTTTTAAAGCGTTCATACTTTGATGACAACTATTAATGATAATCATTTATGATTTAACCTAACTTTGTATAACATAATATTATTTCGAGTTTTAACTTTTCATTTTTACTCTACACTTGAAATCGTTGGCACATCACTCGTTGTAGATGACTAACAATTTATTAACAATAATTAGAAAAAATCTAGAGGAAATAAAAATGAAGAATATAATATTGGCATCAATGATGCTACTCACATATCAACACAGTTATAGTGTCGATGACGTAAACTTAGGCATGACAGAGAGTCAGTCAGTTATTTTAAAAGGCATGGAAGATGGAACAATGCGGCCAGTGATTTCATTGACTGATACGCATGGTGAAATCCTCTCGAAAGCTTATAGCTTGGGCGTTCCACAATTATTCAGATCAGATCTAAAAGCTGTCGAAGCAAGCGACCCTATGATTTATGTTAACGTGGACAGTTTATTACTTGATCCGCAAAATAAGCTATTCGATGAAAGCAACAATAAAACCTTAATTAAGCAAATATACGATAACCTTGATCGTGGCTTCCAAGTTGTTTTAGAGTCGAAAGATTATTATATGGAGGATATGGAATCATTTATAGAATTTCAATTCCCAAATATCGTTAAATTGTCTGAAATGGAAAATGCTGTAATCATAGAAAAGAATAATGATGGCTATACAATGGTGAGTGTTCATCCCACTGAAATGTTATTGAACTTGGGTATACCTTATGAATACTCAACTGAGTTCGAAATGAAAAAAGCTCTTGAAACCTATGATGCTATTGAAAAAGAGACAAAAGAAGATGATTCTAAAGCCTCTAGAGCAACCTTGAGCGATAGAAGTTTGTTAAGATTTGCAATCAGTGCATACGTTCAAAACCCAACCGATTCAGCTTTTGCAACTAGATATAATACAACAAATGTCAAAGTGTGGTCAAAAAAGTTTGCTCCTTTGGGTGATTGTATTATCGCTTGGAAAGGATCAGATAATGCATGGGATTGGGCTGCTAACATCGGTAGCCAACTTGCATGGGGAAGAATTGATCGCACTCCAAGTCCATATGAAGGTTATGGCCCCAGAACTTTTGTAAATCGCGTTAATGGTGTTGATGCTACAATACATAATATTCTTAGACAAAGAAATTGTAAAAAGGTATACATCACTGGCCACAGCTTAGGTGGCGCATTATCGCAAATACATGGTGTATCTCTGGCTGCAAATAACAATGGTAATCAACCTTACTTACTCAGCGGGATTGTTACTTTCAACTCTCCCAATGCTGTCACTAATGGAACACGCACAAAATTCAGAGCTGGCAGGTCTACCAATGCAAGTCAAGGTAGAACTTTCAAATTGAGTATTAATGGTCGCACCAACGATGTTATTGTCAATCGAGTCCCCGGCGGATTCACGAGACTTGGAACCTCAAGTAGTGTTCCTGTTAACAGCACCAGAATTAAAACTGGTGAAACCATGCCACCACGCTGGCAGTTATGGAATTATATTCCAGCAGCTAGAAGAAATCATGACCTTCCAAGATGGTATAATGATTTATGATATCATTTAATCAATAACTCAGAATATCATTTCTAGTATAGACGATAAAACAGCCCATGTAGCTATCTTACGTGGGCTGTTTTTGATTGAGAAAACCTCTAATTTACTTGAATCATTTTTTATCAAAATGGAGAAAATATATAAGTCTGGCATTAAGCAGCAATGACAACAATAATGTTGCACCATATTTAACGTGTAAAGATCAAAGCCCTGAGTATTATTACGATAATTACTATTTCATTAAATTCACAGGACTTTCTATGAAAGACGCATACCATGGTTTTGTTTTTATTTTCCATGGTGGATTTTTGCGATTTTTTCCCGCTGAAAAAACTTTCAATGGATTGCCATCAGGATCATACAAATCAGCTTCACGCCATAACCACCTTTTGTCTTGAGGTTGTGATTTAAACTGAATCCCAGCTTTTGTTAAATCTCTATAAATTTTATCAACATCATCTGTTTCAAAGTATAAAACCGATGATGCGCCATTTTCTGCATCATTGTGGCTGATTGAAAATGTACTGTCGCCGATTGGACATTGAAAGCGAACATATCGTGGGCTTGCATCAACAATAAGCTGCAAACCGAGTTTTTGATAAAAGGCTGATGCACGATTGACATCTTGAGATTTTATAGTGACTTGATTAAGATTCATTGTATTACTCCGATGCATTGCGTTGCTGTGGTAAATCAGACAGATATTCAACGAATTCGACTTCAAATCCATCGTTATCAAGAAAATAAATATTTTTCCTAAATGCTGTATCATTACCTGATTTATGAGCGGGGAATCCTGCGACTTTTAGGCGTTTGATTAAATCATTTAAATTGCTGACTGCAAATGCTAAATGGGCAAAACCCATATTGTGCCCCGATATGTCTCTGTTTTCACCTTCACCAAAGTCACTGATGGACAAATATTGATAATCATCGCCAAAGTGTAGCCACCGATAAGCTTTGCCATACCATTGCCCATCACCTTGTGTTCTTATGTACCAATGCGGGAATGCCGCTTGATAAAATGCTAAGCTGTGCTCTAAATTGTTGCCCACCAAATTTACATGCTCTAAACGTGCCATATTATGCTCCTAAATTGTTTACTTATTGATTAGATGAGTCAATAATACAACCTCAAGTTAACTTGAGGTCAAGCGTTATGAATGAAAAAAACAAAAGAAAAAAAACAGCAATTCCAAAATTTTCTGTTGGGCAAGTTGCAAAACGCAGTGGTGTCAAAGTATCAACATTGCATTTTTATGAAGAAAAGGGATTGATACAATCGGTCAGAAATGCCGGCAATCAAAGGCGTTATAAAAAAGATGTATTGCGTCGAATTGCAGTGATTAAAGCAGCGCAAAATGTAGGTATCAGTCTAAAGGAAATCAACCGCGCCATGGATTTTTTACCGAAAGATAAAGCCCCAACCAAAAGTGACTGGCAAAAACTTTCTGGCCAATGGAAAATCGCATTGGATCTCAAAATCAGACAAATGACTGCATTGCGCGATAGCATGTCAAGCTGTATTGGCTGTGGTTGCCTCTCCCTTAAAACCTGCCCTCTGTACAATCCAGATGATGAACTCGGCAAAACACAGTCAGGAGCGGTGATTTTGAATCGGGTTGCAAAGGAGTTAACTGAGATTAGGCCTGAATAAAGCTTTCAGTTGATTCAATGGTGTATCCATCATGGTTTCTATTTTTATGAAGGCTTTATTTTTTGGATTGATTTTTGATTTCCTGTCTTCGCATTGGCATGCGATCAATCTCACCAAAGACAGACAATAGATTGAATACATGACCACTGCTTTTTACTCCTCCATCTTTACCGATCAAGAAATATCTCCCTTTGTCTTTTGAGAATCTGGTTTTTATGTCACTATAAAGTTCTGTGCTTAAGGTTTTGCTGTGATTTGTTGCGATATCAGAATCACTGATAACAAAAATCAACAGGTCTCGATCATTGATCTCATCACCAAATTGGCTTTCTATTGCCAGTAAATCTCTGTTTGGTTCATCTGACCAGATGATCAGTAGGCGATTTTTCCACTGCCATTGTTCAAGGGTTTGTAAATCATTATTTTCTGCATGCAAGGTTGTCATAGCAACCAAAACCACCAGGACTAAGATCAATTGTTTCATGTCATACAATGGTTGTTTATAAAGTGAGTTTTCATGTTAAATCAATAACCATCAATCATATGTGAAATTTACCGAAGTTTTGATATTTTTTAATGATGTTTTTGGTATTCATTGTTAATTAATGAGACCAGTAAGAAAGCTTAATCAAACATTATGCCCTTTATAATGATTTTCAAAAAATTAAAGATCTGTACATTCAATGTCGATTAATGTACTCGAGTATAATAAGCAGCCAATTCATTTACCAAAAGTTTAATCAAACCATGCCTTGGTGCGTTTGTTGGCCATTCAGCAAATACACTTAGCGCATCTAAAAGGTATTGAGGAAGCACATGAACTAGTTTTCCTGATCTGATGTCGTCTTCTACTAAAAAATCTGGTAAAGTTGCCACACCCAATCCTTTTAAGACCAACTTATAAATTGATTGAACATCATTAGATGATAATTGTGCATTGGGTTTTATTTTTATGCGGTTTTGGGAGGCGTCTGTGAAATAAATCCCTTTATTATGTACAGGAGATAAAGTGATCCATTCCAAATTTTGAAGCTCTAGTATATGAGATATGGGCGGGTGTTTGTCTAAGAAAGCTTGAGTTGCAACGAGTTTCCTGTTCAATTTATAAAGTGATTTTGTCGTTACCGTTTTCTTTTCCTCTAGCCACATTCTTATCGCAATATCAAAACCGTTTTCAATCAATGCTTTACTCTTATCAGAATAATCCAATGTTATTTTTATGCTTTTATATTTTTCAATGAATTTCGCAATGCAATCGATAAATGATGACTGTGATAATACTGAAGGAACTGTTAATCGTAACTCTCCGCTGGGCTCTCCTGAGTTTCCTGAAATGTCATACAGCTCACCTTCTACTGCTTCCAACATTTTTCGAGCGGCAATCAACAACCTTTCACCATCAATGGTCAATGATAATTTTCGGGTCGATCGATAAATCAGCGCCACGCCCAATTGCATTTCTAATTCTGAAATATGATGGCTCACAACTGATGGCGAAAGTTTAAGTTCTGCTGCTGCTCCGCGAAAAGAACCATGATCGATTGTTTTTGCAAAAATGGCCATTTGCCTTAGTTGATTAATCATTATTAAAATATTACGAACAATTACTTCGATTAATCCCATCTTATCATTTAATCTCCCATTGCCTATAATGTAATTTTAAATTTCTATACTTTCCGCCAATTCAATGAGGTATTAAACCATGGCCAATTTCTTAAAAATCAGCTTAACTGTACTGTTTATAATGACTTTTTTATCGTGTAGTGCCAAAAGAGGCAATACACAAAACATCAAAACAGTTGAAATATTTTATGACTTTCTCAGCAACCCAGGCTCAACAAGCCACACCAAAAATTTTGCAGATTCTGTAACAGACAACTGGAGAAGTATAGGTAATTACTCAGGAAAAAACAAAAGTGCTCAAGCCTTTATCGGCCAGTTAAAAGGATTCTCAAAACTGATTCCTGATCTTAAATGGCAAATTCAGTCAATTCATCAAGAGAGCAATTATGTGACTGTACGCAGCCGCGCAACTGGCACCCCAAAAGGTCCATTTTTTGGTGTAGATGGTAAAGGACGCAGTTTTGATATCCTTACCATTGATATTCATGAATTGGATCAAGGAAAAATCACCAAAACTTATCATGTTGAAGATTGGGCAGGCGCATTACAACAACTCTCCAGCCCTGAGGCAAAAAAAGCAAAAGCAGAACAAGCTGAAGGACAAAAATCTCTTGCTACGGTAATGGCTTTTATGGGTGCAATGGGCAGTGGAGACATGGATAACATGAAAGCACTGATGGCTAATGACATGGTTTGGCACAACGAAGGGGACTCAAACATTCCATGGATCGGCCCATGGAAAGGAAAGGAACAAATTCTTGGCTTTTTAGGCAAATTCTCAACAGGAGCAAAAACCACATTTTGGCAAAACGAAGATGTGCTCTCTTATGGAGACACCGTTGCCATATTTGGAAAAATGAAATTAATCACCACTGCTTCTGGACAAGAAACTGAGACATTTACTTTTGCATTACGAGCAAAAGTTAAAGATAACAAAGTGGTACTTTGGAACTGGTTTGAAGATTCATATGCCGTTAGCAGAGCATTTAAAGGGCAAAAATAATTCAATTTAATCCATCTCAATCAACCCCTCTTAGCCATACATAAACATATCTGGCTTAGGGGGACTGATTGAATAATTAATTACCACCACAAAAATTAAAAATTCATAAGTATCAGAATCAAAGAAAAGAAAACAGCACATTCAGTTTTACTAACCAGAATCAAAAGTGCTAGTCTTGAAATTTCAGTCTTAAGATAGATTATTGGCATTTTCTTGTCATGATTTACTAACTCGAATATTTCATCAAAACGATAAAAAAATTGATTTTATCCATGAAGAACATGGAGTTAAAATAATTTTGTAAAAGCACACTTTGTACCCGAATGGTTTTATTAAAAAATATTCGGGCTAAAGTGCATTGAATTTAATACACATTTCAGGAACATATTCACCAGCCACCAATTGTTCACGGTAAATGAGGAATAAGGAATCATCGTCTTGATCACCTTCAAAATGAAACTCAGAGTCACCATATTTGATAATTCTACCGCGCTTGCTTTTGCGGCTAAAGCCACCTATGTCATCTGGTTCACCAAACAAGTTGATCAATTCCAAGCGGCTTGTTTGGCCTGAGACTGATGCGACTTTTCCGTTTAATTGAAGTTCAGTTGAATGTATTTTCATGATTGTTTTACATTTTATTCCTGTTTCAGTACTCATTGAATTGAACAACTCATGTTATTCTTTTACCGAATTTTCAATCTGCAATGCAGCTTTCAATTGCTCCATAGAATATTCATTGGCGGGTTTGAAAAACGATTTCATTTTTTGTGATTGTTCTGAATCATCATATCCAAGTCCAACAATGGTTATCTTGGTTTTTGTTTCACTGATGGTTGAAAAATAAAAGACTGACCATGTGTTTTTGGCAACTTCCTCAAAGGCAAACCCATCAGGAAACTTTGTCGCCTTGAGAGATAGCATACGCTTGGAGTCATAGGAAAGTATGGTATTTTCAATGGTAGTTGCATCACCCAAATGCCCATCTTTATTATAGTTTGCTCGCCATTTCCCCCCAATTCTTAAATCTATATCAGCAAGCGGTGCCACCCATGATTTTAGTCCTTGCGTTGTGGTAAAAGCATTCCAGACATCATCAATACTGGCTTCAACTTCAAAATGAGCAACGACTCGATTGTCTTGTCCGAATACTGAAGAACAAACTAACAATGCAAGCATAAGCAACGCTATTTTGTATGGCATCATGTACAGAGCTTTATGTGAGAAGGTTAATCGCTTACTTTTCATGTCTTGAATACTCATTACTTTAGGTTGATTCATGAATTGGAAATTTGGATTATAACACACAGCATTTGCACACTAGATTGTGATCATCTAATAAATTAATCCGAGAGTTGAAGAACAGTGATAAGAATTGATGGCTCAATGCCACAGTTTGAGTTCAACGATCTGCCATTTGGTTAAGGCCAAGTGCTTTTTGTTTTTTCTTACTCAGACCCAGAGAAACGATTCTGTGCGATTCTTTAATGAAATACTTGAGGTCATCAATTTTCTCTTGTGAGATATCATATTGCTGTATCCATTTCATACCACGAGCTGCCAAATATGGAGCAGGCCTAAACCCAGGTTCATCACTTAGGATATCAAAATTAAGATCCGATACTTTGAATGTGACAGCCGCTTCATCTGCTTTTTGCCATCCACCAATGGCAAAAACTTTACCTCCGACCTTCCATACATGAGCACCACCCCATTGAACCACATAGGAAACCGCTGGAAAAGTCTCGCAATACTGATTGAATTCTTCGTATGTCATCACAATGATCGTTGCCCCAAATTAAACTCTCCATCTTTTAAACCCATCATTTTATGTGTTAATTGGCCAATTTGATGGCAGAACAGTTGCGTTTTTACCCTTTATTTTTAATGATTAACAGGCTTATTACTTGCAGAGATACTGACCAATTTCCAATCACCACCGCTTTTTGACCACACTTGTGTTCCTCCACCAGCAACTGTTACATTCGATCCATCTTTCAATACCAGTTCTTGTTCGAATTCATTGACCAATATTACCGTGTTTTTATCAATAACAGACAATTTGACATGCGTAAAGCGCAAAGACTCAATTTTGTCAATGGCGCTAAAACCAGGTTCAATTAACGCTCTTAAATCATCTATTGAATGCCAGGTTGATCCATCATTGTTCAGCCCTATAAAATGTTCAGCATCAAAATGTTGGAAATACTGATCACTATCCAGAGATTTTGATGCAGAAACCAAGCTTTCAAACGATTGCAACACCTCTTTTTCAACTTGAATTTCATCTATGTGGTCGATAGTGCATCCAGAAATATTAGCCAATAACATGAAAAACACATAGGTTTTTGCTATGTTAACCGGCTTTTTTAAGGCATACATTTATTGTACTTTTTCCTTGAGAGTTATCAAAATAAAATGACTGATAAAATTCCCCATACATTAATCAAACTGACACAAATTCATCGTTTGATATAATCTCATTTAGGCAGCCTTTTTGGGTGGGACATAAGGACGATCATCTTCACCTGATATATAAGTATCATCACTGACCACCACTGTACCGGCAATATAGTCATGCAGTGCACGTTTGTTTTTATCAAAAAGAATCCAAAAATTACCGAAACCGCATAGAATCATGGATAAATAGGCTCCAAATAAACGCTTAATACATTGTTTGAGAGATGGAGCAGCACCTGTTTTAAAGTCTCTTACCTGCTGCGATACCAATTTTTTGCCTGGCGTTGCAGATTTACGGTATAAATACATGACATGATATATGCCATGAATTATTAAAGCGAGCAGCAACTGAAGATTTGCGAGCATATCAGATTTAAAGTCATGATACGTTATTATCAGCAAAACTATAAAAAACATAAGAAAATCGATTAAGTAAGCTCCCGATCTAAAAACAAAGCTGATCAAATATCTTTGTTTTACTGTATCTGTATTTATTGAGTCGTTATCTAGTAACGATTCTGTACTTGTTACATCATTCATGGTGCCACATTTTCTCTAAAATATTTTTTGCAATTTTATCACATCATATAAGTAAAGAACAGAAAACGTTTCGACATATATACGCACTATATTTGAAAAAAAAATTTCTATTAACATTGAATATTACATCAATTGCCACACGCTTTTCATCTCGAATCACTACTAGCCCAGATATTTCATCAAATCGGTAAAAAAATCGATTTTATCTATGAAAAACATTGAGTTAGACGATTTTATTAAAAAGACACTTTGTACCTGAATGGTTTTATGAAAAAAATGGCTGCATATATTGCTTAAATTCACACATGAATTTAATGATCATGTTAATCGCCTCAAAGCCATGAATAACTGGCTTTGAGGCGATATTTTCCCAATATATTTTGCCATTTTTCCCCTAAATTCCATTCTATGGTGAAATATCCGGGCTAGATCTCAGGTCACAAAAGTCCAGATACACAATCATATAAAATCGATAAAAAACTGGTGAACTTAATCAGTTTTATTCGTGATCATGTTTATGTTGAGGTCTTAACTGATAAAAAGGTTCAACAATTTCAGCTTTATATTCATGGTCCTTTTTATAACGCAACACGGTACCCGCCCATAATAAATCGGGGTAATCAATCACCTGTTTAGTCAGTAACTTAATATGAGGGAAAGTCATTAATTTCATCGCTTCAACAAATGGCAACCACCTTATCGAGTCAATATTATCAGGGATTTTTGGCATGTATTGATTGACATGTGCTCTGTAAAAATGTCGATTCAATACAACTTGAGTCTTTTTATTTTTCAACTGAAATTGGCCCCTTAATGTTAGCGCCGTTAATGTCAAGCCATAATCTTCAGCCAACTGGTGTAATTTATTATTGATAGAATCATTGTGTACAGCATATAAGCCAGGAGTCACCCAAAAATCTGTATTTTTAATTTTTACCACCAACAATTCATTTTTCTCATTGGATATTAAGAGGCGATGAAACTCTGTATTTTCATTATTTTCTTGGGCATACACAGACGATAAAAGTACAGCCATCATGATCATTATTTTAATTGACATAGTATTCACCTTTATTTTTCTAACGCTATAATCCATGGCTAATTTTCTGAAATGATCTCACCTTTTAATGAGTATGCCTCTCTTTTAATAAATTCTTTATCTGAGTCATAAACATAAATATATTGAGCAACGCCTCGGCCATTCGTAGCAGGCCTCATCTTCACATCGAAAAAGGCAATCGATTTTCGCCGATTAAAATCGTAATAATTGGCAACGCCAAGGGCTGCGCTTTTATTTGAAGGCTTTCCATATTCATCAAAAAATTTTACTTTGTGCCAATTACCAAACCTATCAATTTCATCATATTCAATTCTGGCATAGTCTCCAGTAGGGCCCAAAACCATATTGTCTTGTGCATCTCGAAACTCTTCTTTTAAAAATGCTCCGTTGTCATCAAACCAAAAATAGGCTGTCGCATAACCTTTGGGTCCTTGCATAATATTTCCTTTTTCATCATATCCTTTACGATATGTTGCATAATCATTGGTATCGAATGCAAACCGTGCCTCATAAAAACCATTGTGTTCTGGTACGACTTTAGCCTCTATATCTAATCTCAATTCACTGATGCGTCGACCTTTTTGATCTCTTTTATAACGATATTCAGCAACCCCTGACTTATCCTCCGTCAGCTCACCACCTTGGTCCAAATGTCTTTTTATCTCTGCAAAGCGCTGCTGTCGCATCACATATTGCTCTTGATAAACACCGTTGCCATTTGCGATTTGTTGATTTTCAGTATTGAAATAGGATCGAGTTATTCCAACAGGGGTATAGGTAAATCGCATACAATGAGCGCCAAAATTCGAGGCGTTACTGGGTTGCGAAAAAGTAAAGTAACAAACGCTCATTGGTTTGCCAGCTTCTACCTTTACTTGATAAGCCTTAAATGCATTTATATCCTTTTCATCAATAGGATAAACAGGGCGAATCTGACGTACAGTATTGATCGCTGTCCCATTTTAGGTAATAACCCGGTTTCAATGCATTGGCCGCAGTATTTGAACCAAAAAATATCAATAAAATTGTTAAAAGATTTCTCATAGCTTGTATTCGTGAATAATTCGTAATTTATTTAATTGACTCTGACTTTTTCACCGCTAGATAAGCCTTCACCACCACGAATAACGACTTGATCCAATGCAGCCAGATTACCTACGACTGAAACCCAGTCCCCCATACCTAAACCTACTTGCACCAATATTTTTTCTACAATGTTATCCACGCCCACTTTTAACACTGAAATTTCATCTTCACGCAAAATTAATGCATCTCTTGGCACCAGAGTGGCTATGGCTTCTTGGTTTCTTGGCAATGATACAGTGACTGCACTGCCTGGAAACAATGGTGTATTGCTGGCATCAAGACGAATATCAAAGGTACGTGAGATCTGATCACCTGCACTGGTATAAGTTCTTACTGGCATGCTCATCATGTGATCTCGCCATTTGACAAGAACCGTTGAATCATCTTGAATATAACCAGCAATGTCTAAAGGTGCCGCAATTTGAATGTCCAAAGCATGAATGTCGGTCAATTGTAACAACTGCGTTCTGTTATCCACCAATTCTCCAATTTGAGAAAACCTTTCGCTCACCTCTCCCTCAAATGGTGCAATAACTTTGGTTTGATTAAGCGACAATTCGGTTTGCTTAATACGCAATTTCAATACGGCTAATTGTGATTGGCTGACGGCCAAATCACGGTCAGTGCGATCCAATTCACTGCGAGATGTACTAAGGTTTTTTGCCAGCGTTTGCATGCGATTCTTCTGCTTTTTTAGAAATTCGACACTGGCATTTAATTGTTGCATCTCAGCATTGAGTTGTGCCAATTGTAATGCTAGTGTTTGATTATCAATGCGTGCAATAACATCGCCTTTATTGACTTTATCACCGATGTCAGCAACCCACAACAATTGACCGCTTTGCTCTGCTGAAATGGTGGCACTGTTACGGCTGACCACATTGCCAGGCAACCACATGACTGGCTTCACATGTTCCGATTTGACTTCGGCCAAACTGACCAAATTTTGTTCTAAAATATTTTCTTCTTGTGCGCTGAGCACTGTTGTTATGAGTAAAATTAATACCATGATAATTGATTTGTAAGACATATTAATTCCCCTGATTAGGATATAAATTGATTTGATTTTTTATGATTTTTACTTGCCAGTACTAAGCTAAAGTCTTTGGCACGACAGAGTAAAAGGCACGGTAATAAAATGATGGTAAATAAAGTACTGACGCTTAAGCCGCCGACAATCACCGCTGCCAAACCACGATAAATAACACTGCCGGCACCCGGCATTAATAGTAATGGCAACATGCCAAATAAACTGGTAAATGTACTCATGAATATTGGGCGTAAACGCAGTTGTAGCGCTTGCCTGATGGCATCTGATCGACACATACCACTCGATTGGGCTTGGCGGGTTTGGTGTACCAATAATATGGCATTATTAACTACTAATCCCAGCAGAATCACAAAACCAATCATGGTCAATAGATCCAAGGATTGGAAAGTAAATTTATTCAAAACAGTTAATGCCACAACACCTCCAAATGTCGCCAATGGTATGGTAATCAACACCAACAAACTGTCTCTGATTGACTTAAACAAAGCCGCCATCAATAAGAAAAGTATACATAATGCCACTATGAAATTTTCCCCCATCACATCGATGGCTTGATTCAACTGACTAGCACTGCCGCCATAAGTAAGGGTCCCATCAATCGGTAACATGGCTTTTAATTGTGGTTCTATGTCATCTTTTAACTTTGCAATGGTTTGCTCTAGCGACCAATTTTTGGGTGGATTAACATTCAAAGTTACGGTTCTGTAACCATCAATTCTGTTTAAATTCGAAGGCCCAACATTGCGATTAATCTCAACCAACTGATTTAACTGAGTTATGCCGCCATTGCCTGTCACAATCGGCACTTCTCCCAACTTATCAGGATTCTCCCAACCCGATGCCCGCAGGATAATATTCATGCGATCATTGCCATCAAAATGTTCTCCAACATACATGCCTTCACCCAAAGATCGTACCACCATTCCCACATCGCGACGATTCCAATTGTTCTCTAGGATACTTTGATCGTTTGGACTGAGCTGTAGTTCTGGTTCTGCCATTTCCAAATTGGGACGTGGTCTTACCGTGGTATTCTCAAAGGCTGTTTCAATCAATTGTTTTCCAGAACGGGCCGCTTCGAGCAATGCAGAATAGTTTTTTGATTGCAATTGAACAGCGACTGATCGTGAGCCATTAAAACCACCAAATAAGTTGCCTTGTGAAGCAAAAAAACTGGTGTCTGGCAAATCTGCTAAAATTTCATTTTTAACCACCTCCAACAGCTCATTCACTTGAGATTGATCTTTGGCTCTTATGCCCATGTCGCCCCCATCAGGTCGAGTAAAGATATAATAGTTTTTTAATGCAGGCTCTTTTTCGCCATCCATGTAAGGCTTTAAGCGCTGAATGATTGGTTCAACCACTTCTTTATTGATGGTATTGATATTTGAACCTGATGGGAAATTTAAAAACACATCAACCGCATCGCGCTTTACTGGCGGCAAATAATCCAAAGAAGGCATGAAATACCAACTGATGATGATTGGTGTTGTAATAAAGAGTAATGCAAGCGCCATTCTTTTTTTGGTTGTATTGATCATTTTCATCACACCATCTGTAATTCGGCTCCACAGTTTTTGATGCGGATCTTTGATGACATTATTGGCCATAAAGAAACGCGCTAAGACAGGCAATAAAACAATGGCAACAATTAAGGACACAGAAACAGCAATGGCAATGGTTAAAGCCAAATCACCAAAAAGTTGACCCTCAACACCTTGCAAAAAATACACCGGCAAGAATATCGCCACAGTTGTTGAAGTAGAAGCCAGCAATGCACCCCAAACCTCTTGAGCGCCCAATAAGGACGCATCAGTACGACTTTTGCCTTTTTCACGTAATCTTAAGATATTTTCTAAGACCACAATGGCGGCATCCAAAACCATACCAACAGCAAATGCCAAACCAGCTAAAGAGATGACATTTAAAGTTTTCCCTAAAATATGTAACACAATAAAGGTGCTTAATAGCGAAATTGGAATGGCTGTAGCAATGATTAACGTGGCCTTACTGCGTCTGATAAAATACCACAAAATAAACAATGAAAACATGGCCCCAATGAATAAATTGTTGGTCACTAAACTGACGGCTCTTTTAATAAAAACTGAAGCATCAAATGATTGAACCATGACCAATTTTTGATCTGCTAACAGTTCTTCATTGATTAGGGCAACTTCATCTTTAACCAGTTGCATGGTAGCCAATAAATTAGCACCATTGGTACGATTAATGCGCATTGAAAAAGCCGGATTACCATTCTGATAAGCCAACTCAGTCACTGGGCTCTCGCCAATACCGACAGTTGCAATATCACCCAATAATAGGGTGCTGCCATTTCGAGTAGCCAGACTTAATTGTTGTAAATCTTCAACTTGATATTTGCCATTGAATCTCAAGGTATATTGTCTTTTACCTACAGCAACGATGCCTCCAGAAATATCATTTGAGGTGGTCACTGCTCGAATCAATTCAGGAATGGCAATGCCATATTCAACGGCTTTGATCGGATCAAATTTAATTTGTAATTCTTTACGAGAGCTGTTATTGGAAACTTCAACACCAGCAACACCTTCAATGCTCTCCAACCTAGGGGTTATGGTGGTTTTGGCATAATCAAAATAATGATTGATGGGCTGTTTATTACCAGGCAATGCTTGTAAGAAAAAGTAAGTCAGTGCTGGCGTACCACCACCAAAACCGCCCAATCTGACTTGTGGAGAGCTCGCATCATTGGGCAGTGGTGGTAACCGAGTCATACGACTGATGACTCCGATCAGTGCTTGCTCCATATTGGTACCAATATGGAACTCCAAATTAATGAATGTATTACCACGGTTGGCAAAAGCGGACATGCGGGCTAATCCAGGAATGCCTTTCAATACTTGCTCTTGTGGTTGTAATATTTCTGACTCAACTTCTTGCGGAGAAGCGGCTCGCCACTCAGTTCGAATCGAAATAACAGGTCTTTCAATATCAGGGAACAATTGCACTGGAAGCTTGGAAAAAGCAACCAAACCAACCAGTATGATAAAAACAACACCCACCAATACAAATGCTGGGTTTTTCAAAGCTTTTTCTGTAAGTTTCATGTGTTTAAAACAATTTAAGTCAGCTTTATACTACCTCAAAAAATACCGATAAAAAGTCTTTTGCGATTAAGTGAATGGTAAATAAGATGAATGGTTTTTATCTCGCCCGAATTTTTCAGGTATGACTGATCAATTAAACTATGTGCTTAATTTTATCCCGATAACTGCGGCTCATTTTGATTCTAGTACCATCCTTGAGAATTAAGAAATACTCGCCATTGATATGTGAACATATTTTTTCGATACAATCTAAATTAACAATGGTCGAGCGATGAACCCTTTGAAAAATGAGGGGGTTTAATTTTGTTTCCAATTGTTTCATGGTGCTGCGCATCACATGGATTTTTTCACCACTATGAACACACATGTAATCACCAGCGGCCTCAATCCATGTGATTTCATCACATGGTAATAAAGTTGTGGTGCCGGCATCTTTGATGGTTAATTTCTCAGGGTATTGATCATTGCCATCCTCACCACTTTCAACCATTTGATTGATTTGTATTGCAGATTGACCAGTAATATTGGTGATTAAGTCAATGAGTCGTTTTTTATGATTATCCGCTTTTGATTGCTGTTGATGTACCCTAACCCGCTCAATGGCAGTTTTCAACCGTTGTTCTTCAACGGGTTTCAGTACATAATCTATGGCATGCACTTCAAAAGCATCAATGGCATATTTATCAAATGCGGTAACAAAAACAACCAAGGGCATGCTATCACCCTGTAATCGAGCAACCACCTCAAATCCGTCTAAACCAGGCATTTGAATGTCAAGAAACATCAAGTCAGGTTCTAATTCATGCACGACTTTAAGCGCTTCATTGCCATTCTTGCACTCCGCTACAATTTCAATGTCTTCAAATTGTTTTAAACGCAATCTGATGCCTTCTCTGGCCAAAGATTCGTCGTCTACTATGATTGTTCGTATCTTGTTGTTTGTATTGCTCATGCTTTTTCCTCAACCTCATAAGGTAAACGAATGCTCACTTGTAAACCCGATGGTTTTGTATTGGAGATGGTAAAAGAGTGCTTTTCTTCATACAATTCTTTTAAGCGCTGTTTGGTATTGGCAATGCCCACACCGCGACTTTTACCAGGGTTTTGGGGCAGTTCTCCATCTATTAATTCAACGCCGGGTCCATCATCTTTGAGTTCAATCAACAACTCATTGGCAAAGACTTTGGCATTGAGGCTGAGGGTCCCTGCAGTTTCCGACTTGGCCACTGCATACTTGATTGAATTTTCAACCAATGGCTGTAATATCAAACTGGGTATCAGGGCCTTACTTGCAGCTTCATCAATGGTAAAGTTCAGTAACAACCGCTCTTCAAATCGAACTTTCTCAATACATAAATACAATTTTAAAGTGGTTATTTCCTGATCTAATGTCACTTTTAGTAATGGATCATTATCCAGTGAGTAGCGCAAAAAATTAGATAATCGAGCCACCATTTCATTGGCAGTCTCATTGTCTTTTTTCAGAATCAAAGTTGAGATGGCATTCAAGGTATTGAAGAGAAAATGCGGATTAAGTTGATATCGCAGCATTTTCAATTGCGCCTGATGCGCTAATGCAGTGGCCTTCAATTCTTTCTCGGTAGAATATTGCATGGCACGATAGAATTTAATACCGATGTAGAGGAAACTCCAACAAAAATAGATGTATAAAATTTTGGATGCTGTGATGACATGATCCAAAAAACCAATGGGACTATGATCGACTTGTATATTAAGTTGTACATAAATAGCATTATAAAAAACAGACCATATGCCACTGAATATGATACAGGTGACGATGACGACAATCGATAATTGTTTTAATGAACCGCCCCAAAACTTTTTATAAATGGGCCTTAGCATAAAGCTCATAAAAAAACCAAGCAACGTGGTATAAAAAATAAGCCAATAATAATAAGCTGGTTTATCCCAATGCATGGGACCAACCATGGAATTGATGTAATAGGCCAACCAACCAAAAAAGTTCAGCAGGATGAATTGTTTTGTGCGAGACTGATAAAGACGATCAAGTTTCATGTCAATTTGTGCTATTTTCAAGATATTGTAAATTCAATTGATCAGTATAACAAATATGAATGAACCGGTTCCTTCAACTCATCGCTTTTTTCATTCAACTCATCGAATTTATCTGGGTTTTTATCTTTTTCTATACCAATCAATCTTTTTTAGCCCGAATATTTCATCATAGAATGGAATTTAGGGGAAAAATGGCAAAATAGATTGAGGAAATATCGCCTCAAAGCCCTTATTGATAGTTTATAAAGCCTCATGGCTTTGAGGCGATTAACATGATCATTAAATTCATGTGTGAATTTAAGCAATATATGCAGCCATTTTTTTCATAAAACCATTCAGGTACAAAGTGTCTTTTTAACAAAATCTTCTAACTCAATGTTTTTCATAGATAAAATCGATTTTTACCGATTTGATGAAATACTTGAGTTAGTAGAATTGAACCTAACTCGATCAAAAAATATACAATTTAAAAAGCTTGCAACATTCCTTATTTTGTATTTTTTCAAAAACGGAAATAATAATGAGATTAATTCTCATTATTATTTTGACATTAATTCTCATTACTACTAAAATGCACTGGTTTTTTTCAAACATAACTTAACTATGAATCACAAATACTATAATGTTATCAATGCTGCTGCAATCTCGGGATTAATTATGATTTCCTCAGTTGTCAACGCACAAAACAATAATAATACAGAAAAAGATGAAGAATCAGAAGACACTAAATTAGAAAAAGTTGTCGTTGTCGGCAATGTGTTATACAAAGACCTAGTCAATGCATTAAAAACCCCAACACCAATTATTGATGTACCACAAAGCCTCACCATTATTACTGGGGATGAAATCATACAAAGAGGTTTCACAAGCATTGGTAACATTATAGACTATACTCCTGGTGTCAATAATACACAAGGCGAAGGGCACCGAGATGCTGTGGTTTTCCGCGGAGTTCGTTCTACTGCAGACTTTTTTATTGATGGTGTGCGTGATGATGTTCAGTATTTTCGACCACTTTACAACCTTGAACAAGTAGAGATATTACGTGGACCCAATGCCTTATTATTTGGCCGTGGAGGAACTGGTGGTATATTGAATCGTGTAACTAAAAAAGGTCAAGTCGGAGAATCTTTCAATGCCTTACGTACAAGCATAGATTCTTTTGGTGGATACAATCTTTGGTTAGACAGTAACTTTTCATCTAATGATAAAGCTGCATTTAGAATCAATGCCATGTATGAGAGCCTTGAAAATCACCGTGATTTTTTTGATGGTGAGCGTGTTGGCTTTAATCCAACAGGCAGATTTGTATTTTCAGATGATACCGTATTAGATGTTTCTTATGAATATGTCGATCATCAACGATTTATTGACAGGGGCATTCCTACTGGTGCTGATGGCCGCCCTGTTGAAGCCTTCGAAGACATTGTTTTTGGTGATCCTAAACTGAATAAAACAGAGCTAACAGCTCATTTGTTCCGTGCAGCATTACAACACTCGTTTACAGACAACCTTAAAGGTAATATCAGTGCATTTTATGGCGATTATGATAAGCTTTATCAAAACTTTTATGCGTCTGGATATGACCAAGCCAACACCCCTGATGTTGTTACATTAGATGGATACATTGATACAACCCAACGTGAAAACTTTATCCTTTCTGGAAACCTAGTTGGCGAAGTGATCACTGGAAATGTTGAGCACACGTTAATTGCAGGTTTTGAATACATCAATACAGCTTCAGATCAAGACAGATATAACTCATTCTGGGACACCACTCAGGATGATAATGAGGTGTTCTTTATTAACCGCCCTCTTAATCTAAGTGGCGGTTTAGGCACCAATGCTTCAGGAAACCCTGTTTTTAATGATTTTGATGTTGATCTTAATGATGATACACGCGTTAACATTGATGTATTTTCTTTTTATATACAAGATGAGATTCAAATTACTGATAACTTCGATGTGATTCTTGGAGCAAGATTTGATAGTTTTGACATTGATGTAGACAATATTAAAGATGGAGAAAAACGTTCTCGTAAAGACCAAGAAGTATCTCCTCGTTTTGGTTTAATTTATAAACCCCAAGAAAACATATCTATCTACGGTAGTTACAGCGAATCATTCCTACCACGTAGTGGCGAACAATTCGCCAACATCAACGGCAGCAACAATCAACTCGACCCAAATACTTTCACAAATAAAGAAATTGGTTTAAAGTGGGATTTCTCACAAGGCCTAAGCTTTACAGCGGCCTTATTTGAAATTGAACAGAGCTCGCCTCAAGTGGCTGATAATGACCCTGAAACTTTGGATGTTATTGATTCTGAAATTGATGGATTTGAATTACAACTAACCGGTCAAGTCACTGATTATTGGTTCATCTCTGCTGGCTATACACACCTTGACGGTGAGCAAGTCAACCGTGCTGGTGCAACAGATCTTCGCCCCATAGAGTTACCTGAAAACATGTTTTCTTTTTGGAACAATTTCATTATCACTGACAAGTTTGGATTTGGCATAGGCTTCACTCATCAAGATGATACTTTTATCAACAATAGTAACAGCGCTGAATTACCAAGCTATACACGATTTGATGCTTCTGCCTATTATTTGGTTTCTGACTCTTTGAGGCTTCAATTGAATGTTGAAAACCTTACTGATGAACTTTACTTTCCAAGTTCACACAGCACACATCAGGTCACTGTAGGGGCTCCATTAAACGCTCGTATAACGGCTAACTGGCGCTTTTAATAAAACAAAGTCAGTACAATAAAATTCACGGGACCTCTTAGAGTGTCCCGTGAACGCTTTATTCAGTCATCAGAAACACTTCCATTCCTAATCATCAATTCAATTTTGGTTTGATATCACCCAATACAACAGTGGTTTTTGGTTCATATTCTCTTACAAACTTCCTGACTTGCTTGCTGGCCTTATAACTGCCAACCATATGTACAGAAGTTGCACCAAATGTATTGCCAGGTCCACCAATCTGAGACATTTCCCCACCTGAAACCACATTTAGATTTCTGGTGGAAGTTCCAGATATTCCAGCAATATTTGTCCCAGTGGTCTTAATCCTTTTGGCCCACTTTTTTCTCGCTTTATAACTGATGTCATCGTTATAGAGGCTTTGTAACTGCAAAAGCTTTTTATCAGATAACTCTATTTCGCCGACACTGAGCTTTTTATTTAATTCTGTTAACACCCTTTGACTTTCAAAAATGGGTTGTTTGATTAACATCAACCACGCTCTTGCATTGATGGGATGGGAATCTTCTAAATGGATCAACCCAATGAGGTATTTAGCAGCATCGTTTCCAAATTTTGCAGACCTTTTTAACTGAATTAATGACGGGTCCATTTTACCTTTTTTATACGCTTTCAAGCCCTCTTGTAAAAGGATCACATCTGGTTCAATTAAAACCCCGCGTTCATCAAATAGCATCGGTACATAGGCATATCCAACTGATGAGAATAATAAAATCATGATAAAAACTTTCATATATTTAATAACCCTTTTTGTGAATTAGTATAGAGTTTATCACAGAAACATTTCAATTTGTTATAACAAAAACAAATATATTAATATTTTCGTACTAAATATAACATATTTATTTGTGATTCAATATTTTCTGACTCAGAAAAATAACAAACGCTTTTTAACATAACAAATCTCATTACTTATTTTGTAGATGATTTACTGGCTTTTCGCACTATTTTTTAAGTTTAATAAACAAGTGTCGATCATTGTTTACAATTCATTACTTTACAAATCATCAATAATTATTCATTATATAAGACGACACTCAATAGTCATTGCTGTTAAAATCAGTTTAAAAAAACATCCAGGGACCCTAAAAGCAATTTTGCCAATGATATGAAAATAAACTCTGAGCAGTATAAACTCTACACAGAACGTGTAAAAATGATGTACCAAGGTCTTACTGTCAGCCAAACGGGTATATTTTTAAGTGGGATTCTTTTAGTCTATGCGCTAAAGGACGTTATTCCTTTGAACCATTTAATTATCTGGTTCGCTTGTTTGATGTGCACCATTGTTTTTCGATTGTATACTTTTATCTCTTTTAATAAAAGTCTAGAGAAACAAACTTTAATCACGCGAAAAATGGAGCATCAATTTTTGTTGGGGGTCTTATTATCCTCAATTGTTTGGGGAACATCAGGCATATTTTTGTACCCCAAAGATTCATTACTTCATCAAACGATATTACAATTAATGTTATTAGGCTTAGTGGGCACATCTCTGGGGACATTAACACCCAGTTACAAATCACTTGTGATTTTTATGACCATAAGCACTTTACCTCTTATTGTTCGCCTTTTTATAAATGCAGACAACAACACCTTCATACTGGGATTGTTTGGCTTATTATTTTTAATGGCAGGAATATCAAATGGCAGACGGTTTAATCATAACTTGAAAGAGACTTTATTGTTACGCAATGATGCCGACAAAAATCGATTAAAGATGGCAATGAACGATAGCAAATACCGATCTCTTTATGAAAAATCCGAAGACGCTATGCTGCTCATTAAAGATGGTCATTTCTTCAAGGCCAATGAAGCCGCAGCTAAGCTTTTCAAATTTGATTCACCAGAGGAACTATTGAGCACACCTCCTTTTGATATTTGCCCCGAATTTCAACTCAACGGAAAAACATCAAAACAAAGCGCCAGAGAAATCATTGAAGAAGTTTACAAATCTGGTTTTTATCGAACAGAATGGTTATTCAAAACAAATGATGGAGAAGTTCGCCCTTCTGATGTGACTTTAACCAGTATTGAATTTGGAGGCAGACAAGCCGTTTTAAGTGTTGCCAGAGACATTTCAGTCAGTAAAGACCTTGAGCAAGGGTTGATCAATGCCAATCAAGCCAAGTCAGAATTTTTAGCCAATATGAGCCATGAGATACGTACTCCAATGAATGGAGTGATTGGGCTGAATGATTTGATGTTAAACAATCCACTGAATGATGACCAATATAAACGTGCGTTAACCATCAAACAAAGTGCAAATTCGATGTTAAACATCATCAATGACATACTGGATTTTTCTAAAATTGAAGCTGGTAAGCTGGAGATTCATGAACATGATTTTAACTTCAATGATTTCATGCAAGATTTTTTGTCCTCCATCGTTAATGCCATAGAGGAAAAAGAATTGGACTTTAATTACCAGGCTGATACCAATTTAGTTGGTTGGTACCATGGTGATTCTGGCAGGATACGTCAAATTTTAACAAATCTGGTTGGTAATGCCATCAAATTTACCGAGAAAGGTAATATAACACTGGGTTATCACATTAAAGAACAAAATGGTGCGGACCATATCATTCATTTCTTTGTAAAAGATACCGGCATTGGAATCAATGAAAAACAACAAGAATCCATTTTTAATCGCTTTACTCAAGCAGACAACTCAACCACCAGAGTTTATGGTGGTACAGGTTTGGGTTTAAGCATATGTCAACAATTAACCCGATTAATGGGTGGGGATATTGGGTTTAACAGCACCTTAAATAAAGGCACCCATTTCTGGTTCTCAGTTCAATTATCTGCAATCGATACTCCGCAATTAAATACCCATAACTTAGCACCCAAAGATACAAACATTAATTTCTTAGAAAGCACTGTATTGATTGTAGACGACAATAAAACCAATTTGTTAGTTGCCAAGCAAATGCTGGAATACCTTGGTGTTTTTGCAGAGACCGCCAACAATGGCCAACAAGCCATCGATTGTTTGAATAAAAAACACTATGATTTGGTCTTAATGGACTGCCATATGCCGGTCTTAGACGGTTACCAGGCAACCAAGAAAATCAGAAACATGGAGTTTGAACACAATACTCCTGACATACCAATCATTGCATTTACGGCAAGTGCAATGAAAGGTGATAAAGAAAAAACACTGGCCGCTGGCATGGACGACTATATTGCCAAGCCAATTAAAATTGAAGCCATACAACGGAAATTAATAAAATGGTTACCAATTGGAATATCACACTTAACTGAAACAACAACAGAAAACATACATATGCATGCAATAGAAGACAGAGAGAAAACGACCAAAACTGAAGAAAAAAAATTGTTTGATCATGAAGATTTGAAAAAAAGATTATTGGGTAACCATGCATTAATGCAAAAAATCATGACCAGCTTTTTCATTGATTCGGTATTGAAAATTGATACACTAAAACGTGCTATTGATTCATCGAAATATGATGAGACAATCAAAATAGCTCACGATTTAAAAGGCGCATCAGCAAATCTGAGCTTAAATGAATTGAGCCAATTAATGAAAAAAGTCGAAACGGCTGCCCGTCAAAAAGCCAATGATGAGTTAGTCAGCTATACTTCCCAAATGGACCCACTCTTGCACAAATCAAAAAAGCACGTTTCAAATCACATTAACTTATCATAATGACAAATGTTAATAATGTATGGATCTATCACGCATAAATCAATAACGTGTCAATGCTATTGATTTATGTTGATTTTTGTTGTTAGTCAATTTTATTCGCTTTCTCAATTGCGCTTTGTAGATCCGAGCCCGTAGCGACGATGGCACTGTGTGCTGAAAGAATCGATTTGGCTTTGATATTATTGCGTTTCAATGAATCAGCAAAGCTTCTGGTTGCAGGACCGGCTGGTTGAATATTGCCTGGAGAAGCAAGACCAAAATGATCCGCCTGAAAAACAATGCCTTCTTTTGGCAAATAAGCAACAAGCAGATGTTCTGAATGTTCGGTAGGGCCAACATCAAGGATACGAACTTCACGATCCCCACTGTTCAGAACATGTTCCTTATTCACTGTTTCAATTTTCATACTTTTATTTGCCGTAGCGCTACGAATAACATCTTCGTGGGCACTCGCAGCAATGATAACAGCCCCTTCATCTGCATAATCTTGGGCTCCAACAATGTGGTCACTGTGATGATGCGTCAAAACACCATACTTGATGGGTTTATTAGGTACAGCTTCTTTCAACAAAGCAATCCTCTCTGCAATACCAGCTGTACCGCCTACTGCAACAACGTGATCATTCATTTCTACAAACATGGCATATGTGCCGTTACCACCAATCAAATAAACACCATCACTGACCTTTTGACGACTTACAGGGTCTGGTTGAATGGCAGATACTTGAACTAGGTTTTCTTTTAATTGAATGTATTTTTCTGTAGGAGGGTTTATTGTGGTGGCAATGTTATTGCGCATCATATTGTTTTCACCAGATTGAAATAACTTAAACCCTTTATTGAACGGTATTCCATCTACTTTTTCATAATCATCAAAACGATAACCAATCAAACCAAAAGCGCCAACAATGCGCTCACTTTTAGTCAATAAACGTGTTTTTCTATCAAAATATAAACTGATGGCTGGACCAACTTCCATCACCATTGTCAATACATCATGGGCACGCCCATCCACATCAGACTCACCGAGGTAATGTAAGGTATGGCTGCGCAGCATCATCTGTTTTACCAGTAATGCTGGTGTCACACGAATAAAAGGACCAGCTGAGTTCATAAAATTAGGCTCAGCAATCAATGAGGCAGTTTTGGCCCTATAATCTATTTGATAACTGTTCTCTCCATCAATGATGGTGCTGTTATGAAACGCCTGCTGATCTGAGGCATTTTTATTGACAGTAACAAACTGCTGTTTTTCGAAGTTTACCATACTTTTACCCATGGACTTATTTTCATCCCATGGAGGACCAGGCTTTCTACTTTGGTTAACTGCCTTATTGGTGGTTTCGAATTTAACCACCACTCCACTCAAATTATTGAGTTTATCAGCACCACCATAGGCTTCAATCACTTCATTCATCACTTCGCGTGCTTTATCAACACTCTGCTGTGTCAGATTTTGAGCAGAACTGGCAAAACTCACCATGCAGATCAATACTATAATAATGTTTTTTTTCATGTCTTTCTCCTATATGCTTACACGCGCTCATGGCACGAATACAATAATTATAGAACGACCATGCACCGGTAAATTGTAAAATGAGACGAACAGAAACATATTTAAGACCAATGATTATTTTGGACAATAGTGTTCATATTTTTTATTATACAAAATAGTATAAAGGGACACTAAAAACACACAAAAGATTGAAATATAATGAAACAAACGTTTGAATATTTGAAACTTTTATGTTAAAACAACGTTTGTTCAATATCTGAGTTGAGCATTAAAAGGGGACGGGGCTTTATTGAGTGCAATTGTACATAAATAAATGCCCTCTCAAAAATCATTCTTATAATAAAGAGGAGAAAATATGAAACATCGCATCATACTTATGGTGGCATTGACTGTGCTATCATATTGCGCACAGGCCAACACAGGGTTAGCCTTCGTGCATGGCACAGGCAAAAACACCAATGCAGCTGATGACTATTGGAAAATGGATAATATTAATTCAATACGCCAAGGTCTACCAAATCAAAACAATTATGTCGTCATCAATTGCGACTTTGAACAATACATGTGGAAAGCAGAGGCTTCAGGCTGCTTAGCAACACAATTAACCAATTTCATCAACAGCAAAAACATCACGGATATGGTTGTCATCACCCATTCAAATGGTGCTAATATTATTCGCTGGATCATGTCAAATCCGACTTATGACAGTCGTTATCCTAACATCATCAGCAAGATCCGTTGGGTTAATGCACTGGCTGCTTCATCTAAAGGTACGCCTTTAGCGAATGCTGTAATGCAGGGTAATGTATTTGAAGCCGCATTGGGCTGGTTGCTTGGTTATCAAAATGATGGCGTAAGAATGCAACAGACTTCTTGGATGAATTTTTACAACAATAATTATTTGTTGGGTACTTCAGGTCGTCCAAGTCTTCCTAAAGGATTCTATAACGTTGTAGGTACAGATGTTGAGACCTCTATCTTTGATGGTGACTCTTACTGTGGCGGTTACTTTTTAAATCTTGGTTTGGAAATCACTCAAGCGTGGTTGGGGTCATGCTCTGATGGTTTCCTAGAATGCAGCTCTCAAGAAGGCGCTGGCTCTTTGTGGTTCAGAGATACCTCTAGAACCAGAGGCAGAGAACCTTTGAGTCACAATCAAAGCCGCAGAAAATGCTTCAATTTAGACGTAATTTTACGTAATGACATTTGAGTATCAGGAGAATAAAATGAATAAAAAAATCTTATTAGCTAGCCTACTGGCTGCAAGTCAAATGTCTTTTGCACAATCAGAAATACAATGGATTGATGCACCAGAACTGAAAACACTGAGTCAATTGCCGCAAGAAAAAAGCCTTACAGCTAACAAATGGCAACAAGATGCAGTGCGTTATAACATGGACCTCACCGGTCAAGACATAAAGGCATCAAAAAACTCAGGGTTTGTTGCCGAGTCCAAGTCATTTTATATGGATGTCTCAGGCAAACAATTGAATGCTGGTTTTAATATACCTGTCTATTCAAACACCGCAGTCATTCGACTCAGTTCCTTGAATAGAACAACCGTTCTTGATGGCAGCCAAATTGCCTTAACCCAAGACAAATCTAACATCTCTACAAAAGTGATGGCAACAGGTTCTGACTTGAAAGAAATTGGTATGGAAGTACCAGAAAATACCATAGCAATGAAAGTTACTCATCAACCTGGTAACTTGCAATTAAAACTCAATAACAATGATAAAGCACTTGATGATAAATTTATTGTGCATGTTTTCGAGCCAGACAGCCCATATCGCTTGGCTGTCGCAACAAGTAAACAAACTTATCAAGCTGGTGAAACACTCACAGTTAAAGCCAATTTATTGAATGATAAAGCAAGCCTACCAATGCAAATGCAAGGTTACATCACCAAACCAAATGGTGAAAAATTTGCCGACTTGAACTTTAAAGCCGACAAATTTGGCCAGATAAAAGCTGAACTACCACAATTGCCTTTTGCATCACAGGAAGATGGTTTATGGGAAGTTCATACGGTCGCACAAGGTAATGTAGCCGGAAATGAAATTCTTCGTGATGTGTCTACTTCATTTGCTGTCACTGTGCCAACTGCACAGTTTAACGGTCAATTGAATATGTCCGATACAGAAATCACACTTGGCGTTGAAAACTTATTGGCTGCCCGCTATGAAATCAATGGTTTGTTAATGGGTCATGATAAAGCTGGGCAACAAAAACCCATCGCTATGCTCATGTCAGCTGATTGGTTGAAGCAAGGTACTCATAACATCAGTTTTGAGTTGCCACAAGAGTTGATCAAAACTTCTGGTTTAGTTGCACCATTTGTGGTTAAAAATGTGAGTCTTAAAAACCAGACCTTAATGTCACCAGTTCAAGAAGTGACTGCTGGTTTTACTTTTGACATCCAATGATGACTTATTAACCCGACACTGGTATAGATCAGATTCAGGTTAATCACTTTTAAGTCTTATAAAAAGCCCGTTATATATACGGGCTTTTTTGATGACAGACACTGCACAATTATTAACCCTCTTTTAACTTCATTTATATTCATCTTAAACGATTTCATCGATCATAAATATATGGCAAAACCCAATAAAAAAGGCCCAAGCAAAACTGTAAATGTGTTTTGTAATCAATGCAAAACACAATTATTCAAATATCGAAAAGGCGGTAAAGGCGCTTTGGTAAAATGCTTCAAAGAACGTATTTCCGTCGATTTCACCCATGAACCCTGCATCTGCCCCAATTGCGGTGTGCAATTTGCTCGAGATACTCTAGTAAGAGGTACACCAGCATTTAAGATGATTGGTGGTAAAGTGTTTCAAAAATAGAATTAATTAGGCATGACTATGCCTCACTCCAATTGTAGGACTGAATATATCCACCTGAATGACATCGGATAAAATTGATTTTATTTATTAAAAACATTGAGTTAGAAAAATTTATTAAAAAGACACTTTGTACCTGAATGGTTTTATGAAAAAAGTTGCAGGTAATAGCCAGCTATTGACAAGATTTATGACGCTGTTGGTGAATTTAATCATTTTTATTCGTCACTGTAGTTATGCAGAGGTCTCAATACATTAATCTTCTCACTTTTTTCAGAATAATTCCGCCATAGTGATTCAGTCATGTACTATTTATTTAAAACGTTCTGATATACACTCTCAAGAGTTAGCTGTCTTTATTGTGTATTGACTGTTTGTATACTTTTCTTGTTTCATCCATTTGTTGTAAAGCTTGTTCTATGCGGTGTTGTACTGCTTTGAGTTCATGTCCATTGCTTGATGCAGGTTTTCCATTGTGCTCTTGTTGTTTGCCCAATTTTTCCAAAGTTTTTCTGCCTTGTTCTGCCAGCACCAACCCTGCTGTCACATCCAAAGCTGCACTTGTGGTGTTTAAAGCTTGATCAATACTGTTGGCTTGCACAGTGTTTTGCTCGGCAATGATATCAATGGTCATGACGGTTTGCCTGCCAATTAATAATTGTTGTTGTAAATCAACCACTCTTCTCTGTAAAACAGGCAACAGTTCACCTTGCATTTGTGCAATGACTACTGGTGTTAATTGATGATGACTTTCTGATCGTTGTTCGAGTTGTTCTGTCAAAAAACTGGCAAGATCCAGAGCATTTTCCAACTGTTTTAATTGCTCAGTCAAACCTATCTTCTTATCCATCAACATGTTTCTATAACTGTTGAGTTGCTTTTTTTCTGCGGCCAAAACTTTAGTTGAAATCGTTATTTCCTTCTTTAGCTCATGATAATTTTCCAGCCACAACTGCCATGCAGTTTGTTTCCAGGAAAACAACAGCAAAAACATGTCTTTAAAACTGGTTTTATTTTTCTTAGGGGGATGAAGGTTGGTTATTTTTTTCTGTAACTCTCGCAAATGATTATTGATTTTTTCACCAGAGTACTGATCATCCATTAAACGTTGTAAGGGCTGTTTCAAGGCATCGTTTAATTCCCATAGTTGGGTTTGCTCGTTTTTCCCCAGTCTCACCAAGGCATTTTTTACACCATCCATTGACACAAAATCATCGGCATCAACTGACGACAAAACACGCAGCCATCGAGTGATATAATGTTCTTGATATTGTTGTGAATCTAATGAGTTGGTATCAACCATTTGTTGATGGTCGATTGTGATTAATTCGTTAAAGTCTTTTGTTAGTTGAGTCATTGTGAATTGAAAGCTAACATACAAGTGTTATAAAAACATTAATAATTTGTTGATTCATATTTAAAGTTGACACAATATTTCCGCAGCTTTTAATAAGGTGCCTTCATTTTTAGCAAAACACAATCGTATGACTTTGTTGTTTTGCTGATAAGCCTCCAATGTATTCGATTCATAAAATGGGCTCAGAGGAATGGCAGCAACACCGACTTCTTTGGTTAACCAATGACAAAACTCAACATCATTTAATTCTGAAATTTGAGAATAATCCACCAGTAAGAAATAAGTGCCTGTCGAAGGTAAGACTTTTAAACGAGAATCCTTTAATGCATTAATAAGCACATCTCTTTTACTCTGATAAAATTGTGCCAAATCATCAACGTGTTTTGGATGGTTTTTTAACATCGAGGCAATTGCAAACTGTGCTGGTGCAAATGAACAAAACGTCACATACTGATGAATTTTTCTGAATTCTGAAGTCAATTCAGTTGGTGCGACACAGTATCCCATCTTCCATCCCGTGCAGTGAAAAGTTTTACCAAAACTAGAAACCACAAAGGCTCGTTCAAATAATTCTGGGTAGGACAATACACTTTCGTGGCGTTTTCCATCAAAAGTCATGTGTTCATAAACCTCATCACTGATGACATAAAGTTCATGCTCAATCACCAATTTTTGTAAGGTCTCTAAATCACTTGCATGCAAAATTGTACCTGTAGGATTATGCGGATTGTTGATAATAATCGCACGCGTTTTGCTATTGATGGCCTGTTCAACAAGTGACCAATCCACCCTGTAATCTGGCGCATTCAATCCGATGTGTTGACAACGGCCACCAGCCAATTCAACCGCAGGTTCGTAAGAATCATAAGCCGGATCAAACACAATCACTTCATCGCCAGACCGAACAATGGTTTGAATCGCTACCCATAAGGCCTCTGTGGCACCTGAGGTCACTGTTATATTATTCCCCCCATCAATTTTGCCTTCTTTCAATAACTCATTTTGATAACAGCGATGTATCAACTGAGCAATTTGATCCAGCAAATCAGGTAAACCTGAAGATGGACAATACTGATTTTTGCCATCAATAATGGCTTGATTGATGGCTGACTTAAGGAATTCCGGCGTATCAAATTCCGGGAACCCCTGCGATAAATTGATCGCTTGATATTGATGAGCCATCACTGACATTTCAGTAAATATGCTGGTGCCAAGATTGGGTAATTTGCTGTGGAAAGATGGTATCATGATTTTAAATTTTAATTTTATTGAAAAGCTGTTTTGACTGAAGCTTGAAAAGGCGTAAATTATAAAAACCGACTAAAAGCCAAAACTATTATTGAACAAATCTACCAGAGTATTCGGTCAATGAGTTTGTGATATTTCCTCTTTATGATATTAATGCCATAAACGTCTTTGCTGACTCTTATTAATCATAACCGGCATCATAACCGTCATTAGAACCATCAGCATCTCCTTGACTCATCATAATCATAAAACTCATAATGAAATCTGGGTTTGTATCTCCAATTGATCTGCTATTTAGAAGCTCGCTTTCAACCAATGCAGCAGATATTGAGCTTCTGATTACAATGTTAGTTCCAGCCCCTACTGCACCGCTAGCACCTATCATGCCTATTGATGCAAGACAGTTAAAAGAGACGGCCAATAACAATAACATAATCTTTTTCACATGAAACTCCTTTATTTTATTTATATACAATATAACATATGATTTATCGACTTGCATCCGAGTCTTTTAATTAAACAATTCATTAGATAAATCTACCCAGCTTGACCTATGAAACGATAAAATAAACTTTATAAAGCACAATCACATTGAAAAGCAGAAACACGAGAAGAAAATGAAAACAATGAAAACACAGTTATCAGCAATCATAATTTGCTCTTTATTATTGACAGGCATATGTGCTTCACAACATAACAAATCACAAGATCACTCATCACAACTCAATGTAGACTTGGTGATCACAAATGCGCAAATCTTAACCATGGATGACAACAAAAACGTTTATGAAAATGGCGTTATTGTTATCAATGGCAATCAAATCATAGCCGTTGGTCACAACAACATCTTCTCAAAATATCAAGCAAAAAAACACATCGATGCTGATGGTGATATTGTCATGCCGGGTATGATAAATTTACATAATCACATTCCGATGGTTGCCTTTCGTGGCCTTGGAGAAAATGGCGTAAAAGATCGCTTGTTCAAGTTTTTCTTTCCATTAGAAAAATCATTGTTATCTCGTGACCTCATCGGTATCGCCTCACGTCAAGCAGCGATGGAATTGGCTTTATCGGGTGTCACAATGGTCGCTGACATGTATTATCATGAAGATGAGGTGGCCAAATCAGTTGCTGAGGTTGGGATACGTGGCGTTTTAGGGGAAACCGTGATTCAATTTCCAGTAGTAGATGCGCCAGAACCTTATGGTGGTTATGAATATGCCAAAAAGTTCATCACTGAATGGAAAAACCACCCATTGATTACGCCAGCCATAGCACCACATGCCACTTATACAGTAACTCCTGAGTGGTTACTGAAATCAAAAACATTAGCAGAAAAAGAAGGTATTCCCATGTTGGTTCATGTGACAGAGTCTGATCGCGAAAAGCAATTGATCAGCGAACGCATCAATCCTTTAGGGACAAATCAATCCATTATCGAATATTTGGATGACATCGGTTTTCTGTCAGATAAATTGTTAGCGGCCCATGTCATCTTTTTAAATAAAAATGATATGGAAATTCTCAAACGACATGGCGTTGGTATTGCTCATAACCCAAAAGCCAATAGTCTTGCCAGTACTGGCATTTCTCCTGCATGGCAAATGTATCAAATGAAATTAGATATAGGTTTTGGCACAGATGGACCCATGAGCTCAAACCAAATGGATATCATCAACGTGATGGGTTATGCCGCAGCTGCCGCACGACTTTCTAACAATGATGGAACGCTTTTTACTCCTTATGAATTATTAGACATGGCAACCATGGGGGGTGCACGGGCATTAGATATGGAAAAACAAATAGGCTCACTAGAGGTCGGTAAAAAGGCAGACATCATTATCATTGACACTGATGCAGCCAATACACAGCCGAATTATGATCCTTACGCCACTGTGGCATTTGCTGCTTATCCACAAAATGTGACGCATACCATTGTTAATGGCAGAGTGATCGTTGAAAATGGTCAATTAAAAACCATTGACATCAATCAACACAATAAACAATGGATTCCATTGACCCAAAAAGTGGCTAAATTCGCAAAAACACTTGAAGAAAATGACTAAATTCACATACTTAATCCTTTTAACATATTTTTCATGATTCTCTACATTGCAGAAAAACCAAGTCTCGGTCGCGCACTTGCAGCAGCATTACCTAAGCCTCATACAAAAGGTGAAGGTTGTATTCGCTTGGGTAATGGCGATGTGGTCAGCTGGTGTATTGGGCATTTGTTAGAGCAGGCAGAACCAGATGCTTATGACCCTGAGTATAAAAAGTGGCGTTTAGAACATTTGCCCATCACACCTGATATTTGGCAACTCAACCCAAAAGCAAAAACCAGAAAACAACTCAGCATACTGCGTAAACTTGTCAAACAATCTCAACAAATCGTGCATGTCGGCGATCCAGATAGAGAGGGTCAATTGTTGGTTGATGAAGTGATCAACTATTTTAAAGTACCTCAAGCTAAGCGCAATAATATAAAACGCTGTTTGATCAGCGATCTGAATTTAGCAGCAGTGAAACGGGCCGTAAATTCATTGCGCAGTAACAATGACTTCATTCCCCTATCAACCTCTGCATTAGCCCGTTCACGTGCTGATTGGTTATATGGCATGAATATGACTCGCCTATGTACCATTCAAGGTTCAAAAGCGGGTTATAATGGAGTACTGTCTGTGGGACGGGTTCAAACACCCATTTTAGGTTTGGTGGTCAAGAGAGATTTGGCCATTAAAAATTTTGTATCCAAACCATTTTTTGAAGTATGGGCGCATGTTAAAACACTACAAAGCCATACAGATACCATACACTTTAAAGCAAAATGGCAACCCAGTGAAGCTTGCCGGCCCTATCAGGATGAAGAAGGCCGTGTGCTGTCCCGCTTGCTTGCCCAAAATGTGGCCCAACGCATCGAAGGGCAATCAGGAACAGTCATCCAGTCCAGTCGTAAAAACAAAAAGCAAGCAGCGCCTTTACCTTATAGTTTATCTTCCTTACAAATTGATGCGGCAAAACGTTTTGGATTGAGTGCCAAACAAGTGCTAGATGGCTGTCAAAGTCTCTATGAAAAGCATAAGTTAATCACCTACCCTCGATCCGATTGTCGCTATTTACCACGAGAGCACTTACAGCACATTCCCCAAGTGACTCAAGCCATTGCATCGGTTTGTTCCAATCTAAGCTCTGCGGTCAACGGTGCTGATTTAAAACAAGTCAGTAAAGCCTGGAATGATAAAAAAGTTGAAGCCCATCATGCCATCATTCCAACCTCCAAAAAAAATGGCGCTGGTCAATTAAGCCATAGTGAATTGAACATTTACGAGCTGATATCCAGACAGTATTTAATCCAATTGTACCCTGCTTTTAATTATGAAGAACGACTGTTACAGCTTAACATTGCAAATGGGCTTTTCATCGCACAATCGAAACAAACCATTGACCTTGGTTGGAAGGTACTTTTCCAAAAAAAGTCATCACCATCAACCCCCAATCCAACCAAAAACGAAACGGATGATGAATTACAACAATTTTTACCTACTTTAGAAAAGGGCGATCAAGTCCTGTGCGAATCATCAGAAATATTAGATAAAAAAACCACGCCACCCAAATACTTTACCGATGCCACATTGCTTTCAGCCATGACGGGGATCAGTCGATTTGTTGCAGCACCTGATATTCGAAAAATCCTCAAAGAAACAGATGGTTTGGGCACCGAGGCGACCCGTGCGGGCATCATTGAACTGTTATTTACCCGTTCATACCTTAAACGCCAGGGAAAACAAATCCACTCGACCCTTATTGGACAAAAGCTGATCGCTGGTTTGCCTGAAATCGCCACACTTCCTGACATGACGGCTAAATGGGAATCTCAATTGTCTTCTATGGCACAACGTGGTGTCAGTTATCAAAAATTCATGTCAGGGCTAATAGAAACCTTGGAGACATTAATTCCACAAGTCGACTCTCAACCCTTTTCAGCCCTAAAAGGTGAAGGTAAAAAACCAAGCTTTAAAAAGAAATACGCCAGAAAAAACTTCAAAAACAAAAAAAGAAAACCTCGTACAAAGAAAAAATAACCATCAACACTATAATCCATTTGAAAATAACTGGTAAACTGTCAACAATCAACAAAGTTGAAGACATTGATAAATGACTTAACCCGGATATTTCATCATAGAATGGAATTTAGGGGAAAAATGGCAAAATA
>CAYGTC010000037.1:0-42336 GCA_964352735.1 uncultured Alcanivoracaceae bacterium | reverse complement strand
ATATTGAGAATCTAGATTATGAAACAGGACTCTTGTGCAGAGCCATGTTAAATTTTTTGAAACCAATCAACTACCTTTCCCAGTAAGCTGGTATAAATAATATAAAAATTGTAAAGACTTCAAGCCTGCCAAATATCATGATGAGTGAAAGCACCCACTTACTGCCATCATTCAGTGAAGCATAATTACTGCTGGCATCACCAAGTGCAGGGCCCAAGTTAGCTAAAGCAGAAAGGCTGGTTGTTGCTGAAGTGGTAATATCTTCACCCAATGTCATTAATATCAATGTAAAAACTGCCAATAAAAACATAAATTGTAAAATGAATGCGGATACAGAGTCTAATACTCGGTAATTGATGGTTTTTCCATCGAGCTTAATGATGAACTTTCCATGTGGGTGAATTAAACGATACAGTTCTCTGATGCTTAATTTATACAAGAGTATTAAACGTATTAATTTAATGCCGCCAGAAGTGGAGCCAGCACAGGCGCCAATACTGCCCAAAAACATCAAAAATAATGGCAACATCCATGGCAATGTACTGATATTTTCAGTTGCAAATCCAGTATTTGTGACCATGGCGACCACTTGAAAGGCCGAATGTCTTAAGGCTTCATAGAAAGATGAGTAAGTGCCATTGAGTATTAAAATTGCTGAAGTCAAAGAAAAGGCAGCAATGATCATTGAAATATATAGTTTGATCTCTGAATCATTAAAGTAGACCTTCATCGAAGCCGATCGCCAGGAAATGAAATGTGAAGCAAAGTTTATACCAGCTATAAACATAAATATGATGCATATTAATTCAATCAGAGAATTGTTGTAAAAACCAATGGAATCATCATGTGGAGACATTCCACCAGTGGCCAATGTTGCAAAGGCGTGACAAATGGCATCAAAAATATTCATACCTGCCATGAAATAAGCCAGAGCACATATCAGTGTAATGCCCAAGTATAAATACCATAAAGTTTTTGCCGTTTCAGTGATGCGTGGTGTCAATTTTTGATCTTTCATTGGCCCAGGTGTTTCGGCTTTAAACATTTGCATGCCGCCAATTCGTAACATGGGTAAAATGGCAATGGCCAAAACAATGATACCCATACCACCAAGCCATTGTAACAATTGTCGGTAAAAGAGTATGGAGTGTGGTAAGTCATCCAGATGGGTTATAATTGTGGCGCCCGTTGTGGTCAACGCTGAAATGGCTTCAAAGTTGGCATCAACAATTGATAGGTTCATGGATTCAGCAAAATAAAACGGAATGGCGCTGCTGCTTCCGATGATAAGCCATGATAAGGCCACAACGATGAATCCAGTTCTGATTTGTAGATCTGATTTGGCATGACGAAATATAAATAGTAAAATCGAACCCAGCAAAAACAACACAGCTGAACCATAAATAAAAGGTTTTATGTCTCCATCTTGATAAATCATACCCACCAATATCGGAGGTAGCATGATTAGGCTGGATATCACAAATAACATGCCAATAATGCGCATAAGCACTTTGCGGATTTGTATGGTTGATGAATTGTGTTTTTTTTGAGGGTTTTGAAAATTCATATTAATTTTTTATATTACCGAAATATCTGCAAATAATTTCTGGTTGAACACGTTGTTACCATCGGTCTCTTAAGGCTCGCAGTGCAGTAAAAACGGCTTTTTCATCTTTGTCACCGCCGGGCAAACGTTGAATGATTTCAGCATTTCGGAGTCGAAAGAATGTATTGATATTTCTTTCATCTGCAATGGTTGTGGTTAAGGGTTGTGTGTGAATGTCTGAATTTTCATATTTTTCTAACCATTTTTTGGCGACAGAGTTTGATGGTTCCCTGTCTAAAGTGAATTGTAAGTTATTGGCTAGATACTCATGGCCTGGTAGTATGATAATATCATCTGTTAAGTTGTGAAATTGTTGGCTGATGGTGTCATATAAATCATCAACATTGCCCCCATTGTGGCAGTTACCAACTCCTGCATTGAATAATATGTCACCAGTGAATACATGAGTGGGCTTATTGTCTTTAATCACTAAAAAACACAAGTGTGCCTCGCTGTGTCCAGGCGTATTCATGACACGAATTACTGTATTATCATCTAGAGGTATCAGCTCATCTGTCATCAATACACGAGATAAACCTGGGATTTTCCCTGCGCCATTGGCATGAGCCCAAACTTGACAGCCGTATTGTTCTACTAATGCCAGGTTTCCTTGAGTGTGGTCCCAATGTTCATGGGTATTGATGATGGTTGTTAATGATAAATTGTATTGATTTAAACACTTATTAACTAATTCATCACTCCAGGGATCAATAACAACCGCATTGCGGTTTTTTAATTCGATGACATAGGTGAAATTTCTTAGATTGCTATCGGTATATATTTGATGTATTTTCATGTTATTTTGATTGAAATTTTAGCCCGAATATTTCGTCATAAAAACCATTCAGGTACAAAGTGTTCTTTTACAAAACTCATTTAACTCTATAATTTTTATAGGTGAAATCAATTTTTTACCGATTCAATGAAATGCTCGGAACAGTTCTAAGAACATAGATAGTGCGAATCACATCACACTTTGACCATGTTAACAAATTAACTGAGTTGAATGTATCAAATTGTCATGAATATGTGAGAAAAAAGATGCGTTTTATTTTTCTTTTCATGTGATCATATTAGTTAAGTCACACATGAGCTACAAAAATGATCAAAACTGTCATCCTAACCTTTGTCTTTATTTTCATCACTGCTTGTAGTGCCCCAGTAAAAAAGCCGGCGCACTCTGGATTTTTGAGTGATTATTCACAATTACAAATATCTGAAAAAAGAAAAAACCATCTGGGTTATAGATCAGAGCATTTATCAAATTATAATAAAATCATCATTGATCCCATTGTAATGGTTTATATGGACAGTGGTCAACAAGCCCAATTCACAATAAAAGAACTTCAAGACTTAGAGCTATTTGCCAATCAAGCTTTGATCAATGCATTTAATGCTGATGACAGCGCTATAAATATTGTCAAAGAACCGGGTGAAAATATTGCCAGAATGCGCATTGCTATTACTGATGTTAAAAGGACAATTGGAGCACTGAATGTTGCCATATTGACTAAAGCCACGGGGGCCGGCCTTGGAGGGGTTGCTATTGAAAGAGAAATGGTTGATTCGGTCACAGGAAAGCAACTTGGAGCTGCAATTCAATGGGGCAATGGTTCTCGGGTCTTGCGGGCTGGTTTTTCTAAAACAGGAGATGCAAAAATTCTGTTGAAAAAATGGTCCAAAGAATTGAAGAAGGACTTATCGGTATTGGTGAATAATCATGGCTAAGCTGACAAGAGTTGTCCTTTAACTTGAATATTTCATCATAGAATGGAGTTGAGGGAAAAAATGACAAAAGTATATTGAATAAGATTTCTTGCAAGTCAGTCATTAATTGGCTTGCGATGTATTTTATTCAATTTATATCCATTGTTACATAGAATCATTCAGGCACAAACTGTATTTTATTGTACTTTAAACAAGCCTTTGTTCTTTATAGATAAAATTGATTTTTCTATCGATTTGGTGAAATAATCGGACTAGAGTGTTATGAATTTATCTTTCAGTGACTGTTGCTCTATAGAAATAGAACCGTTTACTCATAATCCGATGATACATATTGGGTATTCTATCAAGGAGATAATTGGTGCACACAGTGGTGATATATGTGCACCCCAATTGATTTTAATTATTCACCTGTGAACTGTGCTTTTCTTTTATCTAAAAAAGCGCTGGTGCCTTCTTTCATGTCTTGTGTAGCACAGGTAACAGCGAATGCTTTTGCCTCAAACTGTAAACCTTCTGATAAATTGCATTCGGCACCGTGATTGATGCTGTCAATGATGCATTGCATGGCAACAGGTGCTGAATAAGTCAATTGCTTGGCCATTTTTTCAACCGTGGTAATCAATTCATCTTGTGCAACAACTTGATTGACCAAACCAATGTCATAAGCACGTTGTGCATCAATCATATTGCCCATCAAGTTCATTTCCATAGCCCTTCCTTTTCCTATGAGTTTTACCAATCTTTGTGTTCCTCCAAAACCAGGGATAACACCCAATTTTATTTCAGGCTGTCCAAACATGGCGTTGTCAGAGGCAACCCTCATGTGACAGGCCATAGCCAATTCACAGCCACCACCCAAAGCAAAACCATTGATTGCCGCTATAACAGGTTTATGACACTGTTCTATGGTGTTCATTACTTTTTGGCCATACTGAGCAAATTTCATGCCGGTAATGGCGTTTGATTTGGCCAATTCAGAAATGTCAGCTCCTGCAATAAAAGATTTTTCACCACTGCCAGTAATGATCAGAGCTGCCACTTCAGCATTGTTCTGTGCATCGTGTATCGCAGCCTCAATCTGAGTCAATGTTTCATGATTTAATGCATTGAGTTTTTCAGGCCTATTGATGGTAATTGTTAAAATTTTGTTGTTAATGTCAGTTAGGATATTCGGCATTTAATACGCTCTTGTGATTCAAAAGCTTAATTATATCAATATTTGAACTGAATGGTGTTAAATGTGTCTATCAAGTTGTTAATATTAGCCGCGTGTCTTAGAATACGCCACTTTATAAAATGAACATCGAGGAAACATAGATGAATTATAAGATGAATTTTAAATTGATCTTGGCTACTTTTGTTATGATCTCAGCTACTACCGCTGCTGCTCAAGATGAGCAAAACTTCACATTTGATAAAAACAAAACCAGTTATGCCATTGGCTATCAAATGGGAATTGAATTTTTAGGCAGACAAGGCAGTGATTTTGAACTGAATGTTGATCAAGCCATTAAAGGTATCAGGGACGCTTATGCCAAGAAAGATCCAACTGTATCAAAAGAAGACATGGTGCTTAATTATAAGGGCTATGAAAATAAAATGAAACAAAAGCAATTTGAAGCTTTCAAAAAATTGGCTGAAGATAATCAAAAACGCAGTGATGATTTTTTGGCAGCTAATCGCAAGAAGAAAGGCATCAAAGAATTGGCATCAGGTATCCAATATAGAGTCATTGAAGATGGTTCTGGTAAACACCCAACATTAGACAGTGAAGTCACCATTCATTATCGTGGTTCATTAATTGGTGTTAAAGATCCAGATAATTATCAAGAATTTGACAGTTCATTTATAAGAGGTGAGCCTAAAACTTTGAAAGTTAATTCTGTACTGAAAGGTTGGCAAGAAATCATACCTTTGATGCGTCCAGGCGGTAAATGGCAAGTGTTCATTCCACCTGAGTTAGCGTACGGTGTTAGAGGTCAACAACCAATTGGTCCTAATGAAATATTGATCTTTGATATCAACCTTTTATCAATCAATAAATAATCCGTTTATCATTTATCAAAATAAAGTAGCGGAGTAACTCAAATTACTCCGCTTTTTTATGTTAAACTTCACTCACAAAGACCAATTTTTCACACGCCTTAAAAGCACATTAAAGACGGCTTTGTTGCCTGTTGATGTCTGGTTAGCTTCAGGTTCGGGGGCCTTTCGACCAGCTGCTGTATTGGTTCCTTTGTTTTGGAAAGATCAACAATTACACGTGTTGTTGACAAAAAGATCTGAAAAATTAAAGCACCATTCTGGCCAAATCAGTTTTCCAGGCGGTGGTTTTGATACTGTAGATAGAACCATACGCAGGGCAGCAATCAGAGAGACCCATGAAGAAATTGGCATCACTGAGGAATACATCGATGTGGCTGGTTATTTGGATAATGTGGAAACCACCTCTGGCTTTTTTGTGACACCCTTTGTGGCAACATTAAAAAGTGGTTTTGAAATCATTAAAAATGAAGATGAAGTTTCAGATGTTTTTTCAGTACCTTTGAGCTTTTTCATTGATGAGAATAATTGTGTTGAGAAAACAGCTGTATATCAAGGTGAAAAAGTCAAATATTACGTATATCAATATGAAAAACACACTATTTGGGGTGTTACAGCAGAAATTATCGTAAAATTAACCACAAAACTTAAACAGTAACAAAAATTATGTCAGTAAAACCTAAAGGAAAACTATTTATAAAAACGCATGGTTGTCAGATGAATGAATATGATTCATCCAAAATGTTGGATGTGTTGATGGAATCTCATGATCTGACCATGACAAATGTTGAAGATGAGGCAGATGTTATTTTATTGAATACCTGTTCAATTCGAGAAAAAGCTCAAGAAAAAGTTTTTTCACAATTGGGAAGATGGAGAAAACTGAAAGAGAAGAATCCTGATTTAGTGATCGGTGTTGGCGGATGTGTGGCTTCACAAGAGGGTGACAATATTTTAAAAAGGGCGCCATATGTTGATATGGTTTTTGGTCCACAAACATTACATCGTTTGCCCAATCTGCTTAAGGCTGTTAATTCAGAAGAACAACCACAGGTTGACATCAGTTTTCCCGAAATAGAGAAATTTGACAATTTACCTGAACCCCGGAAAGAAGGGGCTTCTGCATTTGTTTCAATTATGGAAGGATGTAGTAAATACTGTACATTCTGTGTGGTTCCTTATACCAGAGGAGAAGAAGTCTCACGACCCTTGGATGGGGTTTTAGCTGAAATCATGCAGTTGGCGATGCAAGGTGTTAAGGAGATAAATTTACTGGGACAAAATGTCAATGCTTACAGAGGCGAAACTCATGAAGGAGATACCGTTGATTTGGCTCATCTGATTCATTATGTTGCAGCCATAGATGGTATTGAGCGAATCAGATTTACAACCTCCCATCCAGTCGAGTTTACAGATGCTTTGATAGAGGCGTATGCAACAGAACCTAAGTTGGCCAACTATTTGCATTTGCCAGTACAAAGTGGTTCGGATAGAATCCTATCAGCCATGAAGCGTGGCCATACTGCCATTGAATACAAACAAAAAATTAGAAAACTTCGAGCTGCAAGGCCTGATATCAGTCTATCTTCTGATTTTATTGTCGGTTTTCCTGGAGAAACAGATAAGGAATTTGAAGCGACCATGAAGTTAATCAAAGACATTAAATTTGATCAAAGCTTTAGTTTTATTTATTCCAAACGCCCAGGAACGCCAGCTGCCAACATTGATGATGAAATACCCATGTCGGTTAAAAAACAAAGGTTGCAGAGATTGCAAGCAACCATCAATGGGTTTGCTGCTGAAATTTCGCAACAAATGGTTGGAACTACACAGAAAATTTTAATTGAAGGTGTTTCAAAAAAAGACCCAAAACAATTGGCCGGTAGAACTGAAAATAATCGAGTGGTTAACTTTGATGGTAACCCAAGACTTATAGGTGAAATGATTGATGTTGAAATCATTGACGCTTACAGAAATTCATTGCAAGGAAAAATAATCATCAATGACTAAAAAAACAATAGCAATCCAAGAGGTTAGCAATGATGTATTGGCTAACTTATATGGCCAACAAGATGAACACCTTAAATTATTAGCAAAGGCCACAAACACGCAAATTAACGCCAGAGGTCATCAACTTCAAATTGAAGGAGAAAATGCTGACATTGATAAGGTAGAAAACTGCTTAAAACTCATGCTCGATGAGGCGTCTTCTGAATCATTGAATCTTGAGATGACGCACATTATTCTACAAGGTAACTATACTGCTGCAGAAAACTCTGTTGAGCCGCAAGAAGTAAGGATTCAAACCCGTAAAGGGGTGATTACAGGCCGATCACCAAATCAAAAGTTATACTTACATAATATCGTTACTCATGATATTAACTTTGGTATTGGTCCAGCAGGTACAGGTAAAACTTATCTGGCTGTTGCCTGTGCGGTAGAAGCCATTCTCAATCAGGAAGTGCAAAGAATTATCTTGGTCAGACCAGCTGTAGAAGCAGGGGAGCGGTTGGGGTTTCTGCCAGGAGACCTGTCTGATAAAGTTGATCCATATTTAAGGCCATTGTACGATGCTTTATATGAAATGCTGGGTGTAGAAAAAGTAGAGAGAATGATGGAGAAAAACATCATTGAAGTGGCTCCATTAGCTTTTATGCGTGGTCGAACGCTGAATAATGCTTTTGTGATTTTAGATGAAGCACAAAATACCACAGTAGAACAAATGAAAATGTTTTTAACGCGTACAGGCTTTGGAACCACAGTCGTAATCACTGGAGATGTCACGCAAGTTGATCTCAATAAAGGCCAAACCTCTGGCTTGAAAAATGCCATAGAAGTCCTGGATGGTGTGAATGGATTGAGTTTCAGTTGGTTTGAATCTAAAGATGTCGTGAGGCATAATCTTGTACAAAAAATTATCAATGCCTATGAAGCAAAAAGTTGATGAGCCTTCAGTTCTATTAAGTAGCGAAGTTGCTGAACATGTGCCAACTGTAGCGATGTTTTGTGAATGGGTTGAGTTGGTTATTAATCATCATGGTCAATTTTTTCAAGTCAGTATAGAGGTTGTTGATGAGGCTTTCAGTCAACAACTCAACAATGATTATCGTGGTAAAAATAAGCCTACCAATGTTTTATCTTTTCCTTTAGATTTGCCGGCTGAAATTGAGCATGACTTAATTGGTGATTTGGCCATCTGCTCAAGTGTTGTTAACAATGAGGCTTTACAACAAGGAAAACCTTTGATGCACCATTGGGCTCATATGACTATACATGGCACTTTGCATCTATTGGGATATGATCATATCAATGATGATGAAGCTGAGGAAATGGAAGCTTTAGAAATTAATCTGCTAAAACAGTTAAACATTGCCAACCCTTATGAAGATGAGGTATAGTTATAACATCATCAATGACCAAAAAGATGAGATTTGTTGAAACATTATAACCATACTTCGATAGATCAGCTGGAATGACAATTTCAATAATTTATACCAAAAAATATGACTAAAATCATCATACAATGCCCCAAATGTAAACATCAATATGGTGTGCACGAAAAAAGAGTCGGGGAAAAATTCCATTGCTTTTGTGGCGAATTGTTGGGAGTACCATCAGTAAAAATTCATGATGCGGCAGTTGTGAGGTGTTCTTCTTGTGGAGGATCCAGAGGTAAAGATAATGAGCCTAACTGTCAATACTGTGGGTCCAGCTTTACATTGCATGAAAGAGATCTCAATACCATATGTCCAAATTGCATGTGCAGAATCAGTAGTAAGGCTAAGTTTTGTCACTCTTGTTCGACCGCCATCGTTGCTGATGATGATTTTGAGTCAACAACCATGCCTTGCCCTTCGTGTGACAACAGCCACTTACACAGTAGGAAAATGACGCATCAAGCTTTTACATTGAAGGAATGTAACCACTGTGCTGGTTTATGGATTTCAATTGATGTATTCAATCATTTAGAGCAGCAAGCTCAACTGCAAGCAGCTTCAGGTATTCAGAACCGTGTTGATGATACTAAAAAATATCAGGTGGATAATAACTCTATCAATCCTAAGCAATATTATCGTAAGTGTCCAAAGTGTAGTCAGATAATGAACCGTAAGAATTACGCTGGCGACAGTGGTATTGTGGTTGATGTCTGCAGTAAACATGGCATGTGGTTTGATATTCATGAGCTGGATCAAATTCTAACATTCATCCGTTCTGGTCACTTATTAAAAAGTCAGCAAAAGTCTGTAAGAAAAGCAAAGTTAAATAAAAAGCCATTAAAAAAATACCCAACTCAATCATCAACTCAAGTTCGCGAAAATGAAAAACAAGTAGGGATTGATGTTTTTTCAGACCTTATTGGCTGGTTATTTGATTAGGTACTGAGAGTCATAATAGATTAATTATTCGACTAATTTTTTTATTTTTTTAAATAAATATATAAAACTTCATCATTATTTTATCAATTAGTGTGATTGCTCTAGACAAATACGTTTTAATAGGCACCATCACAATTTGAGAACGATCATGACAGAAAAGAAAACCATTAAAAAAACTTTAAAAAAGAAAGCTTCAATTAAAAAAACAACTGCTAAAACTGCTAACGTTAACAAAGGTAATGTGGCAGACAGCATCATGGGCTCTGCTAACGAGATATGGCTAGCTGGTTTAGGTGCATTTGCTAAAGCACAAAATGAAGGCGTAAAAATATTCAACAAATTAGTTGATGAAGGCAAAGGTGTTGAGAAAGTTATCAAGAAAAGCTCACAAACAGCCACTAAAGAAGTTAAATCTACTGTAGATAAAGTCAAAGGTAAAGCCAGCCAAAGTTGGGATAAATTAGAGAATATTTTTGAAACTCGAGTAGAAAAGACTTTGAAAAAGCTTGATATTCCAAGCAGCGCTGAAATCAGTGGTTTACTTGATAAAGTTGAGTCATTGGCTGCTGAAGTTGCTAAATTGACAGGTTCTTACGTTGAAGATGTGAAAACTGAAGTCAAAAAATCAACAACTAAAAAGCCTGCAGTAAAAAATGTCGCTAAAAAAGTAGCCAAGAAAGTGGCAAAAAAAGTGACTAAAAAAGTAACAGATGCTAAAGATACAGCTAAGGAAGCGGTTAAAAATGTTGCTAAGAAAGTTGATGAAGTGAAAAAGTAATTCTCACTAGTTAAAGTGATTCAACCATAAAAAAGCCACAGCATTGCTGTGGTTTTTTTATGGTATTTTATTTTATTTTTCACCCATAGGCGGTGGTTTAGGTGCGCTTAATGGCTCTCTTTTGAGTGTATTGGTACAAGCTGTTATTAATAGTGTTAAAACCAATAATAGTGTAATTATTCTCATGACTCAATTCCTAAAGGTTTTCTACAACTTGCTGTAATTCTTCAGCATATTTTTGTGCCAAAACGCCGTCTTGTGCTTCAACCATGATGCGTAGCATGGGTTGTGTGCCAGAGGCTCTGATAAGGGTTCTGCCTTTGCCTTTTAATAGCGCATCTATGTGTTGGGCCTTTTCGATTAATAACGGATTCTTTGCTACATTCTTAGCATCATCAATGGTGACATTAATCAATACTTGTGGATACAGAGGAATTTCAGCTGCCAAATCTTTAAGTGATTTATTTTCATGTTTGATGACTGCCAATATCATCAAAGCACTGATGATACCATCACCTGTGGTTGCGAGCTCGAGGTTAAGGATATGCCCTGATGATTCGCCACCTAAATGCCAGTTGTTCTTTTTTAATAATTGATGCACATAACGATCACCAACATTGGCCCTTTCAAAATCTATGCCCAGTTGCCTCAGGCCAACTTGCATGGCTTGGTTGCTCATGAGTGTACCAACAACGCCACTGTTGAGTTGACGGTTCATATGCAAATGCTTTGCTACAATGAATATCAGTTGATCACCATCAATGACTTGTCCATAATGGTCAACCATTAACACACGGTCTCCATCACCATCCAAAGCAATGCCAAGGTCAGCTCCCGTTTCTAATACCTGCTCTTGTAAGTTTTGTGGCTCTGTTGAACCACAGTCTTCATTGATATTTAATCCGTCTGGTTGATTGCCAACCACAGTTACATCTGCACCCAATTCTGTAAAAACTTGGGGGGCAATGTGATAAGTGGCTCCATTGGCACAATCCACAACTATCTTTAATCCAGCGAGGCTTTGCTGCCTTGGGAAAGTGCTTTTGCAAAACTCTATGTATCGCCCTGCAGCATCAGTTATTCTTCTCGCTTTACCCAGATATTGATTATCAACGGTCATAAAATCTTTGTCAAGCTCATTTTCAATGGCCAATTCTAATTCATCAGAAAGTTTCTCACCATTCTGATTAAAGAATTTAATGCCATTGTCATAATATGGGTTATGTGATGCACTGATGACAATACCTGCGCTGGCATGCATCGTGCTGGTTATCCAGGCAATGGCTGGAGTTGGCATTGGGCCCAATAGTAAACAATTGGTTCCAGATGAAGATAGGCCCGCCTCTAATGCAGACTCAAGCATATACCCTGATATTCGGGTATCTTTTCCTATGATGATGGTATTGGATGGAGCAAGCTTACCCAGTACTGAGCCTGCTGCCCTGCCTAATTTTAAGGCAAATTCAGCGGTCATTACTGAGCCACCAACTTTACCTCTGATACCATCTGTTCCAAAGTATTTTTTTTCAATCATATATTTTGTGTTTCTGTTTATTTACAGTATGTGTTTATCCAAGCAGATCAATTAATTAAGGTCTGAGTCATTTTAAGGGTATCTGATGTGGCTTTGACATCATGCACTCTGAAAATTTCTGCACCTTGTGTAAAGGCAAATTGTGCGACGGCTAAACTGCCATAAAGCCGATGATTGACATCAGCATTTAAAATCTCTCCTATCATTGTTTTTCGTGATACTCCAATTAAGATAGGATGTTCTATAGATTTTAGGGTATTAATATTTTTAAGTAAAGCGAGATTGTGTTTCAATGTCTTGCCAAAGCCAATACCCGGATCCAATATGATATTGCTTTTTGTTATACCTGCTGTTAAGCATTCTTGAACTCTTTTTTTAAAGAAAGACATCACATCTTCTACCACATCATGGTATTGAGGGCAGTTTTGCATGGTTTTCGGTTGGCCTTGTTTGTGCATCAGACATACCGGTAATTGATATTGAGCAGCAATTTCAATACATCCTGGGCTTTGTAAAGCGTTGACATCATTAATGAAATTAGCGCCAGCTTGAATGGCTGCTTGAATGACCTCTGCTTTTGAAGAGTCAATTGATATTGTGATGTGTTTGTTCTTGCGTCTAATGTGCTCAATGACCGGTACAACTCTATTTATTTCATCTTGTACAGTGACGATATCAGCACCAGGACGGGTTGACTCACCACCAATGTCAATGATGTCTGCCCCTTCATTGATCAGATTTAGCGCTTTTACCACTGCTTTTTCTGTTTGATGAAATTGGCCACCATCAGAAAACGAATCGGGGGTCACATTAATGACCCCCATGATTTTATAACTGCTCACGGATTTAACCCGTTAACTTGATGTGACTTCTTCACCAATATCATCATTGGATGCATTGTTGTCTTTGCCCTGTGTTTTTGGTGAGCTTGGCTTTATGGTTGTATCTTCATCATCAATCCAACCGTCAGGAGGAGTGACCTCTTTGCCAGCCATGATTTCATCCACTTGACTGCTATTCAAGGTTTCATACTTGAGTAAAGCTTCTGACATACTGTGTAGCTTATCGATATTCTCAGTTAAAATTTCAGTTGCCTTTTCATAATTGGCATCAATAATCTTTTTGATCGCTTCATCAATGAGTTTGGCTGTTGCATCAGAAACATTTTTGTGTTGAGTCACTTGGCGTCCTAAAAATACTTCTCCTTCATCTTCCGAGTAAAGAAGAGGTCCCAAGCCTTCTCCAAAGCCCCATTTTGTTACCATGCTTCTGGCAATATTTGTTGCTTGTTGAATGTCATTGGATGCTCCAGTAGATATGGCATCTTTACCACCTAAAAGCTCCTCTGCAATTCTGCCTCCATATGCCATAGCAATTTGGGAGTTTAACTTGGTTTTAGTAATCGAGACTTCATCTTTAGTAGGCATGGCCATGGTTACACCAAGCGCTCTTCCACGCGGTATTATCGTGACCTTATAAATTGGGTTATGTTCAGGGGATAAATATCCGACTATGGCGTGACCTGCCTCATGGTAAGCTGTAACGGTTTTATCATGGTCATCCATTACCATGGATTTGCGTTCTGCACCCATCATGATTTTGTCTTTGGCCTTTTCAAAGTTGTCCATGGTCACTTCTTTGGCATTTTCTCTGGCTGCAAATAACGCTGCTTCATTAACCAAGTTTGCTAAATCGGCTCCAGAAAATCCTGGTGTGCTCCTTGCTAACATTTTGGGCTTGACATTATCAGATAATGGCACTTTTTTCATGTGTACTTTTAAGATGGCTTCTCGTCCCAAAATATCTGGTAATGGTACAACCACTTGTCTATCAAACCTTCCTGGTCTCAGTAAAGCCGAATCAAGTACGTCAGGTCTATTGGTTGCTGCAATGACGATCACACCTTCGTTGCCTTCAAAGCCGTCCATTTCTACCAATAGTTGATTGAGAGTTTGTTCACGCTCATCATGTCCGCCGCCCATACCAGCACCACGTTGTCTTCCAACAGCATCAATTTCATCAATAAAAATAATACATGGTGAGTTCTTTTTGGCTTGTTCAAACATATCACGTACACGAGATGCGCCAACACCAACGAACATTTCAACAAAATCTGATCCTGATATGGTAAAGAATGGAACCTTGGCTTCGCCTGCAATGGCTTTTGCTAATAATGTTTTACCTGTACCTGGTGAGCCCACCATCAATACACCTTTGGGTATGTGTCCACCCAGTTTTTGGAATTTACCTGGGTTACGTAAAAACTCAACCAGTTCTCCAACTTCTTCTTTGGCCTCTTCAACACCTGCAACATCAGCGAACGTCACATTGATTTGATCTTCAGTGAGTAATTTGGCTTTTGATTTACCAAAACTCATGGCACCGCCTTTACCGCCTCCACCTTGCATTTGACGCATGATGAAGAACCACAAACCGACCAATAAAATGATTGGGAAAATGGTTTCAAAAATTCTTAACAGAATACTTTCTTTAGGTGCTGGTAGATATTCTGCGGTGACTTCTTTTTCGATGAGTTCATCGGTTAATTTATCATCATTTGGAGCGTTGACAGTTATGCGTTGTCCGTTCATGGTTTCAGCGTGTATGACTTTGGTCACCAAACTGGTGCTTTCAACCTTAACAGCGCGAATCTGACCACCCTGGATCATTTCATAAAACTTGGTATAAGGCACTTCTGATGATTGTTCAGATTGCTGGACCATGGTGTTAAAAACTGACAATAAAATCAGTATAACCACCACCCATAAAACTAAATTTTTTGTGATATTATTCAAAATAAATTCCTAATATTTTACTCATCTAACCTTTAAAGCCTAATGCAACAGCATAGACTTCTCGGCTTCTTGGTCGTGATGCTTTTGGTTTTCTCATCACCACTTTTTTAAAATTCTTTCTCAATTCAGCTAAGTATTGATCAAAACCTTCACCTTGGAATATTTTAACAGCAAAATTGCCATTTGGTTTTAAACATTGCAAACAAAAGTCAAGAGCCAATTCAGCCAAATACATTATGCGTGGCTGATCTACAGCGAATACACCACTTAGGTTGGGGGCTATATCTGATATTACAAGGTCTATTTTTTCTGAACCCACCAATGATAAGAGTTCATTTAATACAGACTCCTCTCTAAAATCACCCTGAATAAACTCAACGTCATCGATCGCTTGCATGGGTAAAATGTCCATGCCAATGATTCTTGCATTTTTAGCGGCGAATTTTCGAGCCACTTGACACCAGCCACCTGGTGCACAACCTAAGTCAACAATGTTTTTCACACCTTTAAGCAGACCGTCTTTGTTATGGAGTTCTTCCAATTTAAATGCAGAACGTGCTCGATAGCCTTTTTCTTGAGATAATTTGACCCAATAATCATCAAAATGTTCTTTGAGCCAATTATTTGAACTTTTACTTCTAGCCATGTATGAAAATCATTGCCTCACTTGTGATTATTATGTATTAACTAATTGTGGTAGTATCACCTTTTCACCATTATATTCTTAAAACATCATTCTTTTGTGAAATATTTTGGGTTACGCTGCTAAAATACTACATTCTTATAAAGAATTTAAATATTGTATTACTAATGAATAAACAGGCGATAAAGTTTTTAAGGGGAGTGAGTCATAATCTCAGTCCTGTGGTAATGGTGGCAGATAAAGGATTGACTGAAAATGTCATGTCTGAAATTGAAATTGCATTAGACAAACACGAATTAATCAAAATTAAGATTCGAATGGATAGAGAAACTCGGTCTCAATATATCGAACAAATCATTGCGCAAACTGATGCTGAAAAAGTCCATGCCATTGGTCAGACTTTGACCATTTTTCGTCCTAATCCCAAGCACCCTCAATTTGAATTACCTCGATAACATAAAGTATTGTGAAACTTAATCAACACCTCAATAATGATGTCTATTTAATCAAAAAAGTTGATGTCGTTAGTATAATAATTAATGATCATACGTATAATCAATCGTGTATTGTTAGCCGTGATAATGTTATATCTGATCTCAGTGTTCGAAATATTGAAGAATTAAAGCTTCATCATATTGAACAGTTATTGTCATGCAAGCCAGAAATTATCATTCTTGGGTCAGGCATAGATCATGTTTTTCCTGATGTGAAATTATTGGACCCAATCGCAGCCAATGACATTGGTTTTGAAGTGATGAATAATAAATCTGCAGCAAGAACTTATAACATATTATTGGCTGAGGAACGCAAAGTTGCTTGCTTACTGATTATCTCATAAAATTTTATATTTGAAATTCACTAATATGGCACTAATATAGTGCTTTACACTTAACAGAGTTACATCATGACAATTGCATTAAAAGTAAGCAATCTCAAAAAAACTTACAAAGATGGTACTGTTGCTCTAAAAGGGTTGAATTTAACGGTTCTGTCTGGAGAGATATTTGCTTTATTGGGCCCCAATGGAGCTGGTAAATCAACGTTAATAGGTATCATATCATCATTGGTCAATGCTTCTTCTGGTGAGGTTAAGGTGTTTGGTGACTGTTTGTTTAAGCAGAGAAACTTAGTCAAATCTCACATAGGTTTGGTGCCCCAAGAATTTAATTTCAATATGTTTGAAAAACCCATGGACGTATTGATCAATCAAGCAGGATATTATGGTATTTCTCGAAAAGAAGCCAAGATTAGGGCGGAAAAATACCTTAAACAGTTACATTTGTGGGAAAAGCGTGACAGCATCTCTCGGAGCTTGTCAGGTGGTATGAAGCGTCGGTTGATGATTGCTCGAGCCATGATGAATGAGCCTAAATTATTGATACTTGATGAGCCAACTGCTGGAGTTGATATTGAAATCAGAAGATCTATGTGGGCGTTCGTTAAAGAAATTAACGAAGCTGGCACAACTATTATTTTAACCACCCATTATTTGGAAGAAGCTGAACAATTGTGCAAAAACATAGCCATCATCAATCATGGTGAAATCATCAAAAATACCACCATTAAGGATTTGCTCAAAACACTGGATGAAGAAACTTTTATTCTTGATCTTGAACAAGTACCAGGTGATGACATCCTCAGACAATTAAATGCGGAAAAGATTGATGAGCATTCAATACAAATTAATGTCAAAAAAAATGAAGCTTTAAATGGTGTATTTAAAAAAATAGATGATCTTGACTATACAGTAATTTCTATGCGTAATAAAGTGAACAGATTGGAAGAAATGTTTTATAAAATTACGCAACAATCTCAAAAAGATAAAATGGAGGTACAATCATGAACGCAATCCATTTGACTGCAATGTTTACTTTGGTCAGGAAAGAAGTGGCCCGAATTTTACGTATTTGGACTCAGACCATTGTGCCGCCAGCTACAACAATGACGTTGTATTTTGTAATTTTTGGCAATTTGATAGGTAAAAGAATAGGGCAAATGGACGGTATTGATTATATGTCATTCATTGTGCCTGGTTTGGTAATGATGTCAGTGATTACCAATTCTTATGGCAACATTGTTTCATCTTTCTTTGGCGCTAAATTCAGTAAGCATGTAGAAGAAATGTTGGTATCTCCCATGCCTAATTGGGTGATTTTGTTTGGGCATGTTTTTGGTGCATTGTTTAGGGGGTTAATTGTTGGTGGTGTTGTTACGGTTATTGCTTTGTTTTTTACTGAAATTCCAGTACATAATTTTTTGGTGGTGATATCGACGGTGATCCTTACTTCAATTGTTTTTGCTTTAGCTGGTTTTATTAACGCATGTTTAGCTGTAAAATTTGACGACATTGCCATTATTCCAGCTTTTGTACTGACGCCATTAACTTATCTGGGTGGTGTGTTTTACTCTATTTCATTATTACCAGAATTCTGGCAAACGGTGTCTAAATTTAACCCTGTGTTATATATGGTGAATGCTTTTAGGTATGGTTTCTTGGGTGTAACAGATGTTAACTTGACTGTGGCATACGGAATCATTATCGGTTTTGTGGTGATATTAACTGCTGTATGTTTGTATATGTTGAATAAAGGCATTGGTTTGAGGGCTTAGCTCAATCCAACAACTATATTGACTAGAGACTTTTTATCTTCATTCACGGATCGAGCAAAGGCCACGATTATATTAATAGTTGAATTTTTATGATTTATGTCTTCTCTCACCTTATGCTCAGTAATAGTAGGGTGGGTTTCACCCACCGTTGATTATTGTTTATACTAATATAAAGCCAGTTTTTTTGTCAATAATAAAGTTTGTTGAAGGTTTTGGTGGGTGGGGTTAACGATGAAAGCCACCTTATAGAGGATATAGAAAGGTTAAATTTATCAATGTAGTATTTATCAATATCTCTTCAATCATAAAAAAAGGCAGATAAATAAATATCTGCCTTTTTGATTGTTTATTCAATAGTTACCTACAGATTCATAAACCCACGTAACAACTCAGAACGACTTGGGTGTCTTAATTTGCGTAAAGCTTTGGCTTCGATTTGACGAATTCGCTCACGGGTCACATCAAACTGTTTACCCACTTCTTCAAGTGTGTGATCGGTGTTCATGTCGATACCAAAACGCATACGCAATACTTTAGCCTCCCTAGGTGATAAACCTTCAAGCAGTGAGGTAACGGTATTGGTTAAGCCATTAACCGTTGCAGAATCCAGTGGTGACAAAATATTGCCATCTTCAATGAAGTCACCTAAGTGCGAATCTTCATCATCGCCAATCGGAGTTTCCATAGAAATCGGCTCTTTGGCAATTTTGATGACTTTACGTACTTTATCAACAGGCATTTCTAGAATTTCTGATAATTCTTCAGCTGTGGCTTCTCGACCTTTTTCCTGTAATAATTGACGTGAAACACGATTCAATTTATTGATGGTTTCAATCATATGAACTGGAATACGGATGGTTCTGGCCTGATCTGCAATAGAGCGAGTTATGGCTTGACGAATCCACCAAGTTGCATAGGTAGAGAACTTATAACCCCGACGGTATTCAAATTTTTCAACAGCCTTCATCAGTCCGATGTTGCCTTCTTGGATGAGATCAAGGAATTGTAATCCACGATTGGTGTATTTTTTAGCAATAGAAATCACCAGCCTTAAGTTGGCTTCGATCATCTCTTTTTTCGCACGACGTGACTTGGCTTCATTAACCGTGATATTCCTGTTGATTTCTTTAATTTCAGGTATTGTCAGTTTATAGCGGGTTTCCAAGAATTGCATTTTGGTTTGTAATTTAACGATTTCATCTTTGTAAACAGCCAGCAAAGTAGCGTATTTTTCATCACTTTCAATGATGCCGTCAATCCATGAGGTGTTGGCTTCTTTGCCAATAAAGGATCGAATAAATCTGGCCCGAGGCATGTTGCATTGTTCTGTACAAATATTCATGATGCGTCTTTCGATGTATCGAATATTTTCCTGAGCAATTTTCACTTGCATATTGAATTTACTGTTCAAACGGGCAGAAAATTTAAATTCAACCAAAATTTCTGAAATTTGTGTGAGGTATTTTTTTTTAATACTTTGAGCCAAGCCATCTTGTTCAACTGATTTTATGAATTTGTTGAATAATTTTTTAACGCCAAGTAATCTTGACTTGACTTCAGCTGGATCTAGGCCTGTATCTTCAATGACTTCCTCTTCTTCTGTATCGTCTTCGTCATCGATATCATCACTTTCTTCTACGACATCTGTTGGCTTTTTAACTTTAGGGATGACCGCTTCTTCATGAGGGTTGTATATATCAAGAATCACATCAGCCATTTTAAAATCATCTGACTCAATGTCTTCTAATTCTTCCAATATGGTTTCTGCAGTTTTTGGGAATTTTGCAATCGCCTCGGTGATGAAGTGAGCTGAGCGCTCAATTCGCTTGGCAATATCAATTTCTTCTTTTCTGGAAAGCAGCTCTACAGATCCCATTTCACGCATGTACATGCGAACAGGGTCCGTTGTCCTGCCAATATTGGCATCTACAGCTGAAAGTACCGCCATGGCTTCTTCTGTAGCAGTCTCATCATCCTCCTTGGCAGTGTCATCATTCAGTAGTATGGCGTCTTCATCTGGGGCCTCATCATAAACTTGTATGCCCATATCATTGATCATTTGAATGATGTCTTCAACCATTTCAGTTTCAACGATGTCATCAGGGAGATGATCATTGATTTCTGCATAGGTTAAGTAGCCTTGTTCTTTACCTTTGAGAATCAATAGTTTCATTTGGGATTGTGAATCTACCATAGGATTCTGCTTACTTTCACGCTGTTGTTCCATAAATATATATAGTATGTGTCTTATGAGAGAAGCCAGAATCAATAGTGATTTGATCTTGGGTATCTCTGTTATTAGTTTGTCAGTTTTGTATTTTATTGGTCAGTAAATCGACCAATTGTTTTTTTTCTGCTGCGCTTAGGCCATCTTGGGCTTGTTTGTCCCTCAGATAATCTATTTTATGCCTTTGTATTAATTTTGCAAAGTATTGATTGATATCATCCAGTTCTAGCAGTAATTGTTCACTGTTTAAATTCAACGAAACCATCATTAAAGAGCTCAAATGCTGATAAGCTGGATGTTGTCTAAAATTTTCCAATAAGGCAGCGCTGCTAATATGAGGGTTTTTTCGGCAAAAATCAACCATTTCTATCAGAATATTTACGCCATTAAGCTTTAATGCTTGAAACGACAGGTTTTCTGGTATATTTGCAACCAATTCTGGCATATGTAATAGTATTGCAATCGTTTTTCTCACAGGTGTCCATTGATCAACGCTGTTGACTTTATTTTTTGGCTGCTTGAATTTAAAATCGATGGTGGTTTTTGTTAGAGAGCTTACTTCTTGTTGCAATAATTTTCTGAATTGGCCTTTGGGTAGCTGAGTAATGAAAGATTTGCTGCGATCAATATATTTGGCGCGACCATCAATTGAGTTCAGGTCTATGTCTGATTTTAAGCGGCTCAATAAGAAGTTAGATAACGACATTGATTTTTCAAGCTGCGCTTGAAAACTTTCGGCTCCATGCTCTATGATATAGGTATCTGGATCATGTTGGTCTGGTAAAAATAGGAATTTGATGGTTTTGTCATCCCTGTAAACGGGTAATGCTGTTTTTAAGGCTTTCCAGGCTGCTTGTTTACCTGCTTTATCACCATCGAAGCAGAATATGACTTCATCATAACTGCGCAATAGAGCAACCACATGTTCTTGACTGGTGGCGGTGCCCAAGGTTGCTACCCCATTTTTAAACCCTGCTTGGTGCAAAGCAATCACATCCATGTAGCCTTCAACCACAATAATGTTGTTTGATTTGCTGTGTTTTCTGGCAATGTTTAGACCATAAAGTTCTTTGCCTTTGTGAAACAGCGGTGTTTCTGGCGAGTTTAGATATTTGGGTTTTTGATCGGCTGATAATACCCTGCCACCAAAAGCAATGACTCGTCCACGTTTGTCCTGAATGGGAAACATGATGCGCCCACGAAATTTGTCATAAACTTTGCCATTGTCATTCTGTACAATCAATCCTGCTTTCATCAAATCTGCTTGTTGTGACTGATGACGTTTCATTAAGCCATCCCAGCTATCAGGAGCATAGCCAATGTTAAAGATTTGACTGGTTTCAGGTGAAATGCCTCGGTTTTTTAAATACTGTTGGGCTGTCTGGGATTGAGTCAATGATTGTAAGAAATAACGGTTGGCACTGTCTACTATTGTATAGAGGCTTTTGCTTTGATTGTTGTTAGAGTTATGACCTTGTTGTGGTACAGTCATGCCGGCAGACTGGGCCAAAGTCTCGATGCAGTCGACAAAGTCCATGCCTTCAAATTCCATCATAAAACCAATGGCTGAGCCGTGTTTTCCACAACCAAAGCAGTGATAGAATTGTTTGTTTTGACTGACAGTAAATGACGGAGAGTTTTCTGTATGAAAAGGACAAAGGGCTTGGTAATCTTTGCCAGCTTTTTTGAGTGTGACTCGAGGTGATATCACATCAATGATATCAATTCTGTCTAACAATTGATCAATAAACTCTGAGGGGATATTGGCCATAGGAATAGGGTATCACATATTAGCACAATGTGCGAAGTAAGCACACTTCCATGTGTACTTGGATTGGGTAGGATCAATTATTTTTGTAATTGAGATTTTATTTTTTGGCTGACTAAACCCATGTCAGCGCGACCTGCCAGTTGGCTTCTGAGCATGCCCATGACTTTACCCATGTCTTGCATACCTTGTGCGCCAACTGATGCGATGGCTTTTTCAATCAAGTCTTCAATATCAGATTCACTCAATTGCTCAGGTAGATATTTTTCTAATACGCTGATTTCATATAACTCTTGCTCGGCAAGGTCATTTCTATCAGCATCCTGATATTGCTTGGCAGAATCTTTCCGCTGCTTAACCATTTTGACAACAACTGCTACGGTGTCATCATCAGATAATTCTCTGCGCTCATCAACTTCGATTTGTTTGATGGCTGCAGTTAATAATCTGATGGTGCCCAAAAGCTTTTTATCTTTAGCTTTCATAGCGGCTTTCATGTCATCGATTACTTGTGATTTTAAAGACATATTGATAAGACCTGCCTTCGATTAATACATGCGATTACGCATTTTTTGTCTGCTTGCTTGACGTTGAGTGCGTTTTACCGCAGCCGCACGCTTTCTTTTGCGTTCTTGAGTTGGTTTCTCGTAGAACTGTCTTTTACGTGATTCAGCTAATGTTCCTGCTCTCTCACAAGAACGTTTAAAACGTCTTAGAGCAATGTCAAACGGCTCATTGTCCCTTACTTTTACGCTAGGCATTATTTAGTTTCTCCAGATGTTCGGATTTCAAAAAGGCAATTATTTTAACCGAAACAATACATAAGACAAAGAAAATGTTGTCTATTTTTGTTTAAAAAGCATTAAAATAGTCAATTTACTCTACACTAATCAATATGAGCCTACAAAAACGCCTAAATACAGTGATTGACCGGATTGCAAAATCAAATGCTGACTGTAATCAGACTGTACAATTATTGGCTGTCAGCAAAAAACATCCAATAGATAAAATTCGACAACTTTATGATCTTGGACATCGTATGTTTGGTGAAAGTTATGTACAAGAAGCGGTTGAAAAAATACAACAATTATCTGATTTACCTATTGAATGGCATTTTATCGGCCCATTACAATCCAACAAAACCAAATTGGTGGCTGAGCATTTTTCCTGGGTACAGTCAGTTGATTCATTAAAATTGATGAATCGGCTTGATCGACACAGATGTTCTGATTACACGCCTCTAAATGTATTGTTGCAGTTGAAAGTAGGTGGTGAGGACAGCAAAAGAGGGTTTGATGAACAGCAGTTGTTAGACCTTTGTCAACAATATAAGCAATTTCCTCAATTATGCATACGTGGTTTGATGTGTATTCCTGCACCCGTTGATAAATATGAAGATCAACTCAAGCAATTTTCAGTGTGTCGTGAAGTTTTTCAAAAAATGCAAAATCATATAGATGTTGACACTTTGTCGATTGGCATGTCCTCGGATCTGGAAGCTGCAATTGTTAGTGGCTCAACCATGGTCAGGGTCGGTACAGATATATTTGGGCCGAGGGCATCATAAGAACAGCTGGCCTGAATCAATATAAATTCACAATAAGTGTGTCACCTATTGTTTTGTAAAATCGTACTACTTATTGACCAATATACAAAAGAGTTGAGTTATGGGTAAAAAAACGTATCAATTAATGCTGATGTTAGCGATATTAAGTGCCAGTTTTATCAGTCGAGGTGAAGATTTAGATTATCAAATACTGGAACGCAATCTTAAGTTGTATCAGGATAAAATTGTTAAGCTGAAGTCTTCTATTGATCAAACTGTATTTAACGGTGAAAAAATGCTTATCAATATGGATTTTGAAGCACAACAAGTGATTGATTTCATGCATGACAAAGTGGTCTTTCAACCTTATCAAGGTTTATTGCGTGGGGTACAAGGGACATTGAATGCTCGGGCTGGTAATGCTTTGGATCAAAGTGTCTTGTTGGCCAGTTTGTTAAATGATGCAGGTATGCAAACACGCATTGCCACAGCGCAATTAAATTCAACACAATCGCTTCAATTGTTGGGAGGTTTCAAATCTGCTGAGTTACCACAACATATTGGCTTGGGTGATGATTTTGAGCAAGCACTTGCACAGTTGAATCACAATAACAAAAAAATTAACTGGTCTCAAACCGTCACTGCCAAGCGCTATGAGCAAGCATTGAAAACATTGACATCAACCTTGCAAAAACAAGGCGTTCAGCTGCCTGAAAAAGACATCACAAAACAGTTGCTTAATGACAGCCGTGAATATTTTTGGGTCGAGTACCGCCTTGGTCAGAGTGATGATTGGCAAGCAGCTCATCCGGCTTTGCTAAAAGGCGATCGTTTTGAAGTCCAAGCCTCAACTTATTTCAGTGATCAGGTACCCGCTGGATACCACCATCAATTACGTGTTGAAGCATTTATTGAACAAAAAATCAATGATCAGCACAAGACTCATGCTTTGATGAAAGCCTGGCAAAAGCCCGTTGCAAATTTACAGAATGTATTGATCACTTACAGCAATGCTCCATCAGGCTTGAGGTCTGCTGCAAATGCTGATTTTAACCAAATTATTGATAACAGCACGTATTTTACGCCAATGTTTAATGGCAGAGCTGTCGGTACTCAAGTGTTTGATTTAAAAGGTCGGGTCATCGATGCTGAAGCGATGCAGTCACAAATGGGGGCGTTATTTCAAACTCTAGGAGACAAAACCTTATCGGCTATTGACGGTATCAGTGATAAAAAACAACCAGCAATGCAATTGGTCGCACACTGGTTACAGTTTACCTTTATACAGCCCAATGGTGATGAGTATGTACAAAAGCGATATATTTATCACCAATCTGATTCGACCAATGATTTTGATGCCAAGTTGTCGATGATTACTGAATACGCATTGTTGGTGAACAGTGGTGAGAAACCATTGGCTTATTTAAGTAAGGTTTATTTTGATATGATTGAGGAGAGTTTTCCATTGTTGAAAGGTTCTGTGAAAGTGGTTTTTGATCAAGGTGATGTTAAGAACTTGCCTCGATCCTATACTGATAATGAATTTGCTTTGCTGACTCAATACCAATGGATGAACAGTGATCCTTATTTGTCGGATCAAACCATCCGATATCGCGATGGTGCCAATTTAATTGGTTTTAAACGTGGTTATGTTAACAAGGACAAAGCCTTTATGGCGGTTGACATCATTCGAAATAAGCAAAGGTTCATCACTCATCATAAGGGGCAATATCTGATTGATGGCACAGCAGCTATGCAGCACGGCGTATGGGAAACCGCAGGCGAATCATTGCCAGCAAAAATATTAAAGCTCAATGGCAAGGGTGTTGATACCTTGAGTGTTAGCGAGGCAGCACAATCACAAAATATCCCTTGGCAAGTGATCAAAACACAAAATGATGTCTTGCAGTTGCTCAATATATCTGACCAGACTGATAAACAAATGATGAAAACCTTAAGCGCTGATATTGAGATGGGGTATTGGGTGGTTATGCCTAAGCAGAAACCGGATGAGGAATTGTTGTCAGCATGGTGGCGGATAAATCCGCACACAGGAGAAACTTTAGGTATGACCGCTGATGGGGGTGGGCAATCAGCAACTGAATATGCCATTGAGTTGGCCGCTCAAGCCTTGTTTTTGGTCAGAGCCATTGGTAACTTAAAAAAATGCGATGAAAAGACCAATAACCTTGAAAAGCTATGTTGTTTGGCAGAAGCACACTTTAATAATGTAGGTGGTTTAGCCTTTGGCGGTATTTTAGGTGCCAGTATTGGTACTGCTGGTGCAGCCGTATTTGATATTGTTGATTTTACCGCCGAGCTGGCCACTGGCAGCGGTATTGCACCGAGTACCAATGGCAAGTTATGTGCTGGTATTGATTACCCTGATTTTTAACCTAACAGATCTTCGCCAGAACCAATAATCGAGCAATAGCCTTTAAACGAACAAGATTGAGGAAACGATCATGCATAAATTAACTTTGTCAGTTATTATTTTTTTACCGTGGCTGGTGAATGCGTCTTTTTTTGAAAAGGAACCAAACAATCAACCTTTGAGTGCGAATCTTATAGAAGCGCCTTTAGCCATCAGTGGAGAAATGACAGATAAAGATCAGGATGCTTTTGTCTGGGATGTTAAAGATACGGATGCTGATTATTTTTGGGACATTGAATTACAGGGAATCGTCGATCGGTTGACTCGGCTTGATGTGATGACTGTTGAACTAACGGATGACGGTAAACAAGTGCAATCGGTTAAAAAATTATTCTCTTTGAGCAATCAACAAGGTAAGGGATGTGAAAAAAAACAACGACTGATGTTCGCACCAGGTCAGTATTACTTTGTTTTATCAGCAGTATCGAATCCCTCTATTGTCAACAAAACCACTTTTTTAACTTCTCCAGAGGTGCTCCAGGATTTGGATGAGCAAGCCATTGCCTCAGCAAAAAATACCGAGAGTCTATTAACAACGACCCCTCAAATTTATGTCCTTAAATTGCTCAAAGGGAAAAAAATATCACCGATAAAATTCAAAAAAAACAGTAAGGAAAAACCTGCCAGAATTAAAGACGGGTATCATTATGGGATATATTATGATAGTAATAGCCGTTGGATTTACTTTGATATCAATGAAAAAAAGGCACAACAGAAGTGGAAAATTGCTGGCAGTACTGTTCAAGGTAATCAGGTTAAGTTAAAGCTTTATGACGAAAAAGGCCAATTGTTGATTGAAACCCAATCAGAAAAGGCCGGTTATTATGAATTCAGTGAATTACAGTTCAGCCCTGGACGGTATATGTTGGAGTTCAACAGCCGTGAGAATCATGTTTTGAGTACAGTTCAAAAAACGGTTCAAGGTGAAATTGTCGAGGGACAGGAAGCAGAACCTAATGATCAAAAAAAATTGGCCAATCGGTTAACTATTGGTCAAACAATTGAAGGCCGATTCAGTAAGGCAAAGGAAAAAGATTTTTATCAATTTGATGTTAATGAATTGGCTTCAACGCATAAATTACGCATCCATGTGAATAACACCAGTGAGCAAACGCTTGAGTTGTGTTTGCAAAATGATTTGAGCAAAAATTTAAAATGCAAAAAAAGCGCCACTGACATGACTTTCAATAATATAGTGCTGAACTCTGGTACTTACTATTTATTGGCCGGTAGAGGTCAGAATCAAGCGCAATACCAATTGAGTATTGTGGATGATGGATTAACAAAGCCAATGATTGAGACTGAACCCAATGATGTTTTTGTCAATGCGGTGCCTTTAAATCATAAACGCATGATCAAAGGGCAGTTTGAGGGCTCGGATAATGATTTCTTTTCATTTGATGTGGATGAAGAGCCACAATTATGGACCATACAAGCTAATGGCAATAATATAAAAAAAATGATACTTTACAACGCTGCTGGAAAAAATATTCAGGAGTATCGTTATAGCAAAGGCAATAAAAGGGCCAGACTTTCCAACGTATTTTTGATGCCTGGGCGTCATGTGGTTTCTGTACATGGTAGTCAAGGGAGCTATCTTTTGCGGGCTTTTGCGACCGGTAAGCCAGATGTTAATTTTGAACGAGAACCCAATAATGATGCCAGTAACTCCATGTTATTGTCATTTGATCAACAGCGTAAAGGTGTTTTTGAAAACACCAATGACATAGATGTTTATCACTTTCATCTGGACAGTGCAGAAAATATACAATTGACGATGACTCCCGCCATTGATGGTGACATGACTTCTCAGTTATATTGGCATGATGAGGCTCATGGTAAGTTAAAATCTCAGTTGGGACAACCACTGATCATCTCAGGCTGGTTTCAAGCTGGAGAGTATCGTTTGCATTTGAAAGCACGTTCCGCCATCAGTCAGGCAAACTACCAAATCGAGTTAAAACGACTAGAGCAATTCGTTTGTCAACAGGACTGTGAGCCCAATAACAGCATTGAGCAAGCTGAAATGCTGCCAGAGCATTTTCATTTAAGCGGTTTTTCTGGAGATCGAAATGATGTTGACTGGTATCAAATGCCGATTTTTGATGAGCCAACATCTTTGTTATTTGACAACGACAAAGGGGATAAGCGAACCCTGAAAATGGCAGATGCTCAAGGGAAATTGATCAAAGGAAAATGGGACCGTCAAGCCCTGCGTTACAGCTTTGATATAGATGCAGGACAACAAATGTTTTTGAATGTTGGTATCAGTGATCAACCCTATGATTATCGCATACATGTGAATGGTCAGGCACCTGTAGATCAAGTTGATCTTAAGTTGCTTAAGGATGTGTCCATCGATTTTCAGAATTTTGCCTCAGAAGTAAAAGCTTACGATGAACTTGGGCAACGTTTGGAAGGCCAAATCATTTTAAATAATAACGGCTTGAATACGCAACAGTTAACGGTCCAAATCAATGACAATAATCATGCCTTAAAAACACAGTTACAACAACAAAACGTGACACTCAAGCCATCACAAACATTGAGTTTGCCATTGACTGTGTTATTGCCTGATGATTTAAATCACAAACAAAAAATAAGGATTCATGTCGGTATCATCAATGCCCTTGGCGAACAAGCCAGCAAGGTCATTAATATCAGGGCCTTAAGCGATGCGCATGCCGTTAATCCTCAAATATTCTGGCCAGATGATGAGCAATTATTGGGTGGTATTAATGTTGCCAGCTATGCCATGGGTGCTGTGAGAACCGAGCAAGATAAAGTACTCAATACCAACAGTGTCGGACGTGGCATTGATGAATTATTCAATGAATATGTGATGTTAGGCAATGGCATGCGTTATCGTGGTGGCAGAAAAAACGATCAAGACATCATCACCATTGATTTGGCAGGGGAAACCGCACAAAAAATCATTGGCACCAGTTTGAATCCGTTATCAGCAGGTTCACCTTTGTATTATCCCAAAGCGTTTGAATTACAATTGTCCATGGATGGGCAAAACTTCACCACAGCATTATCAGCTGAACTCAAGCCAATTGGTGTTGAGCAATCTTTTGTTTTACCTCAATCTGTTGATGCCAAATACGCTAGACTTTTGATTAAAAATGATCATACCGGCAAGAAAAAAGCCCCAACATTGGGTGAATGGCGGGTGATTGCTGATGCGCAAACTTTCAAAGACAGAGCATTTAATATTGCTGCCCCCAAACACGGTGGTCATGTGGTGTGGTCTTTGCCACAAACCTCAAGAAAATGGGATGTTAATTTACTGACAGAGGCACAGGAGAATGCCTATGCACGGTCGTCTAACAATGATGATTGGCAATGGGTTGTTGGTTTTCATCACCAACGCATGGCATTGATTGATGGCATCGAATGGGACATGCCAGTGTTGAAAGATAAACAGGAAACTTTTGATCATGTGCAGGTGATGGTTTCGCGTGATGGCCCGGTTGGCCCATGGACAGAAATAAGCAAGCATGATCTCAGCCAAAAAAAGGGCACACAAAATATGGTTTTTGAGCAGCCAGTGTGGGCAAGGTATGTGAAATTTAATGTTGGCAATGTGAAGCCAAGAGCCTACCGTTATATGCCCAAAACCATAAGAGTGCTTGAACATAAAGCCGATGACAATTACCGCAGTATATTGGGTCAATGGGGCGAGAACAATCAACAATCCTTCTACGAGTACCACAACAGCGGTTTGTCCGCTCAACAACTTGGTGACGATAATTTGGATAATCATACCAAGCAGCGTGCACATGACATCAGTTCGGGCCAGCAAGTCAATGGTCAAGTACAATTAGAACAATCTGACAAACCAGATTGGTATCAGTTTAAGGTAGCAAAAAATCACAACACCATGACGGTGACCTTATCAGGGCAACCAACCGTTAAAACGGTATTGCACTTGGAGGATAATAATGGGGAAAAAGTGGCCTTGATTGAACAATCAAACGATCCAGAGCGTGTGGTCTATAAAATGAATGTAGAACCCGAACAGACCTACTATCTGAAGGTATCAGAACCGCCCAGATCAGTGATATTTACATGGGACACCAGCGGCAGCACTGCTTCTTATCAACCTTTGATTTATCGGGCATTAAGTCATTACGCTGAAGGTGTAATACCGGGTAGGGATGAGGTGAATTTCTTGCCTTTTGGTGGGGAGCTATTGATGGATGAATGGTATGCTGAGCCTTATTATTTGAAAACCATATTAAATCAATACACCAGAAACGATAATTCAAGTGCAGCAGAGACCGCTTTAAACAAAGCCACTAAAGCATTGGCCAATCGACAAGGCTCCAAAGCCATCATTATTTTTACCGATGCTGTGACTACCAAAGACATAAAAGTATGGAAAAACTTGCCAATTGTTCAGCCTCAAGTGTTTTCAATTGCCATCATTGCCAGTGCCTTTGGTGGTGCACCTGAGCGACAAACGGATTTAATGCAAGACTGGGCACGGGTCAATCATGGTCATTTTACAACGGTTAATTCTCGTTTAGAAGTAGAGAAAGCCTTTGAAAGGGTGGCTGCCAAACTGCGTCAACCGGCCCATTATGGTTTGCAAATCAACAGTGATTTTGAACAACCATTGGGTCCGGGTACATTGCAAATCACACAAAAACAACAGGTCAGTAGCGGTGCGGTTGAGCTGATTCTAGATGCTTCAGGAAGTATGTTGAAACGTTTGGATGGAAAGCGTCGGATTAACATTGCCAAAGAAGTGTTGAAAAAAGCGGTAACAGAAATCATTCCCAAAGACACACCATTGGCCATGCGCGTGTTTGGCGATAAGCAAGCCAATGCTTGTCGCACAGATTTGGCAATTAAATTATCTCCACTGAATCCGGATAAAGCGGCTCAAGTGATAGATGGCATCACGGCAAAAAATTTAGCCAAAACACCCATTGCCGATTCTTTGGCGATGGTGGCATCAGATTTAAAGGGTCAAAAAGGCAAAAAAATCGTCATATTGGTGACAGATGGCGAAGAAACATGTGACGGTGATCCTCAAGCAGCCATTGCCAAGTTGGTTGATGAAGGTTTTGATGTACGATTAAATATTGTTGGTTTTGCTATTGACGATGAAGAATTAAAAGCCTCTTTTCAACAATGGTCACAATTAGGTGGTGGTGATTATTTTGACAGCAATGACTCGACTACATTAAAAGCATCAATCACCCAAGCTTTGAAAACGCCTTATTCTGTGTTTAATTCAGCAGGAGAATTTGTCAGTGAGGGAGTTGTAAATGGAGAACCTTTACAACTGCCAGCCGGGTATTACACGATTAAAGTATATGCCAGTGATGTGGTCAGATATGAAAAATATCATGTTAAAGGGGAAGAGTCGCACAACATTGAGCTTTGACAATCAACAATGATGAAGTGGTTACTTTTTTAATAAAAGTTGATCAAGGTTGTTGGCAAACATTTCTCGATCTTTGTGACTTAAAGCCGATGGGCCACCAGTTTCTACACCACTGTTGCGTAAGGTTTCCATAAAATTACGCATTTGTAAACGGGCTTTAATGTTTTCTGTGGTGTATAGCTCTCCACGTGGATTGAGGGCAATGCCGCCTTTATCGATGGTCTCTGATGCCAGTGGAATATCTGCTGTTATCACTAGATCACCTGTATTTATGCGTTTGACAATTTCATCATCTGCCACATCAAAGCCTTGATGGACTTGAATGGCATTAATGAAAGGAGATCGGGGTGTCGAGACATAATGATTGGCCACCAATGTTACGTAAGTTTGGGTTCTGTCTGCTGCACGGAAAATAATCTCTTTGATAACATTGGGGCACGCATCCCCATCAATCCAAATTTTCATGGCCAAAATCCTCGGTGTATAGTGGCACCATCTTCTTCCAGAATGGGACCAATAGTTTTAATTGTTCTATTTCCAAAATCAAATATATGTGAGCAAGATACCACAAATGATCCGGTGGTGATTTCAGCCATTTTTTTAGCAGAACAACCATAAACTACTGAAGAAATACCAGACCAAAAAATAGCGCCACTGCACATGACACAAGGCTCTGTACTGGAATAAAGTGTTGCGTTTTGTAAATCTTTATGGGCCCAATTTTGTGATGCTTGCCTGACCAGATTCAACTCTGCATGTTGAGTGATATCTCCACTACTGACAACTGTATTCTCTGCAGCTGATATGATTTCACCATCCATAACCAGTAATGCTCCAAAAGGGTGGTTACCATTGTTTTGAGATTGTCTGGCTAACTCATAAGTTTTTTTTATGTAGGTTTGATGATTTTTCATGTAAATTATTGTCTGAACATATTGAGTACGGTTTTATTGTAACTTAAAGTTAGGGAGACCTCAGCATAACTACAGTGACGAGTAAAAAATTAGGCGAATGTCACTGGTAAGTGAATGTCGCCGAATTAAATTCATCAATTGGTCCGAATTTCTGACTAAAAATTCGGACTCATCGTTAAAAACCTGGTCAATAGCCAGCTATTACCTGTGATTTTTGCCTCAATTTGATAACAATCTCTATTTCTTCTTTCGCCATCTAGTAATGCTGAGGTCTCCTAATGATTATTTTATTATGCTGGTTAACATTATTTTTTGATAAAACGAGTTTAAATAAATGTGCTTAAAACCAATGTTTTCGGTCTTGTGTTTGTATACGCGTAAAACGCAATGAAAATGTATTCAAATTTACAAAATGTATTAAACCAGTGTTTGATAAGAAATTAATGAACACCCTGTGTATAATAAATTCCAAAAAAAGGTAAAATCATGATCAGAAATAACATAATATTCTCACTATTATTTCTCGCTTACAGTATTAGTAGTCATGCTGGCGATAGAGTCACTGGACAATCATTTGTCACAAGATCGGCAGTATTGGGCAGCAACGGAATGGCTGCAACTTCTCAGCCACTGGCGACGCAAGTAGCACTTGATATTTTAAAGTCAGGTGGCAATGCAGTTGATGCGGCGATTGCTGCCAATGCCATGTTGGGTTTGGTTGAGCCAACCGGCAATGGTATTGGGGGGGATTTATTTGCCATTGTTTGGGATGCCAAAACCGAAAAACTTTATGGTTTAAATGCTTCAGGCCGTTCGCCGCAATCTTTAACGCGTCAATGGTTCATTGACAATGGCCATGAAAAGATTCCTTCTCATGGACCCTTACCTGTCTCAGTTCCAGGAGCCGTTGATGGGTGGTTTATGCTGCATGATAAATTTGGTTCTAAGTCAATGAAGGAAATCCTTCAGCCAACCATAGATTATGCCAATAATGGTGTGCCGATCACTCAATTGATTGCATATTATTGGGACCGTTCTGTGCCTCGTTTGAGTGAATTTAAAGGATTTAACGAGCAATTCACCATCAATGGCAAAGCACCTAAAGAAGGTCAGATCTGGAAAAACCCACATTTGGCAAATACACTCAAAGCCATTGCCAAAGGTGGTAGAGGTGCTTTTTATAAAGGCAAAATTGCACACACCATAGCGGATTATATTAAGGAACAAGGTGGATTTTTGAGTTATGAAGACATGGCCGGTCATAAAAGCAACTGGGTTGAGCCTGTGAGTACCAATTACCGCGGTTATGATGTCTGGGAGTTACCGCCAAACTCGCAAGGCATTGCCGCATTGCAAATCTTGAACATCATAGAACAGTATGATTTGTCTGATATGCAATTAGATTCACCAGAATATGTGCATTTATTTACTGAAGCTAAAAAAATTGTGTTTGAGGACAGAGCCAAATACTATGCTGACCCAGATTTTAATGACTTGCCAGTCAAACAATTGGTTTCGAAAAGTTACGCAAAAAAACGGGCCAAGTTATTAGATTTGAATAAAGCTGGTAACAGTTATCCTGCTGGTAACCCCGCATTAGAGCGTGGTGATACCATATACCTGACTGTAGCTGACAAAGATGGCAATATGGTGTCTTTGATACAAAGTAATTACCGTGGCATGGGTTCAGGCATGACGCCGCCAGGATTGGGCTTTATTTTACAAGACCGAGGCGAGTTATTTACCTTGGAAGAAGGACACGTCAATGTATTTGAAGGTGGGAAGCGGCCTTTTCAAACCATCATCCCAGCTTTTGTTACCAAAGATGGACAACCATGGATGAGTTTTGGTTTAATGGGTGGAGCCATGCAGCCACAAGGCCATGCCCAGATTATTATCAACATGATTGACTTTGGTATGGATGTACAGGAAGCCGGTGATGCAGCACGAATACATCACACTGAATCATCAGAACCAACTGGTGAAGTCATGACTGAAGGGGGTATTCTGAATTTGGAATCAGGCTTTTCCTATTCTACTATCCGCGCATTAATGCGAATGGGCCACAAAGTTCAATTTGCCAATGGCCCATATGGTGGTTATCAGGCCATTCAACTCAAAGACGGTGTTTATTGGGGTGCTACAGAATCACGTAAAGATGGTCAAGCGGCAGGGTATTGATTAAAACCGTAAAATGATGAATCTGTTAATTCAGCAAACACCATTGTCATGTTAAAATGATAATGGTGTTTTTCATGTAATCAGCAAGGTGTTCCAATGAGATCGATTATTACGCAAAAAAATTTTCCTTTATTCTTTCTCGTTATTATTTCTCTTTTTTGGAGCTTTTATTATTCTGGTAATCATTGGTTGAATGATTACGGGCAACAAAAGGGCGAATTGTGGCTGTTGCTTGAATGTTTCATCTCTATTCCTTTGGTGTGTTTTTATTGTTATTGGCATGACATCAAAACAGCTTGGCTAAAATCTGTGGTTTATATCAGCTTGCTGGTTTTACTGGGCAGTTTTATTGTACCTTCTGAACAAAAAGACATCTGGTTATATTTAGAAAACATCAGATATGTGGTGGTGATTGCCTTTGTTGTATTGGAGGTCAGTGCCATTATTACGGTGGCTTTGGCCATTAAATCCACATTGAACTCTGATAAAGATCCAGATCAAGCCATTGAAGCACCACTGATAAAAGTTTTTGGCGATTCTATTGCTACAAAGCTCTTAACATTTGAGGCCCGTGTGTGGACTTATGTGTTATTAAAGGATAAGATTAACGTCGAGAATTTTACGGGTGAACACCATTTTTCTGTTCACAAAAAAGATGGAACACAAAGCAATTTATTAGGCTTTATTATGATTATTGCTTTTGAGTTGCCGATTGTTCACCTGTTACTGCATTTTATCTGGTCCCCAATGGCTGCCAATGTGATATCGTTACTAACATTCATGAGTTTATTGTGGTTTATTGCTGAGTATCGTGCCATTGCCATGAGACCAGTTTCTATCGATAAAATGGGCATTATTATCCGCTATGGATTATTTAATCCGCTGACCATAAAACATCCTGATATTGTCAATATTGCGCAAAATACTGAATCCGTAAGCAGGGGGAAAAACCATAAAAGGTACAACAGTTTTGGTGTGCCCAATGTTGTGATTACTCTTAAGAAATCATCTCAAAACACATGGCAGAAAGTGTATTTAGGTGTGGATGATCCTAATCTATTCATTGAAACATATCATAAGAGACCTCTATAAATCATATTTAATAAACAATTATTAACCCTTTTTATTTATTTATTCGGTTACTTGATTAATCAATGATAAAAACTGGGGAATAACCAATGATAAGCAAATTAATTCTGCCTATTAGCTGTATCCTATTGTTATTAATAGGCACTACAACAGTTTTTGGCCAATTGGCCAAAAAGCGCACAACAATGCTTGAACCACTTCCAATACCGCCCATTACCATTGAGCCTGTTGAGAATATTGACAAGCCCATTGAATTGACTTCGATGCATATTGACAGTGAAATACTGGGTCACTTGGCGCAAACCACCATTACCATGAGTTTTTATAACCCAAATCAGCGCATCATAGCTGCTGATTTTATTTTTCCCATACCTGCATATTCTGTCATCAATGGCTATGCACTTGATGTCAATGGAGTGATGGTGGATGGTGTTGCAGTTGAGAAGAAAAAGGCACGCGTCACTTTTGATAAAATTGTCCGCCAAGGTGTAGACCCTGGTCTGGTTGAGAAAGTACAGGGCAATGTATTTAAAACACGCATCTTTCCATTAACCTCAGGCCAAAAAAGGACCATTAAAATACATTTATCTTCGATACTCTCGAATAATAATGATGTATTCAATTACGATGTGCCTTTGATGATTGGGCAAAAAATAGGGCAATTTTCTTTTGACCTTAAAGCCATAAATGTGTCGGCTGAACCAATTTTAACCAGTAGTGATTTTAGTGGTCTGGCATTTAATACATGGCAAAATCAGTATGTCACATCATTTCAACAAAAAGATTTCATCTTAACTGATGCATTATCATTACAAGTCCCAGTTTTAAAAAAACAAGCAGCAATCATAGGCAAAAATTCGAAAAATGCCTACTATTTTTCTGTTAATGATGTGAATCCAGAATCAAAAATAAAGCAGTCATTACCAACTTGGGAAAATATTCAAATCGTCTGGGACGCTTCGCATTCACGATTTGGTCAAGATCACAAAAAAGAATTGGATTTTTTACAAACATTTTTTCGTTTTCAGCCAAACCTTGAGGTGAGTCTTTTTACATTGCGTAATGAGCTGCGCCAAGGGCAAATATTTAACATCAAAAATGGAGATTGGCGACAGTTGCGTCAGCATTTGATGTCGATTCAATACGATGGCGCAACAAATTTGTCTGCATTGAATCATTTACCAAAACTTAAATCGTTGGATGCTCTATTATTGTTCAGTGATACATTGCATACATTTGCAGAGAAACAACCAATAGATGTTTCTGCACCTTTGTATGTCATCAGCAATGACATTACCGCAAATTTTGCCTATGCTGAACAACTGGCCCAATTTCATCATGGTCAGGCATTTCAAATTTTTGCCAAGAATGATTTTGTTAAAATGGTTAAAAATTTACATCAGCCAGTCAGACAACTGATTGACGTTGAAGTAATTAAGGGACGAGTCGATCAACTGCCACAAACACCTTTAAAATCATCATCAAATCATCAGGTGATCGGTGGTCAATTGTTGTCAGATACCGCTGAGCTAAAGTTGAAATACGGTCATTCAGGTCAAGTGATGGATACAGTGATCATAAAGCTTTCTAAAAAGGAGGCGCTTACCAGTGACTTACCTGAATACATATGGGCTCAAAAACGCCTTGAATTGTGGCAAAAAGACACTCAATCTCACAAACAAAAAATCATCACACTCAGCAAAAAATATGGTTTTGTCAGTGATTTTACATCATTGTTGGTGTTGGAAAACCTAGAGCAATACGTAGAACACAAAATTGTTCCACCGCTATCACTGATTAACATGAGGAAAGGATACTTTCAAGCCATGAAAGTAAAGAAAAAAATGGTCAATGATGCAAAAGTCAATAAAATTGATCAAGTCATAGCGCAATGGGAATTGCGCAAACAATGGTGGCAAAAAACATTTCCCAAATATATCAACAAGAAACCTGTTGTCCAGACGCCAAGGAGCAGAGCGCTTAATGGTGCCACAGAGACTGAAGAAATGGACAGTATGACCGTAACTGGCAGCAATATGAGTGGTGTTGATCTGGAAGGGGAGATTGCGGTCACTACTGCTGCACGCGAAGCGCCAATGAGCCCAGTAATGGATGCTACAGTTGATGATTCGATGGAAGCCAAAAAACAGGGCAATAAAATGGGTACAAATGCAACGGTCAAAATCAGCGCATGGGACCCAGAGACCCCTTATCTCAAAGCTTTAAAACGAGAGCAAAAACATGCAAGAGCTGCTTTATACTATGATTTGAAGAAAACCTATCATAATTCACCAGCTTTCTACTTTGATAGTGCTGATTTCTTTTTGAAAAATCAACAACAAGATTTTGGCTTACAGGTACTTTCTAATATTGCCGAATTAAAGATTCAAGACAGCCGACTGTTAAGAACCATGGCAATGAAACTTAAGGAGTACAACTATATTGATTTGAGTATTGATGCATATCGACAAGTTCTAGCAGATAGAGAAGAAGAACCTCAGTCCTTGAGAGATTTAGCGTTGGCCTTACAAATAAGGGCACAAAAAAATAACATCAGAGCTGATTATCAGCAAGCCATTGAATTATTGTATCAGGTCATAACTACGGAATGGGATCGTTTTAATGGTATCGAAGTCACTGCTTTGATGGAAATTAATCAAATGATGCCGCAATTAAACAAACACAAAATAGATTACAGTTTTATCGATAAAAGGTTTATTGCTGCGCTGGATGTTGATGTTCGAATAGTCATGGGCTGGGACAGTGACATGACAGATATTGATCTGTGGGTCATTGAACCCAATGGCGAAAAAGTCAATTACAGTCACAAACTTTCTGCCGTTGGTGGTATGTTTCATCAAGATTTCACTGGGGGATATGGACCAGAAGAATATTTGATTAAAACAGCGCCAAAAGGCGATTATCAGATTAGAGTTCATTTCTATGGCAATAATTCGCCAGAATTATCAGGTGCAACCACTTTGTATGTAGATGTATTTACCAATTTTGGGAGAATGAATCAAAAGAAACAAACCATGGCTCTGCGATTAGAAAAGTCCAATGATGATTATGATGTTGGAACAGTGAGCATCGATATTTAAGCCAAATAGGGCCTTTGATTAATTCTTTTTTCAATCAACACAATAATTAGTCAAAGGCCTTTAATCAATTTCTTTAATCATATGCTCATTCCTGGTTTTTGGGGTGGTATAATTTTTTTGTCGCTTCATACTGAATCTTTAATCATCAATTAAAGAGAAAATAATGAAGAAATTGAATACGGTTATATTAATGCTTATCTATTAAGTCAATGAATACTTTGTTATAAAATCAAGCTAATAAATTTTTCTGGTGTACTGATATTTTTGCTATAATGATAACTTATTCATTTATCAGTTAAGGGGGAGCAATGAACGATTCTGTTAAAATACCTACTTGGTTTTATGTTGTAATTATAATTGCACTATTGTGGAATGCCATGGGCATTGCCGCATTTATTATGGATGCAACCATGTCCCCAGAAGCATTGTCTGCTTTGCCAGAAGCTCAACAGCAAGTTTATAACAATACACCACAATGGGCGATGATTGCCTATGGATTAGCGGTTTTTGCTGGTTTCTTTGGATGTTTACTGATGTTATTGAAGAAATCACTGGCCTTGCCAGCCTTGATACTTTCACTTGTGGCTGTTTTGGTACAAATGTACGCAGGCTTTTTTATCACAAACAGTTTTGATGTGTTTGGCCCAGGCGGTTTGATTATGCCAATCATGGTCATTATTATTGCTGTTTTGCTGATTTTTTTAGCACGCAGTGCCAAAGTCAAAGGCTGGATTAAATAACAAAACAATGCCCTGTTAAGCCATTATATTGCTCAAAGCAGGAATATACTACAGAAATTATGGTTGAATTGATCTCTCGAACAGCAGGAACAGAAGACATTCCTGCAATAATCAACTTGATGCAGTTGTCGATTGCAGAAAACATGACAGATTATTTGTCTGCTGCTGAAATAGAAACAGCAAAATTAACCATGGGTATTGATCATACTTTAATCGAAGATCAAACCTATTTTGTGATTGAAACCTTTCACAATGACAATACTATTATGGTTGGTTGTGGTGGCTGGGGCAAGCGCAAAACTTTGTATGGCGGTGACCATGCAGAAGGCCGTGATGATACTTGCAGTGATCCAAGAAAACAGGCAGCGCGTATACGAGCGATGTATTCTCATCCGCAGTGGACGCGTTGTGGTATTGGAACATTATTACTCAAATTGGGTGAATCGGCTGCACGCGATGCAGGATTTCGTAGTATAGAACTGGGTTCTACCATTGCAGGTGAAGCATTGTACTTGGCGCGTGGTTATCAAGAATTTGGTCGGGATATACAGCATTATGAAAATGGAACCGCTAATGTCATCATCAAAATGAGAAAAAAACTTTAATAACAGTGCTACTGGTTCAATGTTAACCCAAAAACTTCACCAAATCGTTCAAGAAAGTGGGTTTTATCCCTAAATTCCATTAAAAAAATGATGATTAATACAGAAAGATTATTGCTCAGAGCAACCACAGATGATGATATAGAGCAATTATATCATGTCGTTTTCTCCCAGACTGAAGTGATGCAATATCTACCACAAGCACGGATTTTGAGTTACAAGGAAACCAAAGAATACATACAAAAATCATTTATCATCAATCAACAGAACATTGGACTGGGGAGTTTGATAGAAAAAAGCTCTCAATCCATTATTGGTTTTTCTGGTCTTTTGTATTGTGATTATTTGGGTTTAAATGACATAGAATGTGGATACGCCATAGCGCAATCACATTGGCACAAAGGTTATGCTACCGAAATTGGCAAGGCTTTGATTGAAAACGTATTCAAGCAGCAGAATCGTTGCAGAGTTTTGGCAACTGTTGCTGCAAAAAATCGAACATCAATTCATGTGCTGCTTAAGCTTGGGTTTCAATATACTGATAGTATAAACATCGAAGGTCGCGGCGAAAGAGAAATTTATGTCAGACAAAAGTGATCAAATATCAGATTCTTTGAAATCATAACAGGTGACTTCGGTCTTAATTCTTATCACATTCATTGATCACAATAATAGGTATATACATGAGAGTTAGGCAATTGGGAGATCCCATCTTAAGAAAAGTATCGCAACCAGTCAAATCTCAAGACATTTCAAAAGAGTTTATCCAGCAAAGCATTGCTGAAATGAAAAGTATTCTTGATGGACTTAAGGCCATATCTGATGGAAATGGTAACGCCATTGCTGCACCTCAAGTGGGTCATGCTGTGCGTATGATAGTGTTACGCCTTAACGATCAATTTGTTGTCATGATCAATCCACATTTTACCCATGTTTCAGAGGATACATTTGACTGCGAAGAAGAGTGTTTTAGCTTTTATCATCTCAGAGGTACAGTGAAAAGACACTCACAAGTCACGGTAGAATATTTGGATGAGCAAGGCCATTTGCATAGCACAATCCTCTCTGGAGAAGAAGCGGGGCTTGCACAACATGAAGTGGATCATTTGGATGGGATTTTATTCATAGATAAAATATCCGATAAAAATCAAGTGGCTTCAATTGATTATGTTTTAAATGGCATGACTCAACGCTTTCATCAAGTCAGAAAAATGATTGACTACATGGTCGGTTAGTAAACCTTATTTGAAGATTTTTTCATTTAAGTAAACATGGTTGTTCTATTTTGTCAGTTTAAGTTCTGAATCATTGCATCCAATGCCTTTTTAATTCCGTATAAGTTTTGTAATTTGAACAATTTTAAAATAACGCAAATTGAAAACTATTGTGATGAAGATGAATGCAAAAGCTGTTGATTGGAGTAGTGATCTGGATAAGGACATCAGAAAGGGTATCAAGGCTCTTCCCAAAGTGAAGAGGTTTTAGAATGGTATGCAGAACAACAGCAGCTGGATGAATACCTCAAACAAATGGTTTTATTCCAACAGTGCTGGGAGGCCATGCTTATCCTGCAACAATTAAATATGTTCAAGTAAATAAAGACCAATTTATGGTCACTAGGCACTCATTTTCATGTAAAAATCATCGATTAATTATTTTTCTGTGAAGATGTGTTAATAATGTTGTTATACTATTATAGCGGAGCAAAATTCTATCTTTCTTCTAATCAAGAGGATTGATTGAATCAATATATAGCGAAATCAGGGTTAACATTATCATGGCTTTAGTGGCATGTTTTTGTTTTGGACAATAATAGTTAAATGTGGGGATCATATGACAATTACGCGAATTAATGAATTTAAAGCAGCACAAGGAAAGTCAAAAGACTTACATGAATTTTTGAAATCTTTACTGCCTTATATACTGACTTCAGAAGGCTGTATTTCTTGTGAGATTTTATCGAAATTGAATGAACCGGGCACTTATGTGTTAATAGAAAAATGGTATTCTGCTGAAATGCACAAAAAATCTGTGGATGATTTTCCAAAAGAATTGATGCAAAATTCTATGCAATTATTCGCAGAGTCTCCAAAAGGAGCTTATTATCATTGACTGTGTCCAACCAGATACCAATTGAGAGCATTAAATTGAAGTGACCCAAAAAGATTTCATGGCTCTGCACAAGAGTCCTGTTTCATAATCTAGATTCTCAATATTTGA
>CAYGTC010000036.1:199-43144 GCA_964352735.1 uncultured Alcanivoracaceae bacterium | reverse complement strand
ATCTACTTTACCATTTTTACCCTAAAATCCATTCTATGATGAAATATTCGGGCTAAGCAACTTTCAGAAGCTCATATTTGCCTCAGGGAAGAGGCACTCAAATAATCACTATTTTTTAAGTAGCCAATATGTTTTTTTATGAGCTTGGCTTACAATGCCCATTGCGACTTCAATTTTAAATGATATGAATATCTGGAAAACCATCTCGTCCTTGTTAAATAATGGACAACAATTGTATTTATTGACTGTTATTGAATCAATTGGCAGTGCGCCAGGGCGCAGAGGTTTTAAGATGGTCGTATCAGAGGATACGTCATTATATGGTTCCATTGGTGGCGGTATCATGGAATTCAATCTTGTGGAAAAAGCCAGAAATTTATTGGCTTCAAATACTCAGCAATCATTTATCATTGAGCAAACCCATCATGGTCGATCACGTTCCAGTTCCGGAATGATTTGCTCCGGCTCGCAAATTGTGGCATTTATTCCGATTCATGTTAAAGACAAAGACACAGTAAAAGCGTGTGAAAATGACACAAAAATGATTCATCTGTGTCCTAAAGGCATCAAGATAGTTGATTTGGATACGCCTCAAATCACTGCGATTACCTCTGATGAAAATTGGTCATATACAGAACTATTGAACAGCCGTTTATGCCTGCATTTGTTCGGCGCAGGTCATGTCAGCCTACCAACATCTGAGTTATTAGTCAAACTTGGGTTCAATGTACATCTATATGATAATCGCACTGCATTGAATACCTTTATTGAAAATCAGTTTGTACAGAGTAAGCAAATCATTGATTATGATAACATTCATCAGCAGATTGAAATGTCAGATCAAGATTATGTTGTTTTGATGACCAATAAATTTACTGAAGATAAATTGCTGTTATCGCAAGTGCTTGGCCGACCTTATCGTTATATTGGTGTGCTAGGTAGCAGCAATAAAATTAAGGTAATGTTCGAAGCTTTGAAAAAAGCAGGGCACTTACAGAATGATTTAGATCAAATATCAGCTCCAATAGGTGTGGCAATTAACAGTCGCACAGTTGAAGAGATCGCCATCAGCATTGCAGCTGAAATCATCAAAGTTAAAAATATGAGTGGGATTTGATACCGTAAATTGGTTTAGTTGACTGGTATCAGTGTGAAAATTAATCGGGACATTGGTCAAGGATTTTTTGAAAGAATTGTGGGTTGAACTCACGCATAAAGTTTCTGGCATCGGTATCTTTACAATCATACTCTTGTAAGATGGTTTTAAAGTTGATTTCTGCGTTTTCAAATTGCTCTAACTTGAGAAATCTATTGGCTGCAGCTCTTTTGTTGTTCAATGCAATTTTTTGTGCCGGAGATAAGTCAATATTTTTTATTTGAACTTTTTCTTGAGTGAAATACCAACCGAGAATTCCAGCAATACCTAAAAAAATAATAGCGCTGAGTACATATATGATGGGTTTATTATTGGACTTTTTATAGGCATGACCAATGGGTACAAAGCCCTGTGTGGTATGAGCATTGCTCCTGTCTAGTCTTTTTATCCATTTGTCCAGGATAATGGTCAGTTGATCTGCAGACTGGTATCTGTCATCTGGATTTTTAGCCAGCAATTTGTCTAATATTGGCTGCAAAGCAGACTGAGTTGGCGGCAATGGAGGATGAGGTTCATGAACATGAGCATAACTGACGGCAAAAGTATCTTCGCCTTCAAACAGTTTTTTGCCAATTAACATTTCATACATGACAACACCCAGAGCATAAAGGTCAGATCGTTCGTCAATTTTTTTACCCAAAGCGCGCTCAGGACTCATATAATGTGGTGTTCCAACCACGGCACCGATGCGGGTGAATTCACTGGTTTTACCTTGCGCTTTAGCGATACCAAAGTCCAATAATACGGCTTTACCTTCTTCATTAAACATGATGTTTTCGGGCTTGATGTCACGATGTAAGGTTTTACGTTTATGTGAATGGGCCAGTGCACTGCTCATGTCCTTCATGATCTTCAGTACTTCCATCTCTTCTAGTTGTCCTTCACCGATTTTCTGTTTTAAATCACCACCAGGAAGAATCTCCATTGCTAAATAGTAGTTCTTATCAACCACACCACATGAGTATACAGTCACAATGTTTGGATGATTAAATTGGGCAACTGTATCGCCTTCTTGTTTGAGATCTTCAAGAATTTGCGGGCTATTATTGCTGGGAGATACAATCTTGATGGCAACTTTACGTTTTGGTTGAAGCTGCTCACCCAAATAAACTTTGGCCATGCCGCCTCTGCCTATTTCTTTGATCAATGTAAAGTTTGGTATCTGGAGTTCCTGTTGCGTCACTATACTTTCTTAGTTATGATGTTTAATAAAGCTATTCTAACCCGAATAAATATGAAATAAATGATATTTATCAACATTATAGAGATTAGAATCAATTTTTAACACGAATAAAATAAATTAATGATTTTTTAGCGTGATGGGTGCTCTTGTCATGATAAGATTGAAACCCTTAGCAATAATAATAAATACCTATGTTCAATTATTTTGATAATCAAAAAGAGTCGATGAGGAAAGTAGATACGGCGTGGCTGAGAATGGAGTCCCCCTCAAACTTGATGATGATCACTGGGATGATGTTTCTGGATCAATTGCCCGATTATAATGCTTTTTTACACATGCTCGAGAAGAATTTTCTCAGTTTTCGCAGGTTTAAACAAAAAGCGGTGATTAATTCGACAGGAACGTATTGGCATGATGACGAATTTTTTGATATCAAAGGACATGTAAGAAGAATTGCATTGCCTGGTAAGGCTGATTACAAAGAATTACAGGATTTCGTCAGTGACCTGGCGTCTTCACCATTAGATAAGTCTAAACCATTGTGGCAATTTCATATTGTAGAAAATTATGAAAAAGGACCAGTATTGGTATCGCGAATACACCATTGTTATGCTGATGGTATTGCCTTAATTCAAGTGTTGTTATCCATGACCAGTACCAGCAGAGATAACAGTTTGAATCTGAGCCGTGACAATGAAATTAAAGAAAAACATCGCAAGCTTGGGATGTTAAAGTCAGTGATTAATCCAGCAAAAAAACAATTCAATCATTCAATTAAATTGGCCAATCAAATCAAAAAAATTGGGCTCCAAACACTGATGAATCCAGAAACAGTAGAAAAAGGTGTGACAGAAGCCACCGATATTGCAGCGGAATTATTCAATGCATTAACGTTACCGGATGACCCTCCAACCGTCTTCAAGTCGAAGTTAAGTGTGAGAAAAAACGCAGCATGGTCGCCTTCACTGGAACTGACACAAGTCAAAGCGATTGCACATGCTACAGGCACCACAGTTAATGATGTTTTGATTTCTAATTTGGCTGGTGCACTAAGGCAATACATGCTCAATATTGGAGAAGACCCGTCTGAATTGGTCATTAATGCAACGGTGCCAGTAAACCTTAGACCATTGGAACACGCTAAAAATTTGGGCAATCATTTTGGTTTGGTTTTTCTAAAGCTTCCCATTTTTGAAAGTGATCCACTGAAACGATTGGCTTATGTTCATAATGAAATGAATGAATTGAAAAAATCAAAACAAGCGATTGTTTCCTTTGGTTTGCTCAGTGCCATAGGAATGGCTCCAGAATTGGTACAAAATAAATTACTGCACCTTTTTTCTAAGAAGGCCACAACTGTCTTAACCAATGTTCCTGGTCCACAAGTTCCATTGTATATTGCAGGAACTAAAGTAGAAAAAGTGATGTTTTGGGTGCCTCAAAATGGCACTATTGGTATGGGTATCAGTATTTTGTCATATAACGGAAAAGTTGAGTTTGGTTTAATCGTTGATAAAAATTTGGTTTCTGACCCTGAAAATGTCATCAAAGAGTTTCCGAATCAGTTTCATTTGCTGATGGAATGTATGATGCTCCACCCTTGGGATGGACAAATACATGATGATTTATTTGACTGATCTCGTCACGTATTAACGTTAATATGAATACCGTTAGCTGACCTAAAATTATTAATCAATTGAAATTTTTACTTCTGTAAGGAGAATTTGTATGCGCATTTTTATTGTGCTGTTATTTTTTGTTACGCCCATAATTGCATCAGAAAATATTGTTTTTAAACAATTTGGTGAAAAAGTTACTTTAACAAAAGATGGTGATCATTATGTTGTTGAGAATACAGGCAATCATGTCATACTTTCTGACCGTTTAATCGTCAAAGCTACCAGAAAAGTCAATAATAAGAGAATTGTAAAAGCTGATAAAAATATTGTTAAGGTACAAGAGTTATATGTTGGTAAGAAATTCAGATATTTTGCGTTGCACATCGAAGGTGCACAAATAACCAGTAACTTAATTAGGAATATTTTACGTAAAAAAGGCATAGAACATGTACAACCTGATATCTTACAAATCAGAAAAAAAGCGCATGGAGCAGGCCACAGTCATAAAAAAATAACAAAAGAACAACAAATAGCACAGGCCTTACCGCGTTATTTAAGAGTGATGGGTGTTAAAAAATTATGGAAAGACACAACAGGTAATGGAGCTAAGGTAGCTGTGATTGATGATGGTTTTGATCTCAATCATCCTGATTTAACACATATTAAACAAGTATTTGCTTATGATGCTCAGTCACAACAACTCAATGCCAGTCCGCAGTTAGCAATTGATTCTCATGGCACTAAAGTGGCTGGTGTGATATTTGCAGCACATGATAAAAGTGGTATTGATGGCATTGCTCCTGATGCAGAATTGATCGCCATCAGACAACCTGAAACATGGACTTCAAAAACTTTATTGAGTTTCCAGCTAGCGCGTATAAATGATGCTGATGTTATCAATTGTAGTTGGAATTCACCCTGGCTTGTTGAGCCTATTGCTGATGTCGTCAATGATTTAAGGAAATATGGAAGAAATGGCAAGGGAACAGCTGTGATATTTGCAGCTGGTAACGACGGTCAATTGATTGAAAAAAATAGCATTGAAGCTTCAATTGATAAAGCCATTGTGGTCGGCTCCAGTAATTATTTGAATAATAAACCATTGAAGTCCAGTAATCATGGCGAGTCGGTAGATTTACTGGCATTTGGTAATCAAATAAAAACAACAGTGCCAGGTGGTGAGTATGGTACATTTTCAGGAACATCTTTGGCAGCAGCCATCATTTCCGGAATTTCTGCATTGCTGATTGCAGAAAATCCAGAAATCACAGTCGATGAATTGCAAGAAAAATTGTCTGAAATGACAACAAGACGATTGAAAAAAATTCAAGAAAAACGCAAAAAACTAATGCAATAAGCGAAACAAAAGAACAAGTAAAAAATGACAGAAAAAAATAAAAATGAAAAGCAATTGGCTGAACAACAAAAACTTGCCAAACAAAGACAAGAGCTCAGAGAGTTGTATAAAGAAATGGATTTTAACTGTGAATACAGTGATAATTTACCGGCCATTCTTAAGCAGTTGAACATCGCCATTGCTTTTACATCCTATCAAGCAGGTCGTTTAATGTTGGTCAGAAGTGATGGTGAAGGTTTGGACGTGAACTTTAAGAGTTTTCAACGTCCAATGGGTTTGGTGGCAACTGAAACAGGTTTAACATTGGGTATATTTACTCAAATTGTAAATTTCCAACGTGAAGATGGTCTGATTGAAAAAATCAAACAGCCTTTACAAGATATTAAGGATGATATCACGGCACCGAGAATAAAGCCAAAAGAAGAAGTCCAAGCAGTCAAGGAAGTTAACACGACTGAAGAAGTAAAAGTCTCAGAAGAGGAAAAAATTGAGCTGACACCAGAACAAAAAGCTTTTCAAGAAAAGCGCATGAAAGAGATGAAAGCCTATCAAGAAAAGCTCAATGCGCCTGTCGATGATCGTGTGGATGCTTGTTTTATTACTCGATCTGCGCATTATTCGGGTATGATCAATATTCATGACATTGATTGGGGTGATGAGGGACTGTGGGCTGTGAACTCCAGTTTTTCCTGTTTGTGTACGGTTGAACCAGATTCAAGTTTTGTTCCACGTTGGAAGCCATATTTTATTTCAGAGTTGGTGCCTGAAGACCGATGCCATCTTAACGGTATGGCATTGCGTGATGGCAAACCGGCATATGTGACCACTTTTTCACAATTTGATGAAAAAGGCATGTGGAGAAAAGGTGAAAAATTCAATGGTACATTGATGAGTGTGGCAGAGAATCGCATATTGGTTGATGGTTTGGTGATGCCTCATTCGCCACGGTGGTACAATGATCGTGTGTACTTCTGTAACTCTGGTCATGGTTTAGTGTGTGGTTTTGATCCCGAGACAGAACAAGTTGAAACCATTATTGAGGTGCCTGGATTTACCAGAGGCATGGATTTTTATGGTCCATTGATGTTTGTGGGTTTATCTAAGGTCAGAGCCGCTGATGTGACCAACCCAGCACCTTTGGCAAAAAAATATGATGAAACTTTTTCTGGCATTAGGATAATCAACCTAGAGGACAACACTGAAGTAGCTTTTATTAATTTTACCGGCAATGTTGATCAAATTTATGACATTGCTGTGATTCCTGATTGCAGTTTTCCTGAATTGATTGAGCCATCACACCCACGCATGAGGAACCATTTTTGTCACCCGCAGTTAATGCCGATCGAATAAATTGCCATATTAAGACCTCATGTGATGTGTTCACTGTAAGTTGATCAATAGGTTTTTAATTGTTATTGTTCTGATAGTCAATTTCAAGTAAGATTAAAGTTATACAATAAATGGGGCATGCATGAAATATATAAAAAACAAAAAAGAAAAGAATATTGTGAATTAAATATCCAAAGCAGCCATACCTTTAATGGCCATGTTTGGTGGACAAGGTTTTGCCTCGAGTCGTAATCCCTTATCATTACAGAGTTCTAAGAAGTTGTTTGATAAGTCAGTTGTTTACTTACAACACAACCCTCATCCGGTTTTGCCTATATTGAGCCCCCTAGAAAATAGAGTGGTTGATCAGTCTGTATTTGCAGCATTTACACGTAAAAAATTCAAACAATCAACGACTGCTGAGTTGAACTTGGTTTCGGTTTCTGCTTCAGCAAAAATCTCTGCTTTTTTAAAGAAAAATGATTTATTGAAAAGTACAAAGGTTATTGGATCTTCAATATCTGGTCATGTGATGAGTAGAAAATATTTTGCTGACAACTGGAATTTTTCAACAAGACCCCCTAATGGAAATCAAGGTTGTCTGACTGGAGCAACGTTAAATGGAAATGTGGTCAGCACTTTTGATTGGAATACATTAACGTTTCCATCATTCACAACAACTGGTTCTGGAGGGACAAGTTCTTTTACCTTAACAAGTTTCTCATGTGCAATAGCTGGGGTTGGTTATGGCAATCAAGCTTCTAGTATAGATGCAAATGCCATCAATGCGCAGTGTCAGGCTTTCCATATGGCTTGTGATCAACAGCCCTTGCCTGTTGAATTGATCAAGTTTGAAGTGGATTGAGATTAATTTATTTTGTATTCAGTGATGTTGAGTATTTCTCTCATCACTCCAGTAGCATAGGAGCCGGGTAACAATTTAAATGTCAGTATGAGTTGATCATCTAACCATCGATGGTTAAGGTTAATTGGTATAATTCTCATGGCCCTTCGGTCTTGTTTAAGACGAAATTTGTTGAATCCTTGTTGATATATAGGAAACTCATCTGCGACTTGTTTTTCTAGCTGTGCACAGTGACCTATGCTTTGCACTGGGTTTTCACCCCACATTGCAGCGGTTAAGTGTATATCAAAATCTTTAAGGCGTTTACTGATTTCTTCTTCTGTGGCATCGCCTGAATTAAACCAAGAATGCGTACCATTAAGTTGTAAAATGTCACCTGTGATTGTTTTATGCCAATTATTATTGGATATTCTTTGAGCAATAATAGTATTGAAGATATGACTACGGGCTGTTGAAATGAGGAGGCTTTTAAGATTTTTGGTTTTTGGTTTATACCTCCCATCAAACCAATCACTTGCTTTTTGTATATTGCTCATGTGGTGGCCAAACCTTTGTGGGCCAAAATAATTGGGAACTCCATTTTCTTTGATTGAGTCTATGTTTGCTTGGATTTGTTGTTTGTCACCGTCTATATTGCGTAAGGTAATCCTGAATTGATTGTGATTCAATTGCCCAATTTTTATTTTTTTGCTGTGTTTTTTCGATTTAAGAATAACGATTTCATCGGGTAGGGCAGCTTGAATTTTATCTTGATCCTCAATTTTTGGGAGCTGGATACTGAACCATTGTTTTGTAATGGCAATACGGTCTTTTTGGCCTGCAAAGCTCACTTGACGTCTGGGTACTTGGCATATATTGGACAACTGTTTGGCGACCCAGTCGGTGTTACTGTTGGTTTTTTCGATGTATAACCATAAATGTTCACCTTCACCAGATAATTCAATGTCATTAAGTTCGGTGACTTGGAAATCTTTAGGATAAGTTCGAATGACTCCACTTGCAGACACTGTATTTAAGGTTGGAAATAAATTGTCGAAATCTAGTGACATATCAAAGGCATACAATTTAGGGTGGTAACACAAGATGTGACAAGGCAGGGTAATGCCTTGTCACGTGATGGTAAATTAAAACTTGGCGTTGCCTGGTGTTCTTGGAAAGGCAATCACATCACGAATGTTGTTGATGCCTGTAACATAACTGACCAAACGCTCAAAGCCTAAGCCAAAACCAGCGTGAGGTACTGTACCGTATTTACGTAAATCCAGATACCATTTGTAGTCATCCAAATCCAATTCATGCTCTTTCATTCGCTCAAGCAGTACATCATAACGGGCTTCTCGCTGAGATCCGCCAATCAATTCACCAATACCTGGCACTAGTACATCCATACAAGCGACTGTTTTGTCATCATCGTTAATGTGCATGTAAAACGGTTTGAAAGACTTTGGATAATTCATGATAACAGTGGGCTTTTTATAATGGGTTTCGGCCAAATATCTTTCGTGCTCAGTTTGTAACTCAACTCCCCATTCAATTTTGTATTCAAATTTTTTGCCAGATTTCAATAATATTTCAATCGCATCGGTATAATCCACTCGGGCAAAACTGTCAGTCTCAAATGATTTGAGTTGATCAATCACGCCTTTTTGCACAAATTTATCAAAAAATTGCATGTCATCCATATTGTCATCAAGTACAGCTTTAAAAACATATTTTAAAAAGTCTTCGGCTAAATCAGCGCTTTCATTCAAGTCACAGAAAGCCACTTCTGGCTCAATCATCCAAAACTCTGCCAAATGTCTGGTTGTATTGGAATTTTCAGCTCTGAAAGTTGGGCCAAATGTATAGACCTTTGACATAGCCAGTGCCTGCGATTCAACATTGAGTTGACCTGATACTGTTAAATACGTTTCTTTACCAAAAAAATCTTGTGAGTAGTCAACATCACCTTTGTCATTGGTGGGGACATTGGCCAGGTCCAATTGTGTAACCCTAAACATGTCACCTGCGCCTTCACAGTCGCTGGCTGTAATGATAGGTGTGCTGATCCAATTGAACCCATTGCTGTGAAAAAAACGATGAACGGCTTGTGCCAAGGTGTTTCTTACACGAGTCATGGCACTGAATGTATTTGTGCGAGGACGTAAATGTGCAACACTGCGTAAAAATTCCATGGTGTGTCGCTTGGGCTGTACAGGGTATGTCTCTGGGTCATCAACCATGCCAGTGACTTCAACAGAGGTTGCTTGAATTTCACAGGATTGGCCTTTGCCGCCTGATTTTACCAGTTGACCTGTGATGATTGCTGAGCAACCAGTGGTTAAGTGTTTAATTTCATCGGTATAATTTTCTAATGATTTGTCGGCAATGACCTGTATGCCATCAAAACATGAACCGTCATGCATGACAACAAAAGAGAAGCCTGCTTTGGAGTCACGACGATTACGGACCCAGCCTTTTATGGTTACAGTTGTATCGAATTCGATATCACCTTTAAGGGCCTGTTTAATTGATATATCAAATGATATGTCTGTCATGTTGTATTTCCTGTATCGTATTTAGTTTGTTATCAAGTACATTTGATACTTGTTGTTAATTTGTATGAAAATTATTATATTTGGATAATGAGACCTAATTCTTAGCTGTGGTATTTTATTTTACCAGTTTATCAATAAGTGGTAATTAATTTTGTATATCCAACTTTGAAGTTTTTCTCTGTTATTTTAATATAATTTTTATCTTAGGTTTTAGTCAATGAAGCAAAAGAGAGGAAGTGTCTTCAATCACATTAGTGGTTTGTCAGTAATGTTGTGATTTGTGTTTAACGGTCTTCTTCATTGGCTTCTTTTTTTTCTTGATCTTTTTTACGACGATCTTTGTAGTCAAGCCCAAGAACAGGTGAACGTCTTTGCTTTTTTCTTCGATCAGCGAAATCTATTTCTTGAACTATAACTCTTCTTTCTATCCTTCTTCTGTCGATGAAGTCATCGCAGAATTCATCACAGCGGCGATCTGAATGTCGCCGCTGTTTTTGATCTTTTTTTGAAGGGTTTACAGATTGTTCATCACTCATGGTTTTTTAACTGGCTTTATCTAGAGCGTTGGCTTTTGGACCATTCAATATGGCATGTTCAACGGCTTCAATGATTAAATCAACTTCAGCAGATGTAATGGCGAAATGCGGTGTAAACCTCAGTGAATTTTCTCCGCCGTGAATCACTCCAATGCCTTGATAACGCATGTATTCTTCTATTGAATCTTTGCCATAAGCCTTGAATTCAGGGGCAAGTTCACATGAGAACAACAAACCTGTACCTTGTACATTGGTGACTTGACCATTGAGCTTGGTTTGTAAGCCATTGAGTTTTTCGACGAATTCAACACCACGATCTTTGATGTTCTTTCTGAAAGCATCATCGACTCGGGCCAGAACTTCGCAAGCGACATCCATGGCTTTAGAGTTGGTTGTCATGGTATTGCCATAAACGCCTTTGACATACAATTCAGCTGTTTCTGGAGTCAATGCCAGTACTGATAGTGGATAGTGTCCAGCGTTAAGTGCTTTTGAGTAGGTTTCCATATCTGGTGCTTCAATGCCATTAAATCCATCATAATCAACAATTGACAGGCAGCCTTGTGCTCTTAACCCTGCTTGAATAGAATCGATTAATAATAAGGTGCCCCTTTCTTTGGTTAATTGGCGAGCGGTATCATAAAATTCCCTGGTAATTCCCATACCTGGATTGCCTTCACCCATAACTGGTTCTATGAATAATGATTCAATGAATATATTATCAGCATCGGCTTTCAAAAATGCCTTTTTTAACCCTTCTACATCATTAACATCTACAGTAATGAGGTTGTTTCGACCTTGGAACGAAGCACAGTTTTTTCTGTAACCTCCCAAAGATGAGTCTGAATATTGTGCAGGACGGTCTGTTCGGCCATGAAAAGCACCAGTTAATGCCATGATTTTAATTTCCTTGCCTTCATGTTTTCCACCAGCTTCTGTCATGGTTTTTGCATTGATGTCAGAGATTCTGGCTGCTAGAGTCACTGACTCCGATCCTGAATTTAAGCATAGAAACTTTTCAAAAGGGCATGATCCTTGAGTGTGTCCGACTTCTTTTTTTATGGCTTGACTGAATTTGTATTGTGGAACTGCTGAAGTCATTATGTTGGCCATGACATGTGGTCTGGACATTGCTTCAAGTACAAAATCAGGAGCATGTCCTGAACCAAGCATACCGTAGCCACCATTATCATGTATGACAGCACCTTTTAATGTGACAACCCATGCACCTTTGCCAGCAATTGAAACATAAGGGTTGACGGCTTCATCTGAATAAAAGTTTACAAAATCTTTTTGGATAAGTTGTATTTGTGCAGTTTCATCCATTGTTATCAGCTGGGGAAATTCAGCTTTGATATTTTGAAAAACTTCATATGCATTATCTATAGCTTGGGTTAACGTTGGGTCGGTTGCTATAAATCGGTTGATGGTTTCATCACCTAAACCAATGGTTAAAACGCTCCCCTCGGATGATGTACGTATTGCGTGTAATTTATCTAGTGCAGTCATGCTGATTCCTCAATATAAATATTTAATTAATCTAGCAGGATATTTTATCACATGAGTGGTGTAAAAATCAGTAGCTCAACAGTTGAAAGTGATTGTTTTTGTATTCTATGAAACTAGTTTGGTAATGCCAGTCTCCCACAACCATTCTTTGGTGTGATTTATTGTCAATTGTCATCTGATGAAAAGCAGGGCGATGGGTGTGACCATGAAGCATTAATTGGCAATTATATTTAACGAAAGCATCATTTACAGCCTGTGCATTAACATCCATGATGGTTGAATCTGTGCTACTGGTGTGTTGTTGGCTTTGTTCTCTCGCTTGTTTGGCAAAAGCAATGCGATCCTCAATGGATTGTGACACAAACCATTGCTGCCATTGTGCTGATCTTAATTGCAATCTAACTTTTTGGTATTCTATATCATCAGTGCACATTTCATCGCCATGGCTGAGAAGCAATTGTTGGTTGCCCTCTAAATTAATCAGGGTTTGATTGTCTAGTAGTGTGAGGTGAGCCTTTTTAGCAAAGTCACTTGCCAAAAGAAAATCACGGTTACCTGCCATGAAATAACAATCGGTTTGATAATGTTCTTGTAGTTTTTTTAAATCTTGACCAACCTTTTGCGCGACACTGGTAAGGGCATCGTCACCCAAATAATACTCAAACAAGTCGCCCAAGATATATAAGGCATCAGCATCACGTGCATGATCACGTAAAAAAAGGCTGAAGCGCTGGTATACCTCAGGCTCTGCATCATTCAGATGCAAGTCTGCAATGAATAACAAGTGATTAGGCACTTATTTTGCTGCTTCAGTTGCTGGTTTAGTCTCAGTTTTTGTTTCTGTAGCGGCTTCAGGTTCAGGGGCTTTGTCTATAACGGTAACTTTGTCAATTCTCATTGTTTTGATCGGAACATCTCTTTGGAATGGTGGATTTGGGCCTGTGTGCGTGAAACGGATTTTGTCCACCACATCCATGCCTTGTATGACTTTGCCAAACACTGCGTAACCCCAAGTGCGGCCATTTTGCTCACCTGAAAAGTCTAAAGACAGATTGTCCTGAACGTTGATGAAAAACTGAGCTGTTGCCGAATGGGGGCTTGGTAATCTTGCCATGGCAATGGTGCCTCTGGTATTTTTTAAGCCATTATTGGCTTCATTTTTGATGGGCTCTCTGGTGGCTTTACGGTTGAGGTCTTCATCAAAACCACCACCTTGAATCATGAATGAACTGATTACGCGATGAAAAATGGTGCCTTCATAAAACCCATCATTGATGTATTGGACAAAGTTTTCTACACTCATTGGCGCTTTCTCTGGGTCTAATTCAAGAATGATGTCGCCTTGATTAGTTTGCATTTTAACAAATACAGGGGCAGCAAGTAATGAGCATGAGCACAACAGTGCAACAAATAATAATGTAATTTTTTTGTTCATGGTTTTCTCAGTTTTTATGGTTTATATGTAGGTTGTTAATTTATAAATGAAAAAGTCAAATTGTTCATTCTGTAGTGTTGGACCTAATATTGATAAATCAGTTCCATTGTGGTTTTTTCTTATCCAAAAATGATTTTAGGCCCAACTGACCTTCTGGCGAAACCCTTACAGAAGCAATGACTTGTGTGGTATATTCATCCAGTCTTTTTTGTTGAGGGACGGTTCTGCCAACCGCAGAGTGTACCAGTTTTTTACTGATTTTTTTCGCACTTGGTCCGGTTGATAATAAAAATTTCACTTGTTTTTGAACCAGATCTTCCAATTCTTCTTTGGGACAGATTTCAGATAATAAACCCATTTCATAGCCCTTTTGTGCAGAAAATATTTCTGCTGTTTGAAAGTATCTCCTGGCATGTCTCGTGCTTATTGCATCTATTACGTAAGGGGATATGACCGCAGGAACCAGCCCAAGTTTGGCTTCAGTAAGGCCAAATTTTGCCTCTTTGTTGGCAATGACAATATCACAGCAGGCTATAAGTCCAACACCGCCGCCCAATGCCAAACCTTGGACTTTTGCTATCACTGTCTTGCTACAAAAATTAATGGCTCTCATCAGCGCTGCCAATTGTAGTGAATCTTCTTGGTTTTCAGCTTGGGTGGCGTTAACCATAGATTTCATCCAATTGATATCGGCACCAGCGGAGAAGGATTCTCCTTCGCTTTGTAATATAATAACAATGGTGTCGTTATTTTTATCCAGCGCTTCAAAAGCACTGGTCAATTCACTGATCATTTCGGCGTTGAAGGCGTTATGCACTTCAGGGCGAGTCATTGTGACTGCGGTGATGCCTTGTTTATTGGTTTCAACCTTTATGGTTTTGTAAAGAGAAAATTGTTTCATAGTGATTCTTCTGTGTAATTACATTCTAAAAATGCCGTATTTGGTGTCTTTTACAGGGGCATTGAGGCCAGCTTCGATGGCTAAGGCCAAGATTTTTCTTGTGTCAACTGGATTGATGATGCCATCATCCCAGAGTCGAGCTGTAGAATAATAGGGGCCACCTTGATCTTCATAAAGCTGTTTGATTTTTTCATATTCAGTATCTTTTTCATTTGTGTCCCAGTGGATCCCACGTTTATCAAATCCATCTTGTTTAATTGTGGTTAGAACAGAGGCGGCCTGGTCGCCTCCCATAACTGAAATTCTTGAGTTGGGCCACATCCATAAGAATCGACCCGCGTAAGCACGCCCATTCATGGCATAATTACCTGCACCAAAAGAACCGCCTATGACCACTGTGTATTTCGGTACTGTGGCACAAGCCACAGCTGTGACCATTTTGGCGCCATTTTTTGCAATGCCATTGTTTTCATACTCCTTTCCAACCATGAATCCGGTAATGTTTTGTAAAAAAACCAGAGGTATTTTTCGTTGATTGCATAATTCAACAAAGTGAGCGCCTTTTAAGGCTGATTCTGAGAATAATATGCCATTATTTGCAACGATCCCGATGGGGTTGCCATTTATATGCGCAAATCCACAAACTAAAGTGGCTCCATATTTGGCTTTGAACTCCTGAAAGACTGACCCATCAACAATGCGTGCAATGATTTGTCGTACGTCATAAGGAATTCTGGTGCTTTTCGGCACAATGCCATATAAATCTTTTTCATGGTACAAAGGTTTTTTAGGTGTCGATTTTTCTAACCATGTGTGCTTTGGTCTATTGAAATATTTGACAATATCTCTGGTAATAGCTAGTGCGTGTTCATCATTTTCTGCAAAATGGTCGGTAACACCGGAAATTGAAGAGTGTACTTCTGCGCCACCCAAGCTTTCAGCGTCGACAACTTCTCCTGTAGCTGCTTTGACTAAAGGAGGGCCACCAAGAAATATTGTGCCTTGTTCCTTAACAATTACAGCTTCATCACACATGGCAGGGACATAGGCGCCCCCTGCAGTACAAGATCCCATCACGACTGCAATTTGTGGGATGTTTTTTGATGACAGTTGTGCTTGGTTGTAAAAAATACGACCAAAATGTTCTTTATCAGGAAATACTTCGTCCTGTAATGGTAAATATGCGCCACCAGAATCAACCAGGTAAATACAGGGCAAATGATTTTCTAGTGCTATTTCTTGTGCGCGTAAATGTTTTTTGACTGTTAAAGGGAAATAAGTTCCGCCTTTGACGGTGGCATCATTGGCAACGATCATGACGTTTTTTCCATGAATAACGCCAATACCCGTGACCATGCCAGCTGCAGGTGCCGCATTGTCATACATATCTATGGCGGCCAGAGCCGAGAGCTCAAGAAAAGGACTGCCTTTGTCTATTAAGGCATGAACTCTGTCTCTAACCAGTAATTTATCTCGAGATACATGACGGTCTCTGGATTTTTGTGAACCGCCCAAAGAAGTTTGTGCGGTTTTTTTTCTTAGATCATTAACCAAATTGTGCATGAATTGGTGATTCTCAGCAAATTCGACTGATTCGGTATTGATGGTATTTTTGATGATTGTCATTTTCTGGATTATATCATGTTATGTGTTGATGCCATCTGCTTAACTGATTAATAAATCAAACAAACTATTAATGGCTTTTTCAATGCGTTTATTATTGTCACCGATAAAGTTTTCATCAGTGGCAGACAAACAGAACCAATCTTTTAATAATTGTCGGGCTCTGGTTGACTCACTAATGTTTTCTTCTCCTGACATGCGTTTAGATAGCTCATCAACCTGGTATGCTAACCTCTGTTCTTTGTATTCGTCGGGAGTAGAAACACCTGTGAGGTATTCGGTTGCAATCAATATGTGGCTTGCATCATTGATAAAATCTGGATTATTATCTTCAGCTCTCTTCAGTCTTTTACTCAGTTTTTTGAAAAGTTTTTGATCGGAAAGTTCTTCGGTATTTTGCCATTGTTCCTGGGCCTGTTCTTTATCGATCGACCCCAATTCTACTGATTGGCAAATTTCAGCGTATTTTTGTGCAGTTTTTAAATCTTTGATACTCTCAACATTGTGTAAAGTTTTAATGGTGTTTTCGCCATCAGAGATCAGTTTGTTGGCTTTGTTAATTAAGCCTTTGTTTTCAATATTCAGTGCATTCCAGCTGTCTTTAAATTTATTGATGGTGGCATGAATGTCGTCAACACTGTGTTCTTTTGATATGTTTTTCTCACATTGGTTGATCAGTTCATGTGCTTGATCGAGTAGGCCTTTATTTTCTGCCTTAACTTGATCTCTTTGTAATTTGATGCGATTAAAAACGGCATCATTGGCTTTTCTGAAGGCTTTCCATAGCTTCCTTTCTTGCACCTGTTGAACAATACCGGCATTTTTCCATTCTTTTTGAAGTGTTTTAGCCTGTTCAATGGCACTGTCTAAATCTTCTAGTTCGATCAATTCTTGCGCTTGTTCTATCAGTTTTTGTTTGCGTCTTTCTGCTACCGAATAAGATTCTTTTAAATGGGCATCTATTCTGGCGGTACCTGACCTGATGGCTGCGGCACATTGGCCGCGTTTTTTAGGTGGTATTTTGTCCAGGTTTCTTAAGTGGTTGATGGCAGATCTCACCATTCTCGCTAAATCGCGATCTGGTGTGGCTTGTAAATCAACGTCATGAAGTGCTTGAACCTCGTTTTCAAGTTGCTCTAGTTCTTTGTCCCAAATTTCTGATCGTTTCTCAAAAAATTGTTGTGCGGGTTCAAATAACGCTTTTTGTACTTCTCTGAATTGGGTATATAACTCCATATTCCTGACGCCATATTTATCTCCAGCCAACTTTTCATGATCTTCCATGTCTTTCCATTGTTTGTTGGCTTCTTTCATTTTTTTCAATAGCGCATCTGGATGAGTGCCTGTACCTAATAAACTCTTGAGTTCCTCAATGAGGCTAATTCTTGCTTTATCATTACTCCATGTTTGCCATTGTCTCAGTTCTTTAAGTTCATTCCACAAGGCATCGAATTCGAACTTGTTTTGTTTAATTAATTTGTGAAAGCCCGCGATTTTCTTGTTTTTGGCAATAGAATTAATACCAATTTTTGCATCTGCCAGTTGACCATCTTTGATCAATTTGCGGACCTTCTCAATGTCTTTTACCGCATTTTTAGCGGCTTCATCTCTAAGGTTTGCACTTTTTTCAACTTTTTCAGTCAATGTTAGCATGGCTCTATCAAATCGGCTCTTGAGCGTGTTAAAAGCGCTATTGTTGTTGGCTTTCTTTGACTGTTTGTCCCACATTTTTCGGATATCTGTTATGTGATCTGGATGTTGGTATTTTTGTTTCAAAATGGTATCCAGTTTATCAACAACGCTCAATAATTCATCTGGTATATTTTGCTGCTTTGACTTTTGATCACGCAGGGATTTCAAGGCATTTAATTGCTCATTGAAAATGGTGTTTTGTTCGTTATTGGCATGACTCATATCAAAACCAGAGTATTTGCTGATTTGAGATTGAATCTCTTCCCATGAAGCATTTTTGCTGTTATCAAGTGAGTCTTTTAATTCAACTATTTTACTGTCTACCCTTTGATGTCTTTGTTGTGCAAGAAACTCGCTTCTTTGTTCTGGATCAAAAGTCAAATTGGCAGTTCTAAACGCACCATTGTAACGTTGATGGTGGTCTTTAAGATCATGATTGCTGTTCAGCTCTTGCCACTTTTTATTGATGGTTTCTACATCTTTTTTGCTGGATGTGTTGGGATTGTGAATCAATTTCTCCATTTGCTCACAAAGTTCCAATGCCTTTTGATTGATGATTGTGCTGCTGTCAACATCGCTTTCTAATTTGGCTTGTATGACTTTAAAAGTGTTCTTATCTTTATTTTTGATCGTTTTAGCGATTCTTTTTAAGGTCGCCGGTTTGTCAATTTTACTGACAATCAATTGTCGTAAATTTTTGTCTTTTTCATTGATAAGTAAATCTCCCAACAATCCTTGTTTTTTTATTTTATCAATACAATGTTTTCTGATTTCTTGATCTTTGGCATGTTTTGCAGCGGATTCTATTGTTTTGCTATCATTTAAGTCTTTGATAATACTCAATTGCTTGGAGTCAGTAGTTTGAATGAACCAATCTTGTAGCATTTTATAGGCTGCAAGTTTAACCGATTTATGAGCATCATTTTGAGCGATTTTTGCTATAATACTGTAATCAGATAGGCGTTTGACTGCTACAGATCTGACTTTTTCTGATTCGTCATTTTGGCAGATATGAACCAGCTGTGACTTCAACTCAGGTGTGTTGTCAGTATGAACTGCCATGGCTCTGATGTTTACGTCTTTGCTTTTCCATTTTGGTTTATTAAACCAATTCATTAAACTCATGCGACTCTCCTCATAATATTCTGTGAAATAAACAATAATTGTTCCTCCGCTGTACTGATTTTATACAGTTGGCGGGCGATAGATTTTTTATTGGCAGTTTTTAAATACCAACCAATGTGTGACCTTGCAATCAACATGCCTTTATATTGACCATAAAATTCATGAAGGTTTTTGACATGTTTATACATGGTTTCTATCACTTCATCAGTTGATGGTCGGGGTAAAGTTTCCCCTGTGGTTAAATAATGTAGGACTTCATTAAAAATCCATGGATTCCCTTGCGCTGCTCGCCCGATCATGATGCCATCACAGTTGGTTTCTTCAAAAACCTGCTGTGCTTTTTGTGGCGAATCAATATCACCATTGGCAATTAATGGTATGTCGATGTTTCTTTTGACTAAGGCAATTGGCTCATAATTGGCGTATCCTTTGTACTTTTGCACACGCGTACGACCATGAATGGATATGGCAGACACTTTGCAGTCTTGGGCAATTTGGGCAATTTCTAAAGCGTTGATGGTGTTTTCATCAATACCAAGTCTGATTTTTACCGTCACGGGGCAATCAACCGCTGCAACAGTGGCTTGCAGTATGTCTTTGACCAGATCAGGGTGGGCTAATAATGCCGATCCACATGATTTTTTGTAGACTTTTTTAGCGGGGCAACCCATATTGATGTCAATAATTTGAGAACCATTTTGCACATTAAATTGCGCAGCTTGTGCAACTTTTTCTGGATCTGCGCCAGCAATTTGGGTCACGATCGGATCAGGCTCACCATCATGATTCAGTCTGAAGCGAGTTTTTGCAGATTTGAGTAAGGATAAATCACAAGTCAACATTTCTGAGACCAAATAACCAGCGCCCAAGCTGCGACATAGTTGTCTAAAAGGCCTATCAGTGACCCCAGACATGGGTGCCAATGCAATTGGGTTTGGCAGTGTGTATTGTCCGATTTTTAGTGTGGGTAATTTCATATGGGTTAATCGTGGCCTTACTCTTGGCGGTATTATACCAATGCTGATGCGATTTTAAAACCAGAAATCCAGGTGCCAAGCGCAGAGCCCAAATTGGTTAAAATGAACACAAATAAAATTCGGGTAACGGGGTTTTTCCACCACCCTTTGAGCTCTAAAGCGTCTTTTTGCAAGTTTTCAAAATCTGCCACTTTAGGCTTTCTGAAATAAGTTTCTATCAAGGCGGCTACCATGCCTGCTGCAACGGCAGGATTCAATGAGGTCACTGGCGCGGCAATAAATGCGGCCAATATGGTGAAAATGTGGGCTCTGGCGACAGCGGCACCAATGGCTGCAAAAACACCATTGTATATGACCCATGTCTTGATCAAATCCCAACCCAGCTCAGGGCTTTTATAAAAACCAATGGTAAAACCAAGAACAATCACTGCGGTGATGATCCATGGAATAAATTTAACCCATCGTGCAGGAGGAGGGATGATGTCTAATTTGTTGATGGTGGACTCTGCATCAATTTTTTGTTTTAGGGCTTCGGTCATGCCTTTCAGATGGCCTGCGCCAATGACGACCAATATGTTCTTTGCGTCAGTATTTGTGGTCTCTTGCAAAAGTTTAGCTGCCATGTATTCATCCCTTTCGTGAATCAGACTGCTGTATAAAGGTTGTGATTCATCAGCAAAATCAGAAAAAGTGCTTTCTAAAACGTCTCCTGACTTTAACTTTTCAATTTCTTCTGCGGTAATTTCTTCTTTCTCAAAAAAACCGCCAAAACTGAATAACAGACCGCATCGATCAAGAAATTTCATAGAGCGCCAAGCCCTTTTCATGGTGGTGCGGATATTGCGATCAATTTTCCATATGGCTAAATCTTTGCTGTTGGCTTGGTCGATGGCTGCTTTCATTTCGGCTCCAGGCTCTACGCCCAACTGTTCTGCCAATCGATTTTGATAAGCGCTTAGGGCCAAGTTAACTGCAATAGTACTGGTTTGTTTGCTCTTGATGATCTTCAATAAGTCCATGTTTTTATACTTATCGGGATTGGTCATCGCTTCAAAGCGCATGTCGTCAAGTTCAACAGCAACGGTATCAAATGTATTGGTGTCTAATAATTCATTGACTTTATCAACACTGGTTTGAGAAACATGAGCGGTGCCAAGGATAACAAAATTTTTACCATCTTGTGAGATGATTTGGTGTGGCTGTTGCTCGAGGATTTGTATGATGTCTTGATTGTTTTGCAAAGTAGAGCCTGGATGAATAAAAAGCCGCTAATTTTATCATTGCTTAACACTTTGCTAAAGAAAATGTTGGTATTTCATCAATTCGCTTCAGTAATTTCTTGATTTAATAGTTATTTATGCTTTGAGTTTTATGTTTTTCATCGGTTTTACTGTTTGTTTGAGGTAATTCGGATGATGAGATTAAACAGAAACTGTGCTTTTGTATGGGCAAATTGACAAATATATTTTGATTGAAAAAAACACCTTTTAGACATAGAATAATAGCAAATACGGGGCTTAGAAGCGTTTTGTCTGTGTATTTAAAACAAAATAATTAAAAAAGAGGAGTTATATATGAATTTAGAACTGATCCCTTTAATACTGGGAGGTGGTGGCATAGTTATTGCATTGCTTATTTATTTTATGTTGGCAAAAATGCCTTCTGGTAGCGGTAAGGTGAAAGAAATTGCTGATGCCATTCACGAAGGAGCCATGGTGTTCATGAAACGAGAATATACCATATTATTTGGTTTTGTGATCATTCTTTTGATTGGTCTGTTCATAGGTTTTGGCAGCTGGCATACACCTTTTGCGTTTATTGTTGGTGCTTTTTGCTCAGGTATCGCTGGTTATTTTGGTATGTTTTCAGCGACAAAAGCCAATGTCAGAACCACGGTTGCTGCCAATGAGAAAGGTTCTTCAGCGGCTTTATCAGTGGCTTTTTATGGTGGTTCAATTATGGGATTGACTGTCGCATCAATGGGTCTGTTGGGCCTTGGTGGGCTTTATTATCTTTTTGGTAATGATCCTGTGCATGTTCATGCCATTCATGGTTTTGGTATGGGTGCATCAACTGTGGCATTGTTCTCACGTGTAGGTGGCGGTATATTTACCAAATCTGCAGATGTCGGAGCAGATCTTGTGGGTAAAATTGAAGCTGGTATTCCAGAAGATGACCCTCGTAACCCTGGTGTGATTGCCGATAATGTCGGTGACAATGTGGGTGATGTTGCGGGAATGGGCTCTGATATTTTTGAATCTTATTGTGGTTCAATGATTGCTTGTATAGCGATCGCCTCAGCGATGACTGTGACCACTGTTGCAACACTGAGTGCTGGAGGGTCTAAGAGTGACTTGATGTTTTTGCCATTGGCTCTGGCTTCGGTGGGTTTGATTTGCTCCATATTAGGGATATTTATTGTTAAAATATTTTCCAATAAAGCGGCCGATTTTGCTTTGAGAATGGGCACCATAGGTGCTGCAATACTGTTTATCATGGCAGCCTATGTATTAATGAATAAGATGGGCATTGCCACCGCTGTTTGGTGGAGTGTAGTTGCCGGTGCGGCAGGTGGCATTATTATTGGCCTTGTTACTGAATATTATACTGGTGGTAAGCCTGTAAGAACATTGGCCAAAAGTGGTGAAACGGGACCTGCAACTGTTATGATTTCGGGATTGGCCATTGGCATGGAATCTGTTGTTGTTCCTGTAATGACTTTAGCAGGTATTATATTGCTGACATCAACTTTATTGCCTGAAGGTGCCGGTATTTATGGTGTGGGCATTGCTGCGGTTGGTATGTTAGCAACAGTGGGTATTACCATGGCTATTGATGCTTATGGTCCAGTTGCTGATAATGCTGGTGGAATAGCTGAAATGGCAGGCTTGGGTGCAGAAACTCGTGAAATTACTGATGGATTAGATGAAGTGGGTAATACTACAGCAGCTATTGGAAAGGGTTTTGCTATTGGAGCCGCTGGTTTGGCTGCTCTTGCCATTATTGCTGCTTTTATTGAGACCATTGCTGCTGCAGTTCCTGATTTTGCACTGGATATTGGTAATCCTAAGGTGTTAATGGGTATGTTTTTGGGTGGTATTTTCCCGTTCATAGTCAGTGCGATGACCATGAGAGCGGTGGGTGATGCTGCTTTTGATTTAATTAAGGAAATTCGCCGACAATTTAAAGAGATTCCGGGTTTAATGGAAGGAACGGCAAAGCCTGATAATAAAGCTTGTATTGATATAGCAACTACAGCAGCATTAAAACGTATGATTGCTCCTGGATTGTTGGCTGTTGTTTCTCCAGTGATTGTCGGCTTTATGTTAGGCGCGGCTGCACTCGGAGGGCTGTTAGGTGGCGCACTGATCACTTGTGTCTTGATGGCTTTGATGATGGCCAATGCCGGTGGTGCTTGGGATAACGCTAAAAAGTATGTTGAAAAAGGTAACTTTGGAGGAAAAGGGACTGATGTGCATGCCGCTGTTGTCGTTGGTGATACCGTTGGAGACCCATTCAAAGACACTTCAGGTCCAGCGATGAATATTCTCATTAATGTGATGGCAATAGTGAGTTTGGTCATTGCTCCATTATTGGCAAAAATGCCTGCTGGGTTTTTATTCAGTTAACATGTTTGCTATTTGTTACCCCTCTCAAGTGAGGTGACAATCATTGACACAAAGCCCCGCAATTTAAAAAGAGTGGGGTTTTTTTTGGATTGACGATCATATTTGATCTGATAAAAAAGTGAGTTTGATCACAAAAAAAACTTTTTAGTGGATTGGATTTTATTTTTCATTAGTTTTTTGTTAAGGTAGATTTAGGTTGGGTTCTTTGTATTTTCTGATAAAAACGTCTTATATAACACTATATTGTGGGATTTCTTGACAGTAATTGCATAGAAACTCAATAAACAAAGGTGTATAATTTGTTTAACAATTCATATTTGATGGGAAGGATAATGAAATATTTTGAGTCGAGAATCACAGCACAATTTCAATGCTTGCTAATTATTACGATGTCATTGATGACTACATATGTAAATGCCATTGATTTGATCGTCAACAATGCCAGTATATCACCGGATCCAATTACCGCAACTGGTAACTATACGATTTCAATGGATGTTATGAACAATGCATCTACAACAACCCCAGAGGTTGCAAGTGTACTGGTATTAGATATCAGTGGCTATGATATAAATAATGTATCTGCCGTTGTTAATAATTCGCCAGATTGGTCATGCAATCCTTCTGGCCCAACAATAGATTGTAATTATACAGCTGGTTTGTTTCCAATTGGTGCTATGTCAACGTTAAGTGTTGTAGTTGCCCCAGGAACTTCTGTGGTTAATCCTGATGTTTTTAATATTAATGTGAGTGATGAAAGCGGCGCGACTATCGAAGATAATATAACTGACAATATGACTTCTGTTACCACTTCCAGTGGGCCTCCAACAAATCCTGATTTGGGTTTCGAATATGCCATGACACCATCTGTAATCAGCTTTAATGAGTTTGATACTACGCCAATGATGGTAACCTTTCGAGTAATAAATAATGGTGCGCCTGTATCGATGGATGCTTTTTTGAATTTAACCTATGATGATATTCATTTTACTCTGTCTGAAGCCGGTTTGCCAACTGGATGGGGGTGCTTTACAGGAACAGGTACGATCAGTTGCAATAAGTTAACTTTTGGTACTGGTGAAGTAGCAGACTTGGTGTTTAATCTGGCACCAATCAGCCCTGCAGCTGGATTATATACTGGTGCAGTAACAGGCACATTAACTAATGGACTGGATCCAGATGCTGATCCTTCTGATAATGATATCTCTATTAATGTTGATATAGTTGCATTAACTACAGACTACGAAATGAGATTGGCGCCAACTCAACTACCATCCATCGATATTTTGGATAATGCCACAGGAAATATTCCTATTGCTTTCGAATTAGAAAATGTTGGAACAGCCCAAGGTTTTTCTGAAAGTGTTGGCATTACGTTGAATCCAGATTTTGCTTTGAGTAATGTAATGATCAATAATACAGGTGGTGCAATGTGGAGCTGTAGCTCAATTGGTATCGATTGGGATTGTATCAATTCAGGCACAGGCATGCAGCCAGGTGAAGTGGCCATGCTTACTGCTGATATCATCACATATCCGAGCTCTGTAGGTACTACACCAAGTGCAATTTCGGCATCAGCTTTTGTTTCTGGTGACCTTGTGTCCACTAATGATACCAGTGCAATTAGCGTAAATGTTGTCGCAGCACCTCAAACGGATTTGGTTTTGAGTAAATTTGTTAAGGATGGTTCTGGAGCTGGAGCCAATATCATTACCGAGTCCATTGTAGGTAATAATTTCTTTTATCACATACATGTTGATAATCCTTCGATAACTGCGGCAACAAACGTTGTAGTTACAGACCCGTTGCCAGCAGGTGTTCAATTCAGTGGGCTTGAGCCATCTGGTGGTTGGTCATGTAGTGCGGATCCGTTTGTTAATGATATGACACCTCAGACAGTAACGTGTAATCACCCGAGCATTCCAGCCAGTTCTCCAAGTTTTTCTGATGTCATAGTTTTAAATGTGATCGGATTAACTACCGGTAATAAAGAAAATATTGGTTTTGCATCCAGTGATGAAGCGGATGCAGATCCCAGTAATAATGATAATGTTGCCATGCCTGCAATCGTAAATATCCTTGACAATGATCCTGATATCATCATCAGTAAATCAATTCTTTCAGGGACGAGTATTGGTGGTGGTGGACTTGAAGCACCAGAAAATGGTCAAGTGGTTTATCAGATTTTAGGGATTAACAATACGCCAGGTTCAAATAATGGCACGATGGTACAAATTACTGATACCTTGCCTCCAGGTGTGTCTTATGTCTCAAGCAATCCCTTGGGTAACTTTACTTGTTCAGCTTTTGATACTGTTAACAATATACTGACTTGTGATGCGCCGAGTTTGCCTTTTACAACAGGCACCGACGGTGTGGAAATTACGGTTGATGTCACTGGTATCATAGGCACGGCAGTGGTTAACACAGCAAATATCACAGCAAGTAATGACAGTAATACTGGCAATAACTCTGACAGTTCAGACACATTCACGGTAGTGGCAGGAGGGCTTCCAGATGTTGATTTGTCGATTAATAAAGAAGCTTTGGATTTAACCAATACTACAATATCTGATGTCACTGTAGGAGATGATTTTAAATATAGACTGTCGGTTGAAAATATTGGACCAAACGATGCACCAATAGGTTCACTAGAGGTTAATGATAGTTTGCCAGCAGAGTTAAGTTTTGTCTTACCATTGAATAATCCTCCAAATTGGACTTGTAATACTTCTGTAAATACTTTAACTTGTACGAACGATGTCGCTCTGATTGCCGGATCATCTGCATCAGATATTGAATTTACAGTCAATGCAACAACAGTGGCTACAGGCGTTGATAATTCTGCCCAAGTTGAACCCATCAGCCCTGCAGTCATTAACGATACCAATACTGCTAATAATACATCAAATGTCATCATTGATATTAATTCTGCAGCATTACCAGATGTAGACATCAGTATCATCAAAGATGCTGAGGACATCACAGGTATCAGTGTTACTGAGGTAGAAGTAGGTGATGACTTTAAGTATGAATTTACAGTTCAAAGTTCAGGTCCAAATGACGCGCCGATAGGTTCGGTTGAAATTCAGGACACATTACCACCTGAAGTGGTATTTGACTTGCCATTAAACGATCCAGCTGGTTGGACCTGTAACATTATCTCTGGCAACACCTTATCTTGTATCAATGATGTGCCACTTGTTGCTGGTGGTCCACCTTTTGTGTTAGATTTTTCTGTCATAGCTCAAACGGCAAATCCAACTGTAACCAATACTGCTGGTGTATCGATTGTGTCTCCTGCAGTGATCAATGATATTGATGCGAGTAATGATAATGGAAGCATTACCATTGCGATCAATAATCCAGCAGTAAGTGATTTGATTGTTAATAAATCTGTTTCTGCAGGAACCTCTAACAAACAAGCCTTAGCAAATAAAGGAGCCAATCAGTTTGTGGTCGGTGATGAAGTGATTTATAACGTCTCTGTGAATAACAACTCCACAAGCGTGAGTTATTCTGATATGGTGGTTAGAGACGCGTTGCCAAGTAATGTTGATTTTGTTAGCGTGGTCCAGAATCAGGGATTTGATTGTAATTACAATACAGGCAATCATGAGGTGACTTGTACTAATGATGCTGCTAATCAATTACTACCAAGCCAAATATTGGATGTTACCATAAATACTGTTGCAGCAACTGTAGGTTCCAATATCGCCAATATTGCTAATGTCAGCAGCGTTGCACAATCTGATGATGTCGATTCTAATGATGTACTGATTGACATATTATCTGATACATTGCCTCCGACGACATTGTCAATTACCAAACAAGCCATTGTGGCTGGTCAATCAGTCACTTCAGTCACTAAGGGAACAGCCTTCAGCTACCGACTTGATGTGACCAATACTGGCCAGTCTGATGCCGTTAGTGTTGTCCTTATTGACGATATGCCACCCTCGATTGTGATAGATGGTGTTCAGTCAAATGACTGGAGTTGTACCAATGTTGGCTTGCAATATACTTGTGAGCTGACACAAGCATTAACAGCTGGCAGTTCAAGTCAAGTAGAGTTCGCTGTCAGGGATGGGTCTGCAGCCAATGTGATTGAATTACAAAATACGGCATCTGTTTCTGCTGACAATGCCAGCTCGGTTTCTGATACCAATACTGTATTTTTGACACAAATAGCTTTAGATGTAAATGTTTCTCAAAACCCTGAACCCGTTGGTGTAAATGAAAGTTTCGAGATAATTGTGGACGTGGTTAATACCGGTTCAGAACCATTACAAGGTATTTCTGTGGTTAATACTTTGCCTGATGGCTTCAGTTATCCTGTCAATAAAAGAGGCAGCAATTGTAATGCAAATGGTCAAGTATTAACCTGTGGCCTCAATGGTCCTGTGGCTGTGGGTCAGATTGGTACAGTGGTGCTTCAAGTACAAGCTCTTAATGAAATTGAAGACAATATTACTTACACAAATGTGACAACTGTGTCAGGCAGTAATTTCCCGGCAGTCATTACCAACACATTTGATATCAATATTGCATCGAATAATGCAGGTGAAGTAGATTTGAGTATGACTAAAACAGCTTCATCTGATGCAGTAACTTTTGCAGAAGATTTTAGATACACATTGACTGTTGAAAATAACAGTAAAGTGGCCGCTACAGGTGTGATCGTAAATGATACTCTGCCCGAAGGCATCATTCTACAATCCATCGAGGCCAATGGTTGGAACTGCAATAATGACAAGGCTTTGACATGTAGTTTACCTATGTTAGGTGGTAATGAAACCTCTAGTATTGTGCTGAATGTTATGCCATCAAATATAACCGGAGAAGTTACTAACTCTGCTGAAGTCAGTGCTGAACAGTCTGATCCAAATACTGCCAATAATATTGATGAAGTGGTGGTTACAGTGAGTAATGCCATGGCGGATTTGGCCTTATCTAAAATCGCTTCTGTTGAATCTTTGACCTCTGGAGAACCGTTGTCATGGAGCATTGTGGTGACCAATAATGGCCCTCAAAGCGCAGAAAATATTGTGATTGAAGATCAATTACCATCGGGTTACTCTTTTGATTCGGTAACTCATGATGGCGCTGTCAATTGTAATAATTCATCAGACCAAATTTCTTGTCAGATAACACAGCTTGATGCAAAAGCCACAACAACCATTAATGTAATGGGCACAGTGACATTAGAGTCTGGTTTGATGGAAAATACCGCTACTGTCAGCACAAGTACCACAGATCCAGATTTGTCAAACAATACAGGCAAAGCAGGGGTTATGGTTAACCCAGTACAACAACAAGTTGCAGATTTGTCAGTCAGTATTACAAATGACAGCGAAGTAATACAAGGCAATACGGCAACCATTGACGTGACTGTGCTCAATAATGGACCTGACGCTGCTGCTTCTCCTGATTTGGATGTCATTTTAAGTGGTGCAGTAGAACAAGTTGTGGTTAATCAAAATGCTGATTGGACATGTCAAGTGAATAATAAAAATGTTCATTGTGATTTTAATGATCAGCAAATGAATAATGGTTTTTCATCAACCATTGCATTGGTCATAAACACTCCTGATAGAGATCCGGGTGGCCCAGGAGGACCAGGTGGTCCAGGCCCAGGTCACCAGAGTAATATCACAATTAATGCTGCATTAAGTTCAACTACTGGTGATAACCAATTAGAAAACAACTCAGCAGCTTCTGAAATCTCTGTGGATAATACCCCAACAGAAGAAGAAATTCTTGATGCATTGACAACGGCATTAGCCGGCAGGGGCTCTCCACAAGTGATTAGAGCCATTGAGAATGTTTCAAGTTATTGTGCAGATAGCTATGATAACGCTCTGGATGGTGCGTGTGATGAACTCTATGAAGTAGCGTTAGATGGGGATGGTGAAACGGTTAGAAATGTAATGGAAGAAATTACGCCAAATGAAGTGATTGGACAATCAACTTCTGTTGCTGAGATTTCTACCGCACAATTCCGTAATGTTGGTTCCAGACTCTCGCAGCTCAGAGGAGGTGGCGGCAGCGGTTTCAGTTTGGCTGGATTAAATGCACGATATGGCAGCGGTAGCTTACCGTTGGGTATGCTAGCGTATTTGAATCAATCTGAAGAAGAGGCTGATGGATTGACAAAACCGAGTCGTGACTTTGTCTCACCTTGGGGCTTCTTTGTCAATGGCACCATTTCAATGGGTGAAAGAGATGCCACAGGTAGAGAATTGGGTTTTGATTTTGATTCTTATGGGCTTACAGCAGGTTTTGACTACCGTTTGAATTCCAGTGCGGTAATAGGTTTGGCATTGGGTTATGCAAATTTTGATTCTGAAATAGATAATACCGCTACCTTAAAGTCAACTGGTGTTACTCTAACGGGGTATGGTTCATTTAATGTCAATGATAATTTTTATGTTGATGCCCGAATCAGTTATGGTAAGCCGGAGTTTGATCAGTCAAGAAACATCAATTTCACCTTAGGTGAGTTAGAGGTGAATAGAACTGCAATCGGAAAAACCGATGCGCAACAATACAGCATTGCCATGAGTGCCGGTTATAATTTCTATAAAAATTCATGGAATATTACGCCCAATGCATCATTCAATTATGTCAGAACCACCATAGATGGTTTTACAGAAACTGGTGCAGGCGCCTTTAACTTTATCTTCTCTGAACAAGAGTTAGAATCACTGGTGTGGTCAGCCGGTGTAAGAGTGACCAAAGCCATCAGCCTGAAAAATGGTGTTTTGACACCGCAATTTGATATTGACTATAACTATGAAAGTAAAAATAATGGCAATGATATCGAAGCACGTTTTATTCTGGCACCAGTCGATGAGATATTCTTTATAGAAACTGATTCACCTGATCGAACCTATGGATCAGCTGGTTTAGGTTTGGTATACATCACTTCAAATGGTAAACAGGCATATATCAATTACAGGAGCATACTTGGTTTAAATGGCTTTAGTCGAGGTACTTTTAACCTCGGTGCCAGATTTGAATTTTAAGTAGTTAAATTACGAGAAATCTTATGAAAAATAGCAGAGTTAGTAAAATCTATAAAATCTCATTATTGAGTTTTGTGAGTTCACTGGTTATGTCTTGTGGTGCACCACCAGTCAAAACTGTTGAAAAAGGTCAAATCACTCCCGATCAATTATACATAGTTGATTGCTTGTTGCCACCTCAAATCAGACAACTAGGGCAAAACTATACTTATACGGCACCACGTAAACCTGCCAAACTTAGTGCTCATGATTGTGCACTCAGAGGTGGTGAATATGTTGCATACGATAAAGCCAGTTTCTCCAGTGTTGCAAAAATGTGGCTGCCAGAAGCGCAAGGTGGAAATGCAGAAGCTCAAGCATACATGGGTGAATTATATGAACGGGGCATAAATGGTAGTCCTGATTATGAATCAGCTGTCATGTGGTATCGAAAGGCGGTTGATCAAGGTCACACGCCTGCAATGTTAAATTTGGGTAATTTGTACGAGCAAGGTTTGGGTGTAACCAAAGATGTTACCAAAGCCATTAATCTTTATCGTCAAGCCTCTGGGATTAAAGATGCCAACATCGAATTGGTTACTGAAAAAAACTTACGTGAGAGAAGGGCCAAAGAGCACCAAAGAATCCAATTGTTAAAAGAGGTATCAGCACTCAGAGAACAGTTGACAGAAGTGAAAAGTCAATATGACTTGACTAAAAAATACGTGCAAGAGTCAGACATAAAATTGAAAAATTTACAAGCCAAATTAAAATCCAATAAAAATGATAAAGTGGTTTTGAATCAAATAGCTCAATTGAAATCTGAAATCAACGAAAAAAATCAAGAGCTAGATAAACAAAATAAGGTCATCAATACTTTGGTGACGAAAGTAACTGACAGCTCGTTAAATAATGAAGTCGTTCAAAACACAGCAAATAAAGAACAAGGCATTAATGTCATCACTCCAGACGTTGTATTAACCCGGGGTATCAGAACCATTCCTATGCAGCCTAATGATCTTAAATTGAATATCATTGGTTCTGTGTTTCCATCAGAAAATGTGATGGCGTTGAAAGTTAATAATGTCGATATCCGAAATACCATGACAGACGGTGGTGTTTTTGAAGGACAAATTGATTTGCAATCTGGCGATACACCAGTCAACATTGTTGCGGTAAGAAATGATGGGAGCCGCAATGTTGAGCAATTTGTTGCAGTAAGGAATAATTTTGATCCAATAAAATCTCGACATTTTGATGCATTATTTACCAGGAGACTTAGGGATGATTTAGGTGATTATCACGCACTAGTGATTGGCAATGATTCTTATGATAATCTGGATAATCTTGCGACCGCTGTTCAAGATGCAACACAGATAGCTGAAGTCCTCAAAGAAAAGTACGGTTATAAAGTTAAATTATTGACCAATGCTGATCAAATAACAATGTTACAAGCTTTGAGTGAATACGAAAATAAGCTCGGAAAATACGACAATTTGATGGTTTATTACGCAGGACATGGTTTCATTGATGAGCAGAGTAAAGAGGGTTATTGGATTCCAACCAATGCAGGTCGCACTGATAAAACTAAGTGGATTCCCAATAAGGCAATCAGTGACTTTATGGGCCAAATGAAAGCGAAGCATGTCATGATTGTAGCTGATTCTTGTTACTCTGGTACGTTGTCGGGCTCTTCAATCTCGCCATTGCCCGAGAAGGTTGACAATGAAGACATATTATTCACATCACGCGTAAAAGCCAGAACAGTGTTGACTTCTGGAGGTTTGCAGCCTGTGCTAGACAGTGGTGAAAACGGTCATTCTATCTTTGCTTCGGCATTTCTTGATGTGCTGAATGAAAACGATGGCGTTATGGAAGGGTATCGCATTTATGAAGCCATGTCACAACAAGTGAGCTTACGTTCGAGTTTGGCTGGTTTAAAACAAGTGCCTGAGTACAGTGCTATTAAACATGCAGGTCATGAAGGCAGTGAATACTATTTCTTACCGTCTTCAATTTAATACTTAGACTAAGTTCAATAAAAATTTTCGAAGTTTTATTAGAATTACACATACATGCTCATACTTTAGGTTCACCTGAAGTATGAGTACTCTTCAAAAAATTCAAACAATGCTCAAAGAACCACTGTTTTACCACAATAGACAGTGGCCACAGAGGCGAAATTTCATCGTTTGAAATTAAGTCAGACTTACATGGCATTACATATCACTGAACATGGTGTTAAAATGTAGCTGGTTTTCAAAATAGTTGATAGATTGATTAAACTTCATACCAATGATTCATACAAAAAACTGTATGTTCATTTACTAAGATTACTGATAGATTCAGATGCTGTTTTTTCTGAAACATGGATAGTGGTGCCCAATCATTCGGCAAAGCAATGGTTGCAAAAGTCATTGGCCAGAGATTTTGGCATATGTGCTCAGATCAATTTTATTTTACCTTTAAGCTTCAATTGGGAAGTATTAAAAAACGTTGCTCAATCAAACAGTAAAATCAATGTGTTTTCAGTTGATGTTATGCGTTGGTATATTTATCAACTCATTACTGAATCAGCAAAATTTTCAGTTTTAAAAAAACAATCTGTTATTGAAAACTTTAATTTATCAGAAAAAATTGCTCAAACTTTACTTAAGTATAATGAAGAGAGGCCCGGGCTCATCAATGACTGGGACAATGGCGTTTACCAATTAAAAACAGATCAGCAATGGCAGGCTGATTTATGGGAACAATTATTATTGATTCTTAAAGAAAATTCGCCAGTACAATTATTGCAAAAATTTAATCCTAAAACAGACTTTAAGCACAACCCAGATAATATTATTTTATTTGCAACAGAGCAATTGACCACTATCCAAAAAGATGTCATTGTGAAATTGGCGGAATATCGGGAGGTTCACATTTTGTTAAGTAATCCCAGCCCACATGACTATTGGTTTGACATTAAACCTGAGGCAAAAATAGCAAGGGATGCGCTATTCAATACTGAATTGGCTTATTTAAACAATGTCGGCAACCCCTTATTGGCTAATTTAGCGTACAGTAAGATGGCAATTTTCGATGCTTTTTTGAATCAGGAGATAGATTTTGATAATGTTAGTCAGCAATTTGATGAAGCCGAAACACTGTTAGCAAGCACAAAACATGATATCTCGGAACTATTAGAAAACCCTCAGCCTCACAAAAATGATAGCAGCATAAGTATTCACAGTTGTCATAACCGTTTAAGAGAGGTTGAAATCATCAAAGATGCAATGCTTGATGTCTTGAATCAAAACCACCAGTTAAATCCTGAAGATATTATAGTTGTTGCACCTGATATCAATGATTATGTTTATGCCATTAAAAATGTATTCAATGATTCTGGTGTATCTGATGCTTATAAGATTCCATTCCACATTGATAGGGTCCAATTGGCTGATAATAATTACATCACATCACTGATGCAATTACTCAAAAGTTTTGCCGGGGAAATGACTGCTCCGGTTATTTATGAATTGTTATCCCAGAGAGTTGTGTTAGCACAGTTCAACTTGTCAGAAGATGATTTACCGCGCATAAAAACATGGATCATCGATTCAAATGTACGCAATTACTATTCAATGACACATAAGGATGAACTTGGCTTTGAAAAAAAGCTTGGCAATACATGGCAATTTGGACAGAAACGCTGGCTTTCAGGTTATGTAGCAGGTGATGTTGAAGACATGCCGTTCCTATCTACTTTTGGTGAAATTACTGGCCAAGAGCCCTTGTTTGCTCAGTGCTTTCACTTTTTAAAATTGTGGTATCAGTTTTATCAACACAGTAAAATAGATAAAACACCGCAACAATGGCATGCATTTATTCAAGATATTTGTGAGGTGTTTTTATACAATGATTTTGAAATCGATTGTGAGAAACAAATCAATCAACAATTGGAAAACAAACTAATTCAACAAACAGGCAACTGCGCACCTGAAATTCCTCTAAAAGTTATCAATAATATCGTTGAATCAGTCATTACTGAAAACAATTATCGGTCTGAAGGCCAAATAGGTGTTAGATTTCAAACATGGGAAAATGCCTTTATTGCAGACGCAAAAGTGTTGATAATAATGGGTTTGAATGATGGAGAGTTTCCTAAAAAAGAAATAAAAAATGACTTGGATATATTCAATAATATATCTCCTCGATTAAATAAGTCAACGCGTCAAAGAGACAAAAACTTGATGCTGACCGCATTAACAGAAAATGTAGAGCAATTAATCATGACTTATGTTGGCTTTGATTCAAAAACCAATGAGCCACAACCACCATCGGTATTGTTGGGAGATCTCGTCAATTATTTACAAGTTAAAACTGACCATTCATTTAAGGTCAAAAGACATAAAATGCATGGATATCATCAGTCATATTTTTCAGGTGAATATACCAGTTATAGTCAAAAGCACTTTCAATTGGCCACTAGTTTTTACAATAAAGATAAACCTGTCAAAACAACTCAAATCGCGTTAAATCTTGCTTGTGAAAAAAATATTAAGCTGAAAGAACTGTCGATGTTTTTTGCAGATCCATTGAGCAGTTTCCTTAAAAAAAGAGCTCAGATTAATCAACTCATCAATGAAGAAATGATTCAAGATACAGAAACATATTTTCCCAGTGGTTTGGAATCATGGAAACTCAAAAGTGAGATTTTCAACCATGGTAAGTCAATTGCAGAAAAAACTGGCATCATCAGTGATAACAAATCTGGACAATCATTATTAAAAAAATATGATCAGCAATTAATGCCGTTAATCCACTGTGCAAATGAATTGGATTTGCACTCACATACTGTCGAACATGTTTTAGATGATTTCAAAATCTTTGGCACTGTTAAAAAAAATCGAAAACACCAATTGGTCTCAATTTTTGCCAATAAAGCAAAGAGCAAGGACATTTGTAATCATTGGATCAAACATTTATGTAATGTTTCAGATCAAGCCAGTTTTATGTACTTTGAAGATAAAGTGATTCAATGCGAACCGTTGACCAACAGTGATGAATTATTGGCTCAATTATTGATGAAGTGGCAACAATCTTTTGATCGGCCTTGGTTATTTTGTCCGGCATTATTTTTAAAAATTAACACAAAAAGCTTTGCGGTAAAAAGCAAAAAGGATTACCTGAAGCAATTCATTCAGAGTGAAAACACCTTTCCCAGTGAGGGTCAGAAATATTTTGCTCACGATGTCGAATCATATGATGAAGAAGATGATACACATCAGATTTTACAACCATTGATTAACTCATTAAAAGTCATTGAAATAGATAATTGATTTGATATTCTCAGTAGTGAGATGATCATTGAATTATTTGTGTTAATATGGATTGAATAATAATGCAAAAGTATTGGAGACGGTTTCAAGGTGGACCCAAAAGATCAAGCCAAAAACTACAACAAAATTGCCTATTATTGGAACGGCTCAGAATTTAATCGCGAAAATGGAATCGCTCAACATAAACGCGCTTTTCAGTTTTCGAAAAAATCAGGAACAGCCATTGACATTGGTTGTGGCAGCAGTGGCCGCATCATCGATCAATTGATTGAACATGGTTTCAAAACAGAAGGACTCGATTACTCTACTGAAATGTTAAAGTATGCCAAAAAAAGGCATCCAGAAACGGTATTTCATCACGCTAATATTTGCGAGTGGGAGTTTATAAAAAAATACGACTTTATTTCGGCATGGGACAGTATTTGGCATGTGCCACTTGAGCATCAAGAAAGTGTGCTTCGTAAACTGTGTAGTGGACTGGCTGAAGGTGGCGTTATTATTTTTACCAGTGGTATTGTTGATCAAGCAGATGAAAGAAGTCACCCATGCTTAGGTCAAGAGCTTTACCATGCAGCGCTTGGTGTTACTGCTCTTTTAAACATCTTGAATGATTGCGGGTGCGTTTGTCGACATCTGGAAAATGATGACTGGCCAAGCGAGCATTTATATATCATTGCGCAAAAGAGTAATGTCAATTATTAGGATTGGAATGGACTTTACCATCAGTAAAGATTATGTCGTATTTGCTAGCAATTGATGATTGTTAATCATTACAGTATGTACACAAAATACCTTCATTTTTCAGGTGAAATTTATAGCCATAAATTGTGTTAGAATAAATAGGCATAACATTTAAGCACATGAACCAAGATAAAGCAGGGGCTTTTAATTTGGGGGTGCATCAACAGGCAGAATTACACAACAAAAGAGACCCATTTTAAAATGAAAAATAGTTATATATTTATTCCTGTCATTATTCAAGTGGCTCTGACATTATGGCTTTATATTCATCTAACAATCGCCAAGTTAAGAGCCGTAAAATCGGGTGAGGTAGATGAACTACGTAGAGCGCTGCATAATGACGCATGGCCTGATAGTGTATTGCAAATCAACAATTGTATACGTAATCAATTTGAAGTCCCTGTTTTGTTTTATGTATTGATTTGCACTTTGTGGAATATAGGGGGCATTAACATTTATGTCCATATTGCGGCTTGGATTTTTGTTTTAAGTCGTATTGCTCATGCGATCATTCACACAGGATCGAATTATGTGCCGTATAGACGTAAACTTTTTATGGTAGGTTGTGTTGTTTTGATCGGCCTCATGTTTTTTACAATGTATCAAATAATAGTGACATAACATGGATAATGGGTTTGATATTGTCGAGGTTTTTGAGATAACTGGCCGTGGTGCAGTTGTTGTGATTGATGAAGTGACCGAAAGAATTCCTGGTGTGGCCTACGATGCCCACATTCTTTCAAATACATCGAAGTTGTTAGATACAGTGGCGTATAAAGAATGGTTTTTAAAACGGCACCCTAAACCCATTGAAAAAGAAGCCTATATGCTTAAAGGCTTACTTAAGCATAATATCCCTGAAAAAACCAAAATTGTTTTTTTATAGCATTATATTATTAAATGCATCGGTTATCTTTTAAAAGCCGTACAAGAGAGGACATCTCATGGCGTATCTTCATCATCAAGTGATAATCAACATAAAAAAATTGATGGGTATTAGTCACGATTTGATAAAGCCCCTCTGTTATAATTCCCGTTGATGAATGTATTTGATTTATATAGCGCTAATTTAGATGGTACTAAACTGATAGAGGCCAGTGCTGGCACGGGTAAAACTTTTACCTTGGCAGGTTTGTATATTCGTTATATTGTTGAAAAACAGCTAACGCCAGAACAGATTTTGGTTTTAACGTTTACAACGGCTGCTACAGCAGAATTAAAGAGTCGTTTGCGCGAACAACTGTTGCAATGCAAAAATCATTTACTTGGCATAGAATTGGTTGAGCAAGGGCCGCTTTATGAATTATATCAATCCTATAGTGAACAAGATTCTGCTGTTAAATATATCGAACTGGCGTTGATTTGTTTTGATCAGGCTGCTATATATACGATTAATGGCTTTTGTCAAAAAATCATAGATGACTATAACAGCGATTGTGGTTCACCCGTTTTTCAGGAGCTTATTGATAAAAAAAGTGAAGTTAAAAAGCGTGTTTATACTTTTTGGCGACAACAGCAGAAAAACATACCAGAAGAATTTTTAGCAACCATCCCACCGATAGATAAGGTCATTAATAAAATCAATGGCTTATTGAACAAAAGTCATTATAAACAAATTGCTCCAGTCATCAGTTGGGATCAAATTCCAGACATTTATGCTGAATATAAAGTGCTTGGCCAACAATGGAAAGATCAAAAAGACCGGTTGTTGGACTATATTTTGTCTGGTGACTTTCATGGTGGTACATACAGGATTGCAAACAGGGACAATTATGCAAAAGACATGAATGTCTTTTTCAATAGTTTGGATGGCAATGTTTTAAAATTCTGTGCTGATTACATTGAAAGTAAGCTGGGTAAGAAAAACAGCTTAAAACCGATGCCATCATTTTTTATTGATTTTGAAAAATTCTATAACAAAGTAATATTTACCTATAAAGTTGGCAACAAAATAGGTAAAGCTGGCAACAATCTTGCCATGAGCTATTTGTATGAGTGTTTTAAATATGTAAAAAAACAACTGATCACACAACGCACAGAAGAGGGCAAGTTCGATTATGCTGACCAAATCAGTGTGGTGCATGATAATGTCATTAACAATCCAAATTTAGTCAGCCACATTGGACAACAGTGGCGATGTATTATGGTGGATGAATTTCAGGACACTGATGGTTTACAGCTTAATATCTTTGATCAATGTTTTAATGATGATCAACATGACCTGATTTATGTTGGTGACCCCAAGCAAGCCATTTATGATTTTAGAGGAGCGGATGTTTTTGTTTATAACCGGGCAAAACAACAAACCAAAAAACAATTCAATTTGGCCACAAATTGGCGCAGTAGCGATAAAATGCTGGCAGTGACCAACGCCATGTTTGATTTTCAGCAGTCATTTAAGTTTCCCTGGTTAGTTTTTGCCCCATCAATGGCAAAACCCAATCAACAAAACCAGATAAAAGACGTATATCCACCCTTGGCAATTATTGATTGTGATCATGCCTATAGGAAGTTTTTTTTAGCGCATGAAATTAAAAGGTTTTTAGCCGAAGCGCTGGTGAATGATGAAAAAGTCAAAGCAGAGAACTGTGCAATATTGGTTAACCGAAATCAAGATGCGATTGAGCTGTATGAATTCCTCTTGTCAGAGGATATTGGGGTGAGTTTATGGAGTGAGTCAGGGATATTCGCCACAGAAATTGCCAAACAATTTTATTATTTAATTCGCGCCTTAAATTACCCTTCACAGAGCCATATTTTTACGGCGTTACATGGTTTGTTTTTTGATGTCAGTCTGAATGATTTATTTCAATTGGATATCGAAAAAGTATTGGCAGAATTTGTCGATTATCGCCTTCAAATGAATAAAGAAGATATTGTTAAAGTGATTGGCACAATATTTGATGATAAGCAGGTTTATGCCAGAATATTGAGGCGAAATGATGGAGAACGTCATTATGCAGATTTACATCATGTTTTTGAATTGCTCAAGGAGCAAGTTGATTTAGGAAAAAATCATAACCACATGGAACAATGGTTAGCGACACAAATTCAACAAGTCGAGATGATGGAAAGCGATGAACAAAGAAAGCGCAGAATAGAAAGTGACAGTAAAAAAATATCGATCATGACCATTCATAAGTCAAAGGGTTTGGAGTTTGATCATATCTTTATACCTTACGCGGATAAGATCACCGATAGGGCATCAAATGACAATATAAATTTAAGAGCGTGTTTGGCAACCCATGATGAAAACAATAACGGTGTGTTATATTGGAAGCACTCAAAAAACGCTCAATCCAGCCATGCATTTGAAAAACAAGCCGAAAATGTAAGAAATTTATATGTCGCCTTAACACGAGCCAGACATCGTGTGTATTTGGGTTTGGACTCCAGTTTGAAAACATATGAGCATTTGCCCATCACGGGATTGATCAATCAAGTAAGGGATAACTCGGACTATTGTGCTGTAGTCAATGAGCAGCTCATCGATCAACAGATTGAAACTTCAGCACCCATACAGCTTAATAAACCCAGGATTTTTCGAAGGAATTTATTGAAGCCACAATCGATCTATAGCTTTTCATCGCTGAGCAGAAAACAACATATCACGCATGAAACTCTGGATGACGATGGTCAACAGCTGGATTATGGCAACTACTTTCATTTCCCAAAAGGTTCACGAAGCGGAACAATGCAGCACGAAATTTTGGAAAACATAACCTTTGATATGCCCAGAGGAGACATATTGATAGAGGTTGAAAATCTATTGAATAAATATGGCTTTGATTTGCGTTGGAGTGATTGTCTTACCCATACCATATATACGATTGTCAACACAGCATTGTGGATAGATGGTCCTAGTTTGGCAACCATTGACAACAGCATAGATGAAATGGAGTTTATGTTACCAATTGGGGATATCAATAACCGAGACATTTGCCAATGGTTGAGTGAATACAGGCAAATAGACACACCCTTTGATCAAGATAAACTACAAGGTTACTTAACAGGATTCATAGATTTGGTCTTTCAGGTGGATGATAAATATTACGTGGTGGATTATAAGAGTAATCATTTGGGTTATGCTCCTGATGATTATGCCAATGATCGGTTGAAACAGGCGATTGAACACCATTTTTATGACTTACAATACTTATTATATACCGTGGCATTGGTTAAGTACTTGCAAATTAAAGTCAACGCTTTTGACTATGATCAACATTTTGGCGGTGTTGCCTACATATTCACCAGAGGAGTGGTAGATGGACAACCCGGACATGGGGTATATTATGATAAACCTGATAAAAGCTTGATTAAAAAGATGATAGGGGCTTTTGATGTCAACTGAGCACCCTAAAACCAGCCTGTTAATTGAGCAAATAAAAGATTTTTTTGAATCTTTAACGCCAAATAAAGATACGCTTCAATTGGCTTTAGCGATACAAAAACAGTTAGAAAAAGGCGATACAGCAATTAAGTGCGAAGCTCATATTGATGATGCAATCATCAGTACAGACGGGCAAAAAGGTTATATTGTGCAAGACAATGGTTTAGCGGGTTTTAGGCGCTATTATAATCAAGAGCAATACATCAAATCGTTTTTTTTGCATACAGAAAAAATAAACATTGAATTCAATACGGTTAAAAAAGCGATTCACAAAGTGCTTGAGCTGATTGAATATGAACACACAACTGAGCTTGATTTGCAATGGCAAGCATGTATATCCAGTGTGTTTAATCCGTGTTTTATTCTCAGTGGAGGGCCAGGAACAGGCAAGACATCAACGGTTGTGCGCATGATGTTGATGTTTTTGGCCATTGATTCGGATAAAACGATTGCCTTAGCTGCTCCAACAGGAAAAGCAGCAAACCGCATGATGCAAAGTATTGGTCACTTAATGGCTTCAATCCATGTTGAAGAAAGCTGGCGCATAACATTGACACGACCTGCACAAACAATTCACCGACTTCTTGGTTATAATCATCACAACAATCAGATGAAATATAATGAGCATAACCCTTTGCCTTATGACTATATTATCATTGATGAGGCATCCATGTTGGATGTGACAATGACATATTCATTGCTAAAAGCCTTAAAACCCAGTGCACATTTACTGTTGATGGGGGATAAAGACCAGCTACCAGCAGTAGAAGCAGGTAATGTTTTTACAAATTTATGTGAATTATTAAATAATGATCAACACCAAGATTTGTTGCATTATTATTTAAATGAAAGTGGAACTGATGAGATTGAAATGAATAATTACGTTGATCTTAAGAAGAATTATCGTTTTAATGAAGAATCAGTCATAGGCCAAGCTTGTGACAGTTTGATCGCACAAGATGCTGAACAGTTTATGGCATTAAAGCAACACGATTCATTCAACTGGATAAATCCGATCACTCAAACAGAAAAACTCACCTACTTAAAACAATGGTATCAAGAAATACCAGCTGGTGAAAGCATGATTTTATTATCTCCAGTAAACTTTGGTTCAAACAGTGTGACTGAATTAAATGAATTGGCGGTTAAAATACACCATAAGCATTACGGGTTTAATCACAATATGCCAGTTATGGTCACAAAAAATGATTATACACTGGGTGTTTTTAATGGCGATATTGGAAATTTACAAAAGATTGGTAATACCTGGCACATACCATTTAACATTGAATCTGAAACAAGGAACATTCCCATCGATGCAATCAATCATTGGACCATTGCTTATGCCATAAGCATCCACAAATCACAGGGCTCAGAATATGATCATGTTTTAATAACCATTCCTGATGATAACGAACTGGAATTGTTGACCAATTCATTGCTTTTCACTGCAATCAGTCGCGCAAAAAAATCCATTACATTGTGGTCAAGTGAGGGAATTATTCGTAAAATTATCGAAACCAAACACCGTCGCGTAACTTTTTTACAATAATTAAAAAAAGATTAAAAAAAAAGTTGACGAGAAAGGCTTGAATAAGCATAATGCTCATTCTTTCGAGGGGCTATAGCTCAGCTGGGAGAGCGCAACACTGGCAGTGTTGAGGTCGGCGGTTCGATCCCGCCTAGCTCCACCAATATTTAAGTGCTAAACTCGAGAGAAACTGTTGCGTCCCCTTCGTCTAGCGGCCTAGGACTCCGCCCTTTCACGGCGGCAACAGGGGTTCGAACCCCCTAGGGGACGCCAATTAAGCACAATTGGCTTCAAAAGGCTTTAAATTCCAAACATATCAAGTAAATCACATAACCCGGCGTATGATTTTTTGATTGGTGTTTAAAAATGTGCTGATGATAAGATCAAAATAGACTATAATTGTTATAGTAAAACAAAAAACTGTTGTGTCCCCTTCGTCTAGCGGCCTAGGACTCCGCCCTTTCACGGCGGCAACAGGGGTT
>CAYGTC010000036.1:0-99 GCA_964352735.1 uncultured Alcanivoracaceae bacterium | reverse complement strand
CGAACCCCCTAGGGGACGCCAAATTTGGTGTCGATATCACACCGTCTTTGCTCCAAATTTTCCTCAATAAATCAATCACGTATGTGAAATACGCTCATG
>CAYGTC010000035.1:0-44089 GCA_964352735.1 uncultured Alcanivoracaceae bacterium | reverse complement strand
ACGCTTTTTTATGCATAAATAATTGACAAGTCAAAACATATCAACCCGGATATTTCATCAAATCGGTAAAAAAGTCGATTTTATCTATGAAAAACATTGAGTTAGAAGATTTTGTTAAAAAGACACTTTGTACCTGAATGGTTTTATGAAAAAAGTAGCTGCATAAATTGGGAAAATCCACTTTTTTAACGATTTGATCAAATGTTAAAGCTAAGTTAAACCTCACACATATGATATGAGGTTTAACTTTTGTCAATTCTCTGCTTGAATCATGCTGATATTTTCCATCAACATCATGTCAATGATTTCACTTGACTGGTTTTTTTTAATGCGTTTAGACAATTTGATGTGTGTATTTCGAATTTTACCTTTGGTGATTTTTTTAGCCCTCTGTAAAAAAAATGCAATTTGATTAACATCAAAGCCATACCTTTTAAGCGTATCATACGACCATTGATCAGCTTGTTGCTCATGTTTTCTCATGGCTTTCTTAATCGACAATTTAGGGAAAAACACACCTGGATTTTTTATTTTTTTTAGGTTCTTTAAATAGTGATTCAACTCAATATGAGCATTTTCATGAGCAAGAATTGCTGCCCATTGATGCTTATTTCTGATGTTTTTTAATAAGCCAAGTGAAAAGTATACATGGCCATTATTTAAGACATAGGCATTGATGTGATTTGAATCCAGTACACGACATTGATTAATCTTGTTAAAAGACATGCTCTTTGCTAATTGCAAGCATTCATTTTCAAACCAACTGGATCGAATGGCTTTTTGATGATCAAGTAGATAAGCTTCATTCACACCAGTCCATTCAGCCAATACTTGCTCGTCTGTTTTAGACTGTACAGTTGTTGTCACCACAAAACAAGAAAAAGCAAACAATAAAGGATAATTAATCAGTAACATTCTCAATGAATACATACACATATCAATAGTCTTAATATTAGCGGAACCATAAAACCCAAAATAACAAAATTTACGATTTAACTTTTAATAATACCATTGTTTTATTAGAAATAATCTAATTATTTTTTAGTTTATTCATCAATCAATAATTTTACGATGTTTTTCGTATTATTTTGACGAAAAATAAAATAAAAAAAATATTGATGGCAACTTATGTTTTCAAACCAAATAATTCACCTTCCAAGTTGTTTAAAAACTTAATTTTAAAGGTATTTAACATATAATTTAATTATTTTTCACATTAGCTATTTTTATCTATAAGCATATTTTTAATAATCTAATTTGACGGATTTATGACAAGTATCACGTTTTGTGTTATCGTGCCGTGGCAATATAAGTCATCATTCCATACTAAAGAATGACACATATTGTCATACAATATAAAAAAACATAATAAAGAGAGAGAAATCATAATGAAGAAAACAATGAAACATTCATTGCTTACTGCTGCAATATTTTCCGTGTTTGCATCACAGGCTGAAATTGTTGAACCAATCAGCATTAACAATGCATTGGGGGCTGATCAAACAATGGACTACAGTCTTTTACAAGAAATGGGACCATGGGACGATAGAAACTATCAACTCACAAAAAAAGATTTGAGCATATTACCGAAAAACGATCAGTACTTAGCCAATGTACCAGTCTTTTTCAAAATACAGTATCGAAAAGAACATCCTGAAACAGGCGAATATTACCCGCGATCACTGCTACAAAACTTTCAAGGCAACTATGGCGGTTTATTGGTAGATGGGGTTTGGTACAAAGAAGGATTGGGTATAGAAACTTTTCTAAATGACAGCTATGGTCAGACTTCGCAAGAAGCACATAATCGTCTGGCAGCCAGTGAAGTTGCACTTCAAACCGGCGTATTAGGAGACGAATCTGCAATATCATGTAATCCAGTTAATCCAAACAATTGTATAGCTGGAACCAATGCTACCGGCGGTCAAAGAATGTATTATTCAAATGATAGTGGTGTCACCTGGACATTTTCTCGTCTGAATCCTGCGAATTCTTGTTGTGATCCTTGGACCGGATGGTCTTCCAATGGAAATATTGCTTATCAAGCAGATTTAAGAAGAGTTGGCTCTGCTATTGGTGTCAGATGGGCGGTATCTACCGATCAGGGTATCACCTGGGGACCAATGAATGACATCACAACCACAGGCAGCGACAAAGAATATGGACATGTGGATCACTCACCAACATCACCACATTTAGATAATATTTACATGACTTGGCACGACGGTAATGTAATGCAGTTTGCCAGATCAACTAACTTCGGCGCCTCATTCAGTACACCAATCTCATTCAGTTCTGAGCCGCGTGGGATTGGTAGTGACATCACTACCGATGCCGCAGGTAATGTCTATTACATTTATCCATCTACTGGCACCAATGCAAGCATCAGATTACTGAAATCAACAAATGGCGGTGCTTCATTTGCCTCAAGTACACAAGTAGCTGCATTGAATGGTAGTTTTGATGTTGCGATTCCATCAATGGAATCGCGCCGTGCATTTATATATACCTCTGCTGCTGTTAGCCCAACCACAGACGATATATATGTCGCTTATACAGACGAAGAAAACGACAGTGCTGGTGGCAGTAACCCAGCAACCAACCACACATGGATAAGGGTTGCCAAATCGACTAATGGCGGTAGTAGCTGGACCAATTGTGCCATCCCTCATAATACCAGTGATTCTATTGCTGCAGGTAATGCTGAAGATCGCTATCATCCTTGGTTAGAAATTGGTGATGACGGCACTCTTCATGTTGGTTACTATGATACACGTCACTCAGCCAATCGTACCGGCGTTGATTTTTATTATTCTACATCAACCAATGATTGTGCATCTTGGACAGAAACACGCTTTTCTTCACAAACCTCACCTAACTTGAACGACGGTCAAGAATGGGGTGATTATAATGGCTTAGCGTTAGCAATGAACAAAGTTGCAATGACATGGACGGATAACCGTTCTGGTAAAGCAACTTTTGTTGGTACAGAAGCAATAGGCGGCGGAAACCCTCCTACAAACAATGCTCCAAATGCTTCATTTACATCAAGTTGTACTAACTTGTCATGTAACTTCAACGCATCAGGTAGCTCAGACAGCGATGGTTCTATTACCAATTATTCTTGGTCATTTGGTGGAAGTGGCGTTACTGCTAGCAATACCTTTTCCAGCGCAGGTACATTCAACGTGACCTTAACTGTTACGGATAATGATGGAGCAACAGACATTCAAACACGATCGGTCACTGTAACTGCCCCACCTACAGGTGGTAACCAATTGACAAATGGCGTACCATTAACAGGCTTAGCAGACTCAAGAAATGGTCAAGAACGCTATACTCTTACTGTCCCTGCTGGTGCAACAAATTTATCATTCAGCATGAGCGGAGGTTCTGGTGATGCAGACTTATATGTAAGATTTGGAACACCACCAACATTGTCCAGTTATGATTGCAGACCTTTCCGCAATGGCAATAATGAGACTTGTAATATTTCAAATGTTCAAGCCGGCACTTATCATGTTATGCTGGTTGGTTACAGTGCATATAGCGGGACAAGCCTAACAGGAAGCTTTACAGCAAACGGTGGTGGTAATCAACAATCATTGTTTTCAAACACTTCTAATGTAAACATACCTGATAACAACTCAACTGGCGCAACCAGCAACATCAGTGTTAACAGAACTGGCGCATCAGGAACTGTTGAGATCACCTACAGTATCAACCATACTTATAGAGGCGACTTAACAGTGCAATTGATTGACCCAAATGGCACTGTAAGCACGTTAAGAAACCGTTCTGGCGGCAGCGCCAACAATATTAACGAATCAAAAACCGTTAATAAAGGCACCACTTCTGCCACAGGAACATGGGGACTTAAAGTCATTGACAGCGCCAATATTGACACTGGTTTCATTGATTCATGGAGCATTGAGTTCTTATAAAATTAAGGACAAATAACCATAAAAAAAGCCCGATTTATTCGGGCTTTTTTTATTGAGTAAATAAAACCTTCATGAAGCAAAAGATCATCATTACTACACCCTATAACTTGCACATTATCAATGAATACAAGAACATATTAATATGGGGAAATTAAAATTTTATTTGGCGCACTAATAAATGCCCATTCATGTGTTTAAAACACACAATGCAAGACATTGAATTAAAAATAATAAGGAAGTTATGTGAATTACTATGTCACAAGAAAAATGGTGGGCCCGCCCCGACTTGAACGGGGGACCTGCCGATTATGAGTCGGATGCTCTAACCAACTGAGCTACGGGCCCTGATCCATGTGTCTTCGCTAAAGTTTGCGCGAAGAGGATGCGTAGTATAACGTTTTGTTACACAAATTGCATATTTTTTTTTAATAATTGATTATGATTTTAAAATTCACCATTCAAGATTGATGAAAATTATTCACCACCTGCAATTGACTTAATTTCTATAACAGGCTTTTAGCAATTTCACATCTTTAATAGTGCCTGTATAAATCATGCAAAAATTTAACTGGCTCGTTCAATTCACTCAATGACTTATCATTTTTAATGACATCATCAGCAATTGACAATCTTTGTTCCCGCGAACATTGACTACTCATCATTTTTTGAGCCAATGTTTCGGTGATGCCATCTCTTTTCATTAATCTTTGTAACTGAACTGAAGGTGGAACATCTACCACTAAAACCCTATCCAACCATCCATAGTTAATACTTTCACACAACAATGGTATCACAACAATACAATAATTAGTGCTGCACAGTTTTATTTGTTGTTTTATTTTTTGTTGAATAAGCGGATGCAAAATAGCATTGAGCTGAGTTAATTTTTCATCATCATTAAAAACGATTTTACGTAAACTAGAACGATCCAACTCACCATTAGCTTGTAAGATATCAGCGCCAAATTGTTCCGTTAATGCTAACAAGCCCTCTGTACCGTGCTGGACCACTTCGCGAGCAATGATATCCGCATCAATCACGTCACTTCCAAGCAGTTCAAACATATGACTCACAGCAGATTTACCGCTGGCTATACCCCCAGTTAATCCTATGGTATAACATTGATGATCACCAGACATATAAACTATGCCAAACCTGAAAATCCAAGATACCAATCAATTATATTTTGACCATACAGCATGTTCAACCAGATGCCAACTGCTAAATAAGGGCCAAATGGAATGGGCTTACCTTGTTGATTGTTATTAATCGCCATATAAATTGAACCCAATACTGCTCCAGCTAATGACGACATCACCACAATAACCATTACAGATTGCATGCCAAACCAAGCCCCACCAGCAGCCAGAAGTTTAAAATCACCATACCCCATCCCTTCTTTCCCTGTAATTATTTTGAAAAGATGAAAAATTGACCACAACAGTAAATACCCCAATAAAGCACCTTTGATTGCAACTGAAGGCATAATGAAAACCGACCATAAGCTGATAAACAAACCTATCCATATCAAAGGAATACTCAATTGATCAGGGATAAACATGGTATCATAATCAATCATGGCAATAACCACCAGAAACCAAGTCAATACAACACCAGCTATAGCTGCCAGAGAAAATCCAAAGTGATAGACAACAATTGTACTGAGCACTGCCGTCAATAACTCTATGATCCAATATCGATGGGAAATGGACGCCTTACATTTTGAACACTTTCCTCTTAACAAAAGAAAACTGATTACAGGTATATTCTGCAAAGCAGTAATTTGATGATTACAATGTGGGCAATGCGATCTATCCCATACCAAACTGGTTTTTTTATTAAGGCTTTTGTATTTTTCTAGCGGATCTTTCAACTCTTGATGACTTTCTGTCAAATGATCAATACTGTCATTTGTCCAGTCATATTGCATGGATTGTGGTAACCGATAGATCACAACATTTAAGAAACTACCAACAAGCAAAGAAAATATAAAAGAAGCAATCAATAACAATACAGGTGATTGCTCCAAAACACTGAATATTTCCATGCTTACATTACGGCCGCTAACTTAAAGATCGGCAAGTACATAGCAACAATCATAACACCAACAAGACCACCAATAACAACCATTACCAATGGCTCAATCAAACTACTCATGGCATCAACATCGTTAGCCACTTCTGTTTCATAATAGTCTGCAACTTTGCCTAACATGGCATCAAGGTTACCTGATTCTTCACCAATAGAGGCCATTGAAACCACCATGTGAGGAAATATACCTACTTGTTGCATAGCCAACTGCAATTGGTGACCTGTAGACACATCATCTTTAATTTTTTTAACTGCATCACTGTAAACCACATTACCAACTGCACCAGAAACAGTATCTAAACCTTCAACCAACGGCACACCAGCCGCAAAAGTGGTTGACAACGTTCTTGCAAAACGGGCAATGGCTGCGTTGTTTAGGATATTTCCAACAATCGGTAACTTTAATGAAATCCTATCCAAGGCATGAGCAAACTTAATTGAACGATTTTTCAACATGATAAAACCGGTAATAGAGCCAACTGTGACGATCAAATAGAAAAAGAAATGTTCTTGCAGAGCCTTTGATGCCCCAACAACCATTTGTGTTAAACCTGGTAAATCCGCACCAAAACTTTTAAACATGTCTTCAAATTGTGGCACCACTTTCAATAACAACAAGGCACTCACACCAAATGCAACCACCATTACTGCAGCAGGATAGTACATGGCTTTCTTAATTTTGCCTTTAATCTCCTCAGTTCGTTCTTTGTACAGAGCAATGGTATCCAACAGTTCATCCAAAACACCCGCTTTTTCGCCTGCTGCCACGAGGTTGCAATACAACTCATCAAACTGAACAGGGTGCTTACCCAAAGCTTCACTTAAACTCAAACCAGATTGAATATCTGTCTTGATTTTGTTGATCAATTTTTGCATGTTTGGGTTTTTCTGCCCACCCTCGATGATTTCAAAAGCCTGAACCATAGGTACACCAGACTCCATCATCGTCGCCAATTGCCTTGAAAACAACGTGATGTCTTGTGCAGTAATTTTCTTACCTTGAGAAAACAACGGTTTTCGTTTTTTTGCAATACGATTGACCGTGATGTTTTGTCTTCGCAATTCAGAACGCGCCACCGTTTGACTTTTTGCCTTGATGTCGCCTTTAACCTTTTTACCAGTTTTATCCTTACCCACCCATGAGAAAGTTGTATATTCGACTATTGCATTTGATTTAGTTGCCATAATTAATCCACCGTTACTCTATTGGCTTCAGCCAAGCTGGTGATGCCATTTACTACTTTTAATAAAGCTGACTGCCGTAAATCCGGAATTTTGTCAGCTAAAGATTGATCAGCAATTTCCATGCCATTACCGCCTGCTAAAATAATTCGTCTGATGGGGTCTGAAAGCGGCATGACCTGATAAATACCGACTCGCCCCTTATACCCTTGTGTACACTTTTTACAGCCTACCGCATCATAAACTTGTATATCTTTTACTTGTTCCTCTGTAAAACCTTCTTTAAGCAAAGCCTCTGTCGGGTATTCACCCACCTGCTTACAGTCATGTAAACGACGTCCCAAACGCTGCGCAATAACAAGTGAAACAGCTGAAACTATATTAAAGGGCGCGATGCCCATATTCATCAAACGACTGATTGTCTCTGGCGCACTATTAGTATGCAGAGTTGATAGCACCATATGACCCGTTTGTGCTGCTTTGATTGCAATTTCTGCCGTTTCCAAATCACGAATCTCACCAACCATAATAATATCAGGATCCTGACGCAAAAATGACCTTAACGCTGCCGCAAAAGTCATACCTTGCCGTTCATTTTGTTGTACTTGATTAATGCCATTAACTCGAATTTCCACAGGATCTTCTACAGTTGAAATATTAGAACCATCTACATTTAAAATATTCAATGCTGTGTACAAAGATACTGTTTTACCACTGCCTGTAGGACCAGTAACCAGGACCATTCCATAAGGCTTATGAATGGCATTGACAAATAGCTCTTTTTGCTCTGCCTCATAACCCAACATATCAATGCCCATTTTCGCAGCAGAAGCATCCAATACACGCATTACAATTTTTTCCCCAAACAATGTTGGGCAAGTACTGACACGAAAATCAATGGCTTTGGTTTTAGACAAATTAAGTTTGATACGTCCATCCTGAGGCACACGTCTTTCGGCAATGTCTAGTCTGGACATAACCTTAACCCTTGACGACAACTTCATGGTCATGCCTACTGGAGGCCTTGCCATGGTTTTCAACATTCCATCGATTCTATACCTGACACGATAGTGTTTTTCGTAAGGTTCAAAGTGAATGTCTGATGCCCCTCTTTTAATGGCATCAAGCAAAACCTTATTGACAAATTTAACCACAGGCGTATCGTCTGCATCATTGCTGTCAGTTAATGTTTCCTCTACAACATCAGTTGTATCCTCAAAATCAAGATCCTCTAAACCCTCATCGTTTTCATCGTCATCATCCATCATCGAATCAGCTTCGTTCAATGCTTCATCAATGAGTTGAACCAAAGTGTCATGCGGGACCACAATCGGTTCAACAGGCATATTGGTATGAAATTTAATTTCCTCAATGGCCATCACATTGGTCGGATCCGAAATTGCAATAAACAACTTTTTACCTCGTTTGTAGAGTGGTAAAACGTTGTGTTTATGAATTAACTTTTCTTCAATTAATTTAAGTGGCGCCTCTCTTAAGTCCATTACCGATGCATTAAATAATGGCACACCATATTCACTTGATGAGATGTTTGCCAAATCATCTGAAGGCGCAATGTCATTTTCGACCAAATAGGTGAAAAGTGGCACACGACGCTTTTTGGAAGTTATCACTGCATCATATGCGTCTTCTTCTGTAATTAGAGATGAAGCCACAAGACGCTTCAAGGTGCCATTCAACATGATTTTAGAATCGTTATTAACCATTAGTGTGCCATTTGATCAGGAAACTGAAATTATTTTTCGTTTAAATATCTGTACTTTACATGATTTTCTTAAAATTTTGAACAACTATCTTACGCAAATCAACAATCCTTTTCTGTGATTGAGTACGCAGTTTAAATTTTGTTAAAAACATTGACTTAATTTGTCTACTTTTCTCCGCTGCCCATTACAATCTTTAACTGCAAAAAATCACCGAAATATATATCTTAAACAAACCGTCAAAACGATGCGCTATAGCGAACATTAGGGTATAATAGCGCGCTTTAAGTAATTATAAACCATTTTAGGGGTATCTAAATGAATTTTCATGAATATCAAGCCAAAGAGATATTTCAATCTTATGGAATTCCCGTTCCTGCAGGGATCCTTGCTCGCACAGTTGAAGAAGCCGTAGCAGCAGCAGAAAAACTGGGTGGAGAAGCTTGGGTAGTCAAAGCTCAAGTCCATGCTGGTGGACGTGGTAAAGCTGGAGGCGTTAAGTTCTCGACTTCTTTAGAGGCAGTCAAAGAAAATGCCAACAATATGCTTGGCATGACTATTGAAACTTATCAAACAGGCGGCATGGCACTGCCAGTGAATGAAGTATTAATCACTGCAGCTGCAGAAATTAAACAAGAGATATATTTGAGCTTATTGGTCGATAGAGCCCACAAATGCTTATCTTTTGTGGTGTGTGCTGAAGGTGGTGTCGATATTGAAGAAGTCGCCAGAACCAATCCTGAGTTGATTCACAGTGTTATTGTGGAAAATGACGAAGGCTTGTACCCATATGAATGTCGTAAGGTAGGCTTCAAAATGGGTTTAACTCCTAAGCAGGTGAGTCAATTAACAAAAATCATGATGGGCCTACATAAAATGTTTCTGGAAAATGACTTAGCCTTAGTCGAAGTCAATCCTTTAATCATTGACGGTAATGATGATGTTGTGGCATTGGATGCAAAAATTGCTATTGATGACAACGCATTGTTCAGACACAAAAAATTAGCTGCCATGCGTGATAAATCACAAGAAGATCCATCTGAAGCAGAAGCTCATGAACATGAACTAAATTACGTTAAATTAGATGGCAACATTGCATGTATGGTTAATGGAGCAGGCTTGGCCATGGCGACCATGGATGTCATTAAACTTAAAGGTGGCGATCCCGCAAACTTTCTTGATGTAGGTGGTGGTGCAACTGCCGCACGTGTTGCTGTTGCATTTAAGATTATTCTCTCCGACAAAAACGTCAAATCCATTCTTGTCAATATATTTGGAGGCATTGTCCGTTGTGATTTAATCGCCCAAGGTATTATTGATGCCATCAAAGAGGTTGGTGTTGAGCAACCGATCATTGTTAGACTGGAAGGTACCAATGTTCAACAAGGCAAACAATTATTAGAAGAAAGCGGTTTAGCAGTCATTGCTGCTGATGATTTAGATGACGCAGCCAATAAAGCAGTTGCAGCGGCAGCATAAGGAGAACATAATGAGCGTATTAATCAATAAAGACACCAAAGTTGTGGTACAAGGTTTCACTGGTTCTCAAGGAACATTCCATTCTGAACAAGCCATTGAATATGGCACACAAATAGTAGGTGGTGTTACCCCAGGAAAGGGCGGTTCAACACATTTGGATAGACCTGTATTCAATACTGTAGCAGATGCGGTATCTGAAACTGGCGCCGATGCCAGTATGATTCTGGTACCACCACCATTTGCAGCTGATGCCATTATGGAAGCCATTGATGCCGGTATCAGAACCATCATTTGTATTACTGAAGGCATTCCTGTATTGGACATGATGAAAGTTAAAGCCGTATTGGAAAGTAGAGATGATGTTAATTTAATTGGCCCCAACTGTCCCGGAGTTATCACCCCAGGCGAATGTAAAATCGGCATTATGCCCGGCCCAATTCATAAAGTTGGCAACATTGGTATTGTCTCTCGTTCGGGCACATTAACTTATGAAGCCGTTCACCAAACCACTAAAGTTGGTTTGGGACAAACCACATGTATTGGCATAGGCGGCGACCCAATTCAAGGCATGAATTTTGTTGACTGCTTAAAATTATTTGAAGCTGACCCAGAAACTAAGGGCATCATTATGGTTGGCGAGATTGGCGGTTCAGCTGAAGAAGATGCTGCACAGTTCATCAAAGATCATGTCAGCAAGCCCGTGGTTTCTTATATTGCTGGTGTCACTGCACCTCCAGGTAAACGCATGGGCCACGCAGGCGCTATTGTTGCTGGGGGCAAAGGTACAGCTCAGGCTAAATACGAAGCTTTAGAAGCTGCAGGTGTTACCACAGTCAAATCACCAACTTTATTGGGTGAAGCAATCAAAAAACTGGTTGGTTAAACTGACAACTAGTTTTAATAACCAAGATCAAAAAGGCCAAATTGAAAAAATTTGGCCTTTTTTTATGCTATAGTATAGGCGTATATTAATTCACATTAACTTGAGGCGTCACGATCATGAATAAACGAAAATTTATCTGCCTGCTGTTGATAATGGTAAGCTTTATTATTAGTGCTCAATCTGAAAATACCGTTAGCAAGAATGGCTACGAGGTTCACTTCAATGCTTTTTCAACTGACTTTTTAACCAAAGAAGTTGCTAAAATGTATCAAATAGGACGCTCAAAAACCAAGGGAATGATTAACATTGCGGTATTGAAACAAAATCAAGGTTCGGTGGCAACGGCTGTCGAAGCAGACATAAATATCAGGGCAGAAAACCTATATGGGCAAAAAAAGTCCATCAGCTTGAGAAAAATCAATGAAGGTGATGAAGCGATTTATTACATTGGCACTTTTCCTGTCAGCAGCAGAGAAACCATTAATTTCAATGCCAAAGTTTTAGCCAACGGCGCCAAATACCCAATCGAAGTGAAGTTCAGCCAAGAATTTTATACAGACTGACTTACATTACAGGTCTTTATAAACATGGTTTTTGCCTAGTGGATGATTTTTAAAACGCCTATGAACCCACAGGTATTGTTCAGGGTGCTTGAGAATTTGTTGCTCGAATAAAGCATTCATGTTTTTTAGATTGGATTCCATTGAATGATTTTTATTGAAATCAACCGCAGGCAAAAAACTCACATGCCATGCATTGTTTTTATAAAAACCAAACCACGGTATAACGGCTGCCTGACTTGATTGTGCCAGTCTCACTGGCGCTATAACAGTCGCTGCTGTTTGTCCAAAAAAGTCAACATGCAAACATTGATAAGAGAAGTTTTGATCAGGTACATAATAAACAGCTTGATTTGATTTCAATGATTTCAGCACTGTACGCATGTCTTTTTTATCAATCGTTTTATGGCAATGTGCTCTGCGAGCTTTATCAATGTGTGCTTCAAAAACTTTATTATTATGCTGCCGGGCCAACATGTGGCCCTCTTTACTCATTGTCAGGTTAATGGCCCTGATCGCCAACTCCATTGAATGCAAATGACAACTTAACAAAATACACCCTTTATTTTGCGAGAAAGCTGCATCGAGGTTTTCTAAGCCTGAAAAGTAAACATGAGGCATAAATGCACTGGGCTTACTCCAATAAGCCATCAATGATTCGGCAAATCCCTGCCCTGTTGATATTAAGTTTCTTTTTAATAGTTTTTGTTGTTCTTCAGTCGGCATGTCAGGGAAACATAGGGCAATATTTCGTGCAGCAATCTTTTTACGTTTATTCGGCAAGACCCAGCTCAATCGACCAAAAAATCTACCAGTCATCAATATAAAAGACCTCGGCAATTTTGCATATTGACGTGCACAATAGACTGCAATATTGGTCTTAATACTCATATTCTTTACCCAATGACAGCAAAAGAACAAAATTCATATTGGAAATACGACCTCATAGATCTTTTTTACCCTGTTGTAATTCGTATAATTTTACATACTTTAAGAAAGCATATTGCGTGTTCATAGCGGAATTAATCAAACCTGCAACACCGTTGAAAATTTGCCTTCTTAAAAAATATTGTTTAAAAAAATACCAAAAAGGATACAGGGCCAATTTTAGCACACCGACAGTTTTACCCTTGTTGAATTTGTCTTGTGCTGCCAATAATGAATATTTATTGATCTTTTCCAATTTAAGCGTCACGGACGTTTCACCTTTATGCTTGATAATGGCTGGCATTCGTTCAATTGTACCCTTAGTTACTATTGATTCATGTACCAATGCATTCGAGACATGCGCTTTTGGCCGATAAAACAATCGAACGAAATCATTCATCTTGACCCACTGATGAGACCATTGCCAAAAAACCCACTCCCTTCTTGGCAAACTGTATGCATCACACTGTGGTTGAGACTTGGTCCACAAAGAAAGCTGCTGTCGTGCTTGCCTGGTTAAATATTCATCTGAATCCAACAAAATAACCCAATCATTTTCAGCCAGATCAATAGCGGCTTGCTTCTGTCGACTGAACCCCTGAAACCGTTGTTGATGAACACGACAGTTCATTTTTTTTAACACTTTCAATGTGGCATCTGTACTGTATGAATCTAACACCACAATTTCATCTGCAAAACTTAAACTCTCTATACATTTAGCTATGGTTTGCTCATTATTGAAACAAGTGACTACCGCCGAGACCTTAACCCTTTGCATAATTCCCTCCTTGTTTATGACTCATAATCACCAGCCCTGTTCCACAAAACCACAAACATAGAGACCAAAATGATGCAAATAAAGAATAGGTACTGATAATGGGTAAAAATGCACTGATGAGCATGACCCCAAACGCCCACGTAAACAAACCATTGTAATTATTGTGAATGAAAAAACCAAGTTTGAGAATGGCATATGTCATCAACAAAGCCCCCATCAAACCAGTTTCAGCAAGAATTTCTAAAACCCAATGGTGGGCATGCATGCCCACACCTCCTTGCTTTTGCCATTTATCATCCTTATCAGCAAATAAAGGATAAGCTTTACGAAATGCATGAGCACCAACTCCATTAATAGGGTGCTGCTTGATCATATTCAGAGAGGTTTGCCAAATTGACAATCTATTGGCCAAAGCAAAATCAAGACCTGATTGTGAACCACTGAAGGCGGCCAATGAACGATCCATACGCTTTTGAAAATCAGGTGAGATCAACCACAAGCCAATAATCATGAAAGCTGCTAAGGCTGATGCTTTTATCAACAAAAATAGACGTCGATGTTTAACATGGTAAAACCAATAAGCTAACAACACAAAAAGCATCATCAACCATGCCGAACGTGTTCCCGATAATATGACCGTTATGATTAACAACACGGGAAGCAGCCATCGAATGAATTGACTTTTTTGCTGCACACTGACCATCAACACCGGCAAAAGTAGCGCCAAAACGGGCCCTAACTTGGCGTGATGTTCACCAAACATACCATTGAGACGGCCATCATAACTGGCTCTGCCAATGATATTTACTCCATTGAAATATTGAAATAAAGCATCAATTGACCACAACAACGCCACTATTGTGATGCCATTTAAGATAAATTTAAAATGCTTGGGAGAGACATACAAAAGTACAGCAATAGCGGCACAATAAAAGCGCACACTGGCAATACCCACAATGAACGTTTTTTCTTGCCAATAAGAGTCCAAAGCCGAAATCATAATCAATAAGAAATAACTGATGAATATATGCGATAACAACACAAATTGCTGATTGGCTTGCAATTGGCCCCTATTTGTCCACATACCCCATATTCCAAGAATCATCAATGCTAAAATTGGCAGTTCTGACAATCGTGAAAAAGGCAATAAAATCAAGACAGACAAAAACAGACAGGCTGTCACTGATGATTTGTCCAATTTAAGATTAAGCCTCATTAATCAATTCTCTGTATAGTGCCAATGTTTGTTGCAGCATATTTTCTAGTAAAAAAACTTGTTTGTTCTCAACTTGAGGCACATTTTTTAGCACCTCATTTATACTACGAGATAATTGCCCTTGATCACCCAACCTTACTTTGCCTGATGGAAAAATCGCATTAAGGATTTCACCCACTCCACCATGATCATAACCCACCACAGGTGTACCTATAGAAAGAGATTCTACAACTGTTCTACCGAATGACTCGGGTCGAATAGAAACATTCAATACCACATCTGCAACTGCATATAATGGCGGCATAGAGGATTGCAAACCAATCCAAACTACCGATTCATTGACACCAATTTCCCTAAACCACAATTCTAGTCTTTGTGCATATTTATCCTTTGAAGGATCTGCTGTGAGTACCAACTTGCTCTGAGCAGGCACCTGCTTTAACCACAACTCAAGCTCTCTGACACCTTTTATTTCAGTCAAACGACCAGGTAAGAGTACAATTTTGGAATTTTCCAGTATTGGATATTTTTGATAAAATTGCTGTAACCAATCATCTTCTGGAGTCAAAGCATAAGGGAAAGCTTTGGGGTCAACTCCACGATAAATAGTGACAGGTTCTTGATGTAAATGTGAAGAATAATTGTTTTTAATGTAATCATGAGCAGTTTGAGATACGGTGATCACTCGATCAGCTCTGGCCATAATTGAAGAATATTTTTTGACAGAATACAAACCATGAACAGTAGTCACAAATCGAGGCTTCCTGTTTTTTATTCTTGCTATCGCTTGATATGCCAACCATGCTGGCAACCTTGATCGGGCATGAACTATATCAACTTTTTTTTGAATAAAAAATTGACGAAGCTTTCTGATCAAAAGCAATGATGTGAGAGACTTTTTACCAACTGACAGCGTAAAATGCTCAACTTCTTTATGAAGTTGATACAACATTCGACCCCCAGCAGAAATAACAATTGAACATACCCCCTGTTCAGCCAAATAATTAGCGACTTCAACTGTTCCTCTTTCAACACCACCATTGTTAAGTTCCGGTAGTATTTGAACAACTACCATAGGTGCACTCACTGCATACTCTTAGTAAACATCAGAACAATACTTTTTTACGCATCAAGAACAAACTGAGCACCGCAATATTGACAAGTCGCCTCGCCGTTTTTCATTTCTAAATAAACTTTTGGATGAGAGTTCCATGTACTCATCTCTTTAGTTGGACATGATATTGGTAAATCATTTGTTGATATATGATAAACTTTTTGATCATTTGCCGTTTTTTTTGTATCTGACTGACTCATTATTCTTCTCGATAAATTAGATAAAAATCAGGTAAAAACATGAAGCATCAAACAGTCAAATAAACAGACGGTAATCAACGCATTTTTACCATTTTAGGTACACTAAACCATTGATCAATTCTTATAAACATTTGAGCTAGAGTCACTTTAAAATGTAACGATCTCAATTCATAATAAGAATCGTCAAACCTTGAGGCTTAACATAATTAACAGAAGTACCCTTAAAAAAACTATACTAGTTTGATTCAAGACAGTATTATAACAATTTCATATTTTTGGGCAAGAACAGAAACACTTTGAAAAAATTAAATCACGCTTGGGTCATCAGCGATGGAATTACAGGTCACGAAGTTCAATCATTGGCGCTGGCACATCACATTGCGAAAAACGTCAATGTTTATCAGTGTCAGCTTTCACGACCGTGGCTAACATTCGCACCAAAAATATTACCGTTTTTTGAGAAAGGCCTGAAATGGAACCAATCACAACCCAATCGAAAACAAAAACCTGATGTCATTATCAGTTGTGGTCGACGCATGGCAGCTGTCGCGAAGTATTTAAAAACCAAAACAAATAGCCGTCACATTCAAATTCTCAACCCTAGAGACAATCATGATAATTATGACCTCATTATTTGCCCTAAACACGACAATATCAAGGGCAATAATATCATTACCTGTTTGGGCAGTTTACATCAATTCAATATTTCATTTTTAAAGAAAATTGCAAGCTCATGCCAAACACATACACACCTCAAGCAACCATTACTTAGCCTTTTTCTGGGCAATCCACATGTTGAATTTTTCAAACAATTCGACCAACTCTCACAACAAATCAGAAAACACTACCCAAATCATGTCATTGCCATATGTGGATCAAGAAGAACCAACGAAAAATATCAGCAGATGATCAGGAACATATTTTCTGATGCTGAGATTTGCTGGTTTTCACATCAAGATGGAGAAAATCCATATCAATGTTTATTGGCAACAAGCCAAATACTTATTGTTACCGCTGATAGTATCAATATGGTTTCAGAAGCATGTGCAACTGATAAGCCTGTTATCGTTGTTGCCACTGAACAAATTTCTGTCAAACACCAAAAATTCATTCATTCTGTTCAACATAGGCTCTCAAAATTTGGGCATCAAAAGATAACAAATGAACCGTTAAAATCACTCAAAGAACTCGCTCAAGATGTATTGAAAAGAATCACGTAAAATCGCCTTGTAATAATTTAAAAACAACAAAGCCATTACACATAAAACTGCAGTTAAAGAAAAAGTGGAAAAATCATGTCAGATTGAAACAAAAATTGTAGACAATTGCCTTGCTTACTCAACCTAATGGTTATGCAAAGATCCCTACAACAATAATTAGATCAAAAAACCGTCCAATTCATTTGCCACCAATCTAAAAATTCATCAAAATCAATACCACCATTTCCATCAGTATCAATGGTACTAAAGCCTCTAATGGCCATTTCCTTACTGGCATCAGGTGCTAAAATTTTGAATAACTGAATAAATTCTCTCTCTTCTAATAAGTCATTATGATTTCTATCAAAAAAATCAAAGTGATCTCTAATTTCTGCAATTTCCGCCTCAGATAATTTCGACATACCGCCCTCTGTATTATGTTTTAATTCAATCAATAAATTATAAATCCATTTGTGTCCAAATGATAACAAAATATGTTTTTAATGGCTTTTATCTGTATTCACCAATCATACACAGCTCTCATTTATTTATGATAATGGGCGCATGTGCATCATGACTGCGTGAAACACACCATCTACCACTTTTTTCATACGCTGATAATCCAATTTTTCAGCTGTGTCATGCTCTGTATGATAATTTTTATTGCGTAAAAATGCGGTGTCAGTCACCATAACTGCCGGATAATCAAATGCCCAATAACTCATGTGATCTGAAAAATCAATACCTTGCACAACAGCAGGAACATTGATTGAGTATACAGGTAAGTCAGTTGTTGTGCGCATCGACTTTTTTAGAAAAGTAGTTATCGAGATTTGCTCCAAATTACCCACAACACTGATAAAATCTCCCCGATGTGAATAGACATGCTCTAAACCCTTAATTGGGTATTCTTGACTGCCCAAAGCATCATTATAATAACCGATCATTTCTAAACTAATCATCATTTCAACGTTAACATTTTCAGCCTTTAAGCGACTTGCGTGAACATAACTGCCCATGTGCTCACTTCGAAAATAGGGAGGCTCCTCAAGCGTATATGCCACCAACTGCATACTACACACCAAATCAGTTTGTGAAAACAGTCGTGCCAATTCAAGAAGACCCGCTACTCCACTGCTATTATCATCAGCCCCAGGTAAATTGGCATAAGTATCATAGTGGGCGCCGATTACATAAATACCACAATCATCATTTTGCCCATCTATGTTCATAACGATATTTTGATATGTTTCACCCATCACTTGATATTTCTGTCTAGTCACTTGATGATCATATTGTGAAAATTCACCATAAATATAATCGGCCTTGGTATTTAATATATCAATTTTAGCAGTGTTTTTGAAAACACCTTCAGACAAGTAATAAACGGAGTCCTTCAATTGATCAACCTTTGTCTTGGCGGGCCGTTCTTGCGTCTCAACCCATTTTGGCTGTGCAACAATAAAGAGAATTATAGAAGTAATCAGGATCAGCAAAAAGATGATTCTGACAATGAAAAGCTCGATTTTCTTGAGGAGTTTTTGAGCAATCTTGAAATTTTTATTCATAAATAAATGACAAAAATTTTAAAAACAAGTTCAAACTCCTCTTGTTCTGAGTTCTCTATGAAAGCATGATATTAATACTTAAATATTTTAAATAAATGCTGTAAATCTTTATTCCAAACACTGTGGTATTTGCCCAGCTTACGCTCTGCTGGCGTTACATCTGTGTCAGCAATAATCTGCAAGGGCTCTAAAAAGATACTTTCATCTTTACCACAACTGCCACGAATATTGCGCTTTTCTAGTCCTGAGCGAGAAATCTTTAACATTTCCAGAGCAATGTCTCTAACCATGCCATTACGGAATTGTGTAGACAAACCGTATCTCGGCACTTCGTCACGTAAAAACTGATGTTCTTCAAGGCTCCAATCTTTAACCAAATCCCAGGCAGCATCTAGGCAACTCTGATCATAAAATATACCAACCCACAAAGCAGGTAACGCACAAATTCTTCTCCAGGGCCCACCATCTGCACCTCGCATTTCAAGGAATTTTTTTAATCTGACTTCAGGGAATGCAGTGGTTAAATGATCCTCCCAATCTTTCATGGTAGGTAACTCACCTGGTAAAATTGAAAGCTTGCCTTGCATAAAGTCTCTAAAGGACAAACCACTTGCATCAAGATACTGTCCATTTCTGTAAACAAAGTACATAGGTACATCCAACATGTAATCAACATACCTCTCAAAACTCATCGAATCCTCAAAGACAAATGGAATGATTCCACAGCGATCATCATCTGTGTCTGTCCATATATGCGAACGGTAGGATAAATAACCATTGGGCTGACCGTTTTTAAAGGGAGAATTAGCAAATAATGCAGTAGCAATCGGTTGCAAAGCAAGTGAAGCCCTAAATTTCTTCACCATATCTGCTTCAGAAGAAAAATCCAGATTTGCTTGTATGGTACAAGTACGCTTCATCATATCTAGTCCTAAAGTACCAACTTTAGGCATATACTCTCGCATGATTTTATATCGCCCTTTGGGCATAAACTCAATGTCTTGCTTTGTGGCTGTTGGGTGAAACCCCATACCAATAAAAGCCGAATTAAAAGACTCACAAACTGATTTCACTTCTTTTAGGTGCAAATTGGTTTCTTGACAAGTCGCGTGAATATCAGCCAACGGTGCACCAGACAATTCTAATTGACCACCTGGTTCCAAGGTTACAGAGCAACCATCACGATATAATGCAATAATGTTTTCACCTTCGTATTGCCCTTCCCAACCAAATTGATCTCTCAAACCCAACAAAATATCTCTAATACCACCGACTTGATGATAACTCAAAGGTTGCAATGTTGTGGTATCGAAACCAAATTTCTCATGTTCTGTACCGACTTTCCATTGAGACTCAGGTTTGCAGCCTGTGGCAATATAATCAATGAGTTGACTTTTATGTTCAATAAGTTGCGAATGGCTCAATTTTTGTTACCTCTTGGAATTTTTAAATATTTTATCAGAATTAATCAGGTATAATTAGCTTCTATTCATAAATAGTTCATAAATTAGTGAATACAATTTGGACATGAAACATTATTTTTCAATACTTTTATTTATATTAATCACATGGGCCTCAAGTTCATCTGCAATCAGCATCCTCAACAGAGGCAATGGTGCTGAGCCAGATTCACTCAAAATTCATCAAGCTCAAGGCATAAACGCTCATAATATATTGCGTGATTTATATGAAGGATTGATGACTGTTGATGCCAATGGAAAACCAGAATATGGCATCGCTGAAAACCATCAAATCAAAGGCAACACATGGATCTTTACACTAAAAGAATCTGCAAGGTGGTCTAATGGAAAACCTGTTGTTGCCCAAGATTTTGTCAGAGCTTGGCGCAAAGCCATTGATCCTCAAACAGCGGCACCTTACTCATTTTTATTTGACAATATCATACATGCAAAAAAGATTATGCATATGAAATTAACGCCTGAAAATCTTGCTGTTAAGGCCATTGATGATCACACTCTGTCAATTGCACTTTGGAAGCAAGACACCGCATTTTTAGAAAAACTGACATTGCCCATTTTTTTTCCATTGCCGGCTGAGCAACATTCCAATGCTGACAATAAACTCATCATTAGCAATGGCCCTTACCACATGAGTGAATGGAACATACAAGAAAAAGTAGTGCTGAAAAAAAACCCTTACTATTACCATTCCACAGAAGTTTATTTTGATCAAATTAATTATTGGGTTACTGATAACCAATCCAGTGAACTGAAGAGATTCAGGGCGGGAGAACTGGACATTACGGAAACCATTCCAGATAGTCAAATTGACTGGATCAAAAAAAACTTAAAAGACGAGTTACGCATTACGCCTTATCTGGGATCCTTTTTTTTGGGCTTAAACCTTAAAAACGAACACCTCAGCAATCACCACTTAAGAAAAGCTTTATCACTGGCGATTGACCGAGGCATATTAACCGAAAAGGTATTAAAGTCAGGGCAAGTCCCAGCTTATGGCATCATTCCTCAAGCCCTTATTAATCATACCAATCCAATCTCCAAGCTCACTCAAGAACAACGAACAATAGAAGCCAAAAAAGCATTGAACGACAGCAAAGTCAATATACACGAATTAAAAATTGAGATCCTTTATAACAGCAGTGATAATCAAAGAAAAGTAGCCTTAGCCATTGCTGCAATGTGGAGGCAAACACTGGGTATTCGATCACAATTGGTCAATCAGGAATGGAAAGTCTTTGTTCAATCAAGAAAGTCGATTCAAAGACAAGCTTTTCGATCAGGCTGGATAGCAGATTATGCAGATGCCATGAGCTTTCTAAATTTATTTATCAGCCATTCTGAGTTTAACTTTTACCGATACAATAATTCTGCTTATGATGAAATTGTTGACCAAATCAGTAAAAGTGAAGGCACTGAAACAAAAATTCACATGATAGAACAGGCTGAAAACCTATTAATGCATGACATACCTGTCATCCCATTGTATTATTATGTCTCTAGACATTTGGTTAACCATCAAATCTTGGGCTTTAACAACAATGTAGCTGATAGGCATTTATCTAAACACTTATATAAACAGGAACAAAAATTATGAAAAATGTAGTATTGATACTGATGATAATATATGGCTTAGTTTTTACAGAATCTTCGTTGTCTCAAGTCGATCGAAAATCTAGTCAAAGTGTCAACAGGGAATTAGTAAACATACATAATGATAAATACATTGATAAATACCAATATGAAAATCAACGCAATACCATCACTTGTAAATCACGAAAAGGGCGAAGAAATCACTGCCGTGCAGACACACGATATGGCGTCAGTTTTTTAAAACAAATTTCTCGATCAAATTGTGACTATAATTGGGGATATGATGACACTGGTATTTGGGTAGACAATGGTTGCTCAGCTCAATTCAGCATCAACTATGGTTGGGATCAACCTGGCGCTGAAGGTAATATCATTGCTTGCTCATCGTATAATTACCAAAGGCAATATTGCCAAGCATACCTTGATGGACGGGAAGTCTTTTTGCTCAATCAAATCAGTGACTCTTCCTGTATCAATAATTGGGGGTATGATCGCAATGGAATATGGGTCAGTAACGGATGTAGGGCGGACTTTGCTGTTGAAGACAGGTCTTACACTCATGATGCAGACATCACATGTAGTTCCAGAGGCCTCCGATTTCAATCCTGCCCTGCAAACACACAAGGCGGTGTTGAGTTCATCAGACAATTATCAAGAAAAAGCTGTAATGGAAATTGGGGTTATGATGGTAGAGGTATTTGGGTTGATAATGGCTGTCGCGCTACATTCAGGCTTAATTCAGATGGGAACAATCAGAATTACCGTGATGATAATCACCGACTCAATAATGGTGGTCTTCGCCCTAACAATAGAAATACCCGTAACAATGGAAGAGGTTCTCAAGTCAACAATCAACAATCAAGAACTCTGCGTTGTGAATCCTCTAGTCGCCGTAAAAAGACCTGTAAGATACCTTATGGTGCTACTGTAAACCTGAGTAGACAACTCTCAAAAACAAATTGTAATAATAATTGGGGCTTCAATAAAACACATCTGTGGGTCAATAATGGTTGTAGGGCCGAATTCACCGTGTATCAATAGTAATAAATGATTGACTCTAGGAAAAATATAAAATTGAATGATGCTGCCATCAATACCCGTTTAAGTAGCTTTTATCAATTGGGTGAATTGAGCCTTGATGTATTGTATTGGGAAGCGGATGAAAACCTCAACTTACGTTACACCAATCATGTTTTTCAGTCCTTAACTGGTTTAAATGAAGAACATTTGCGAGACAGGCCAATTGCCAGCGTACTTAAACCCAAAGATACCATTACTTGGAATGACATCATTGGAGAGCCTTCAGCCTTCAAAGCTTTAGGGATGGAAATGAACACAAAAGAAGGGCAAGCTGTTAGGCTCAATGTCAGCGCAGCCGCCCTCATTGAAGGCAATGAGTTGATTGGTTATTATGGCACTTGCACCATCAGGAGGAAAAACAAAAATGCCAAAACCCTAATCAAGCAACTACAAAATACCAGCCAAACCATACTAAGGAGTATCAGCGAAGCATTGATCATTATCGATAAAAATCAACGTTTTTTGGTAGTCTCACATGCATTCAGTCAGTTATGGTCTATCTCAAAAGAAGAGATGTATGAACAATCTAGAAACCATGTGTTTTCAAAAATACAATCCTTAGTAGCAGATCAACAAGACATAGACATAGCACAAGACTTTAGTAAAAATTTAGATAATTTTAGAAAAACCAAAGACACATTCAAACTGAAAAACGGCGCAATTATTGAAAGAAAATCATTCCCTCACCTGAGCGATGGCACAGTTATTGGACGATGTTGGACTTTTAAAGACATTTCCCAGCAGGTCAACTTGATAGATCAACTTGGAAAACTGGCTTTCAGAGATTCGCTGACTAAGCTTTATAATCGCCGTTGGTGTGAAAAAAAGCTAATACAGTTACTCAAATATGCCAAAGCCAATAAAGTTGCATTTATGTATTTGGATCTGGATCATTTTAAAGTCATCAATGACTCATGCGGACATATCAATGGTGATGAAGTCCTTGAACAAATCAGTCAACTGTTACTAGATACCATAGGCAAAGATGCCTTCCTATCAAGACTTGGTGGCGACGAATTTGGTTTAATATTAACCGAAAAATCTCACAATAAAGTCCTTGATATTGCTGAAAGGATTAAAAAAGCGATTGCTAATTATTCTTATCATTGGAAAAGAAAACTGTTCAAAATTGGCATCAGCATAGGGATCGTTTTCGTCAATGAAGAAGACGACTTTAAATCTGTTTTTGTGCATGCTGATGAAGCCTGCTACATATCCAAAGAAACAGGTCGCAACAAATGCACTGTTTATGATGCTAATCAAGCGGCTTTTCAACAAACAAAAACAGATCTAAAATGGTATGATGCCATTCAAAAAGCCTTGCTTAACGGCCAATTTGAATTGTGGTGTCAATCCATCCACGACCCAATACACCACCAGCCATACTATGAAATTTTATTGAGGATGAGAACCGAAAAAGACAAACTGATTTCACCTGCTCATTTCATGAATTCAGCAGATCGTTTCGGTATGATTGTTTCCATTGACAAACGTGTCATCAGCGATTTTTGTTTATTTTGTGATAAAAACAAATTGCAAGTTCAAGACAAAATGTTTTCCATTAATGTATCAGGTCATTCCTTAAGTCGAGATGGTTTTTTGAATTTTGTACTGAACTGTCTTGAAAACCATCAAATCAATTGCCACAACATATGTTTTGAAATTACCGAGAGTGAATTGATTAAAAATTTTGATCATGCACTGATATTTATCAAAAGAATGCGGTTATTGGGATGTAAAATAGCTTTAGACGATTTTGGCAAAGGGTTAACAAGCTTTTCGTATTTAAAAAACATCCCTTATGATTATATAAAAATTGATGGCCAATTCATCAAAGAATTAAATCAAGACAAAATCAATAAAGCCGTGATAAAGTCTATTGTCTATATTGCTGAGGTGATGGAGAAAAAAACCATTGCCGAACACATAGAATCCGAACACCTTTATGAAGAAATCAAATCACTGGGTGTGGATTATTTTCAGGGAAACCATTTTTCTGAACCACATCAAATCACAAAACTGCTAAAATAACGCGTTCAATCATTTAAACTCAACCTGATGGCAAAATTGTATTTCTATTATTCAGCAATGAATGCAGGTAAAACCACACATTTATTACAATCGAGTTATAATTATCGTGAAAGAGGTATGAATACCTTAATACTTTCTCCAGCAATCGATAATCGTTATGGTCAAGGAAAAGTCACATCAAGGATTGGCATTGAGTCGCCCAGTGTGCAATTTTCAAGTAAAGAAAACCTTTTATATCTGTTAAATCAATACCTTTCTCATAGCACAATTGACTGTGTATTGGTTGATGAAGCTCAGTTTCTTAGCAAAGATCAAGTCTTTCAGCTGAGTGAAATCGTAGATCAACTGAATATTCCTGTTTTGGCCTATGGATTAAGAACCGATTTTCAGGGTGAGTTATTTACTGGCAGTCAATACCTTTTGGCTTGGGCCGATCACTTGAAAGAGTTAAAAACCATCTGCCATTCAGGCAAGAAAGCGACCATGGTCGTTCGCGTTGATAACAATGGCCGAGCAGTCAAATCTGGGCAACAAGTCGAAATTGGAGGGAATGACCGTTATATTTCAGTTTCTAGGGCTGAATACAAACGGATTTTCTATGGCCAAGGCACCATAGAGCCCGTACAAATATCATTGCCTATTACAAACAACTCCGACAAGGAGAGCAATCCATGAGAATCGTTTTTTGCGGCACACCAGAGTTTTCCGTCGCACCATTACAAAAGCTGTTAGATGCACAAAAAAATGTGGTTGCAGTATATAGTCAACCTGACAGGGGGGTAGGCAGAGGTCGAAAAGTCCAGTATTCAGCCGTCAAACAATGTGCAGTAGACAACAATATTGATGTCTATCAACCCGTCAATTTTAAAGACGAGCAGACCATCAATCAACTTAAAACCTTAAAGCCCGACCTGATGATTGTGGTTGCTTATGGCTTAATACTGCCTCAAGCAGTTCTTGATATACCCACAATAAATTGTTGGAACATTCACGCATCACTGTTGCCAAGATGGCGAGGCGCAGCCCCTATTCACAGAGCTTTATTGGCAAATGATAAAACCACAGGTGTTGGCATCATGCAAATGGAAGCAGGGTTAGACACTGGCCCAGTTTATGTTCAACATGAATGCCTCATTTCACAAAGTGAAACCGCTGAATCACTACATGATAAATTGGCCATTATGGGTGCTCATGCATTGCTTGAATGTATTGATCTTCTGGAAAACGGGCAACTCCCAGAACCCATGGCTCAAGATGCGTCACTGGTCACTTATGCTCACAAATTAGAAAAATCCGAATCCATCACTTCATGGCATGATAGTGCAGAAAATATAAATAGGAAAATCAGAGCCCTTAATCCCTGGCCAGGCGTTGTAGCAAAAATTGCTGAACAAGACTTTAAAATCTGGCAAACAAAAGTTATTTCTAACAACAGAGATACAGACATTGGGGACATTGTTAAAGCCAATAAAAACCAACTGATCATCCAATGTAAAGAAGGTCAACTACAAATTGAAGTGATACAAAAACCCGGTAAAAAACGCATGGATATTCAACAATTTATGGCTTCTAAAGCAGATTGGTATCGATGAGTAAAAAAACCGTTCGGGCCATTGCAGTACATGTTTGTTATGCTGTTATTTATAAGCGCATTCATTTATCTGAAGCTTTCAGCGAAAACTTAACAAAAAAGAACACATCGGAATCTCACTCGGCTGTAAAAGCCTTGTGTTTTGATGCCATTAGGCATTACGTTTTTCTCGCCGACCTATGGAAACAATGTGTCACCAAAACCCCAAAAGACAAAATGGTTAGAGTGATCATGAGTCTTGCACTGTGTGAATACATCCATCAAAATAAAGCCGCACATGTGGTTGTTAATGAGGCAATCAATACAGCCAAATACCTTAATAAACAATGGGCTCGTGGTTTGATCAATGCGACCTTAAGGAAAGCCATCAGTCATATTGACGCAAAAGAATTGAACTGCACTGATGATTCTGCTAAATATGCTCACCCACCATGGTGGATAACCACACTAAAAAAAGATTGGCCACAACATTGGCAAAAAATTCTACAGTCAAACAACCTCAAACCCCCTTTGTGGATCAGAGCAAAGCGCAATGTAAATGTCACAGAGGCTATTGATAGACATAAAAACATTGAAAGTGCTTTAAAAATACCACCACAAGACATTACTAAAAATGATCAATTCAAACAAGGTTTGATTTCAGTTCAAGATGCAAGTGCTCAATTAGCTGCATACATTATGCAACCACAAAATGGGATGAGAATTTTAGATGCTTGCTCAGCACCAGGAGGAAAAACTTGCCATCTGCTTGAATATAACCCCAATATTGAATTAGATGCGATTGAACTCTATCCCAACAGGGCAAAAAAAATTAACGATAACCTCAATCGCCTTAACTTAACAGCTCATGTGATCACCGGTGATGCGACAAAACATCAAGATTGGTTTAAAGGGCCAGCCTATCAGCAAATACTATTGGATGCACCTTGTAGTGCTTCAGGCATCATCAGGCGTCATCCTGATATAAAGTTTTTAAGAACATCTGATGATCTTATTGAAATTTGCCAAGACCAACAAAAGCTTTTATCCAGTTTGGCAGAACTTCTAGACACAAATGGCACTTTACTTTACGCCACATGCTCTGTATTTCAACAGGAAAACAGTGATCAAATTAAATTATTTTTAAAATCACACCCTGAATTTAGTGAAATCACGTTAAAATATTCATTCGCAATCAATTGCGAACACGGCATTCAAATTTTACCCGGCAACGAAGATATGGATGGTTTTTACTATTGCTATTTAAGAAAAAATGACATTTAGGATTTTAACAATATTAGGTACGATACTGTTGATCTACTGTGCTCATGTTCAAGCACAAAACCACATCATTACCGTCAATGTCAGTGAAGAAAATAATTTGATTCATATTGAGCCTAAATTAAATTTCAGCACATCATCACAAATCAAAGAAGCCATAGACAATGGTATTAGAGTTCAATTCATCATCAAAGCACAACTTTACCAACCAAGATCATGGTGGTTTGATCGCGTTGTTGAAAACACCAAAATCACATTGGAAGTCTCATATTTTACACTTGGAAAATTATACATAGTTAAGAATAAAGCCACTGCTGAACAACTTGGATTCAATGAGTACGAACAAGTCTGGAAAAACTTTGAAAAGCTCATGACTTTTAATTATGAAAAAGCATCCATTGAAAACAAATCGTTCAAATTACGCATCATGTTAGATAAGGGAGCCTTACCAACGGCCATGCAACTGCCTGTGTTTTTCGATTCCAACTGGGATGTTAACACCACTTGGTACCAACATAACCTGGGCCAACAGTGAAAATTTACCACGTCAAACATTTTCTGATCTTTACTTTAATAATAGTATTGCTTTCGTCCCTATATTTTCTTGGAAAAGCAGTGCAAGGCGCTGAACAATTTAACCGAATTTATTTGTGGTTATTTGGTGCCTCAATAATTGCCATATTTATTTTGGCATTACTGATTGTACAACGATTGGTCTGGTTATTAATTAAACGTCGAACAAAAGACCCAGGCATCCGATTTACCACTCGTATGGTTACTACCTTCATTTCACTGTCTTTGCCTCCAGTATTGATCGTTTATATTTTTTCCACGCAGTTTCTTAACAATTACATTGACAGCTGGTTTGATACCAAGACTGATCAAGCACTGAAAGATTCCTTACAATTAGGGCAAATTTTTCTTAACGCACAAACCAAACAAGGATTAACACAAACTAAAAATATTGCACAAAAATTAGCAGAAATTGACGAACCCAGGCAGGCGATTTATCTGGAAAGGTACTTAGATGAATCCAACGCATCAAGTTTAACCTTAATATCCTCTAGCGAAAAAATATTGGGTCGAGCCAATATTGATATTTTTGATCTCAATACCAACTCTCCACCACCTGCCGCATTTTTAGATGTCAAAAGTGGTAATAATTTTGCACGAATAGAGCCAAAAAAAGGCACTCAGTTACAAATCCGAACCCTGGTTAAAGTTGAAAACTTATTAAAAGTATCTTCAAGCTTTAGATACCTTCAGGGCATTTTTCCATTGCCCAAAGAATACAGCACCTTAACCCACAACATTGAAACCGCCAGTATCGGATACAATCAACAAAAATACCAAAGAGACCAACTTAAGAGTTCTTTCAACATAATTTTGGCATTGGTGTTGATGATCAGCATGTTGGTTGCTCTACTTAGGGCCTTTTCATCTGCAAAAAATTTAGTCGCACCAGTTCGATTATTGTCCAAAGCTACCGAAAGAATTGCTGCAGGGGATTACAGCCAAAATATACCAGTAGGATCAGATGATGAAATTGGATTTTTGGTCAAGTCATTTAATTCCATGTCCTCTCAAATTGCCGCATCCAGTGCATTGGCTCATCGTGCTCAAACAGATGCCATGAGCCAAAAATGGTACTTAGAAAACGTGTTATCACACCTTTCAAGTGGCGTACTAAGCATTAATAATGAACAAAGAATATTAATGGCTAATTCAGCAGCTGTCAAAATTTTAAGTTTATCGGCCAGAGACATCGTCAATCAAAACATTAATCACCTGAGTATAAAGAATAAAGGCCTGACTCCACTAGTCGAACTGATTACCACCAAACTCAGTGATCACAATGAAGAATGGCAACAAGAAACATTGATCACAAAAAATGATACTCGAAAAGTCTTAGTAGTACGAGGCAGTCGCATTCCAGAAAATGAACAAGAAGGTGGTGGTGTGGTGGTAGTTTTCGACGATCAGACCATCATCAACCAAGCGCAAAGAGATGCCGCCTGGTCTGAAGTCGCCAGAAGGCTTGCCCATGAAGTCAAAAATCCTCTCACCCCAATTCAACTGTCTGCTGAACGACTAAGACTGCGTTTTTTACGCAAACTACAAGAAGAAGACAAAGATGTTATGGATAGGGCCACACAAACCATTGTTTCACAAGTTGAAAACTTAAAAACATTGGTCAATGCATTCTCTGATTATGCCAAAGCTCCAGAGTTAAAAAGAGAACCACGCGGCTTAAACCAGCTGATTAAAGAAGCCGTAGATCTATATTTTATTTCTCATGCTGGCATAGATTTTCAACTTGATCTGATCGATCCGGAACCCATTATGTTTATCGATAAGGTCAGGTTTTCACAGCTTTTAACCAATTTAATAAAAAACTCTGCAGAAAGCTCTAGAGATAATGATGTCATCATACGTATTAAAACGTCCTTCAATATTGAAGTTGAAGGCAAGTTGACCATTAAATTCAGCGACAATGGACAAGGATTTAGAAAAGAAATTCTAGAACACTTGTTTGAACCTTATGAAACCACTAAAATAACCGGCTCAGGGCTAGGGTTAGCCATTGTCAAAAAAATTGTCGAGGAGCATGGTGGCAATATTAAAGCTTACAATCATAATTTCGGTGCTATGATCGAAATCAACTTACCCATTTATCAAAAATAATCATGTACTGGCTGGCATCATATCCACGATCTGGAAATACTTTCTTACGAATTCTTTTTAAAGAAGTTTATGGCATACATACCTGGGAAGGTTATGGCAAAGAATCCCCTCAAGCGGTATTAAAAGACATAAAAAACAGTAAAAAAACCATCATAAAAACTCACGAATTGCCAGGCAATACAGCTATTGCTCGTGATCAATTTAAAACCATTTATTTGGTGAGAGATGGCAGAGATGCTGCTGTTTCCATGGCTTATCACCGTTGTCAAATTGTTAAACCAGGCTCAGACTTTCTGTTTAATCTATTATCCAATACCTTGTCACCCTTTAATACCTCTTTTGGAGGGTGGTCAAAACACGTCAAGCAATGGAGTCAACATGCTGATATTATCATTAAATTTGAAGACCTCATTGCTGACCCTAAAAGCCAATTAAAAAAACTTGAGTTACTGATGGACCTGCCAAAAGGTAATTATGATAAAATACCTACTTTCAATGACTTACAAACAAAGAAATATGCCTTTGGAAGTGGCAAAAACAGTTTCAGTAAAGAGAAACAAGAAGACATTCGAAAAAAGTTTTTCAGGTCAGGCAAAACCAAAACCTGGCAAAACCAAATGCCCACGACTGTTCAAGACGTTTTCATCCATAAACATGGAGATATGTTAAAGAAATTAGGGTATACTGAAGTTCGAAAAGGATCATTTGTTATGACAAAAACAATTATGTCGTATGGTCAATGGTTCTTGGGCCTATTAAAAGATTACATGAGAAAAAAATCATGACACCACAACAACAATTTGATGTTCTGAATGCTGCTCCCAATCTATCTCTTGAAGTGCGAAAAAAAAGATTATCGCAACTAAAAAAAACGATCAATAAATACGCAGATGAAATCGTCAATGCACTGAACCATGATTATGGACAACGATCTGAATCAGAAACGAGAACAGCAGAAATATTGATTTGCCTTGAGGAAATTAAACATACCCTTGCCAATTTAAACAATTGGGTAAAGCCCATTGTAAAAACTGCCGGCATCAAGTTTATGTTCTCAAAAAATGCCATCATTGCTCAACCCATGGGAGTGGTTGGCATTATGGCTCCGTGGAATTACCCTTTTAATCTGGCAATAGCTCCGATGATTGCCGCCATTGCTGCTGGCAATAAGGTGATGATAAAACCCTCTGAAATCACACCAAAAACGGCAGATATTATTACTAAGATTATTGGTGAAGTTTTTAAAGAAAATGAAGTGGCTGTCAGTTTAGGAGATGTCAGTATTGCTCAACAATTTAGCAAGCTACCATTCAAACATTTGTTATTCACCGGATCGACTGCCGTCGGCAAAATTGTCATGAAAGCAGCTGCTGCCAATCTTACACCAGTAACATTAGAGTTAGGAGGCAAGTCTCCGGTAATTATTGATGACAGATATTCCATAAAATCTGCAGCCAAAAGTATTGTAGCTGGTAAGTATTACAATGCTGGGCAGACATGTATTGCTCCCGATTATATTTTGGTCAAAGACAATCAACTGGAACAACTGGTTGAAGCGTTATCGACAGAAATATCACGACATTACCCCAATCTGCTGAACAACAGTGATTATACAGCCATCATCAATAATCAACATTATCAAAGACTGAAAAACTTAGCAGAACAATCAAGCGACTATAAATGTGTGACCCCACAAGGACCTAATAATGATAAAAAACGTATTTTTACACCAATGATTATCTTAAATCCAGATGAAAACAGCGCTGTGATGAACGAGGAGATATTTGGTCCAATATTACCCATTATTACAACCTCATCGATTGATGAAGCCATAAATAAAGTGAACGCCAAAGCCAACCCTTTGACTTTATACTTATTCAGTAACCGAAAAAAGATTATCAACAAAGTCATACAAAACACACTTTCTGGTTCGGTAGCTGTCAATGAGACACTGGTGCAGTTTGCTCAAGACGGTATTCCTTTTGGAGGCATTGGCGAAAGTGGAATGGGCAGCTATCATGGCAAAAAAGGATTTGACAGCTTTAGCCATCTTAAATCGGTTTATTATCAGTCTCGATTAAACTTTAATGGCTTTGTCAGGGCTCCATTTACGCCATTTAAGAAATTTATCATAAAATTATTAAGTTGATCAAAAAATAATTATTGTAAAATCAATCGCTTAGTGTCAAAATGTAAAAATTGATTAAGAAAACATATTACTCTTCAACTGTGATATCGATTCTTCCACTAAGAGTAATACAGGGGAAATATGAAAATATATATTTTAGAAGACGATATAGATCAGTCTGAACTTTATGCTTTCTGGCTCAACGAATACGATTGTAAAATTTTTGATAAAGCCAGAGACTTAATAAAAGCAGTACCATTTGAAGTGCCAGATATTCTTTTAATAGATTGGAACTTACCAAAAGTCGATGGGCTTGATGTTTTGCACTGGCTCAAAGGCAGTCGCCACGATCATATTCCTGTGATTTTTTTAACATCGAGAAGTACAGAAGAAGACATCGTTCGTGCGCTGACTGATGGGGCTGACGACTATGTCATCAAGCCTGCAAGTGAAGCCATATTGAAAGCAAGAATAAAAGCTGTTACCAGAAGATTACAAAATAAACGTGAAAATGATATGGAAAACTTTGTTTCAAAGCCTTATCATTTTAACAATACCACTAACAGCATTACATATGAGAAGGTCACAGTAGCTCTGACCAATAAAGAATATGATTTAGCACTGTATTTCTTTAAAAATAAAGGTTTATTGATTTCCAGAGACCAGCTACTTGAATCTATTTGGGTTAAAAGTTCGGAAATCAGTACACGTACCGTGGACACGCACATCAGTAGATTGCGCAAGAAACTGTTACTTGACGGTACTTATGGCTGGAAACTTATTTCAATTTATCATCAAGGTTATAAATTAATCAATCAAAATAATGACTAAAAAAAACGAGCACAACGAAGACAATAACACCGGTTCAGTTGATCAAATAAGAGATATATTATTTGGTGAACAAATAAAGATCATAGAAAAAAGGTTTGTTAAATTAGAAGAAAACATCAATAAAACCATCAGCAATTTGGCTGATAATGTTGAGAAAGGCAATCTTAAACTTCAGGCCAACATGGATAAATCACATGAACATTTGCACAATAATATTGCTGATTTATCTCATCAACAATCTGAAGACCTTAAAAATCTTGAATCAACACTCAGCAATAAAATTATTGAGACAGAGTCAGATTTAATCAATCAAATTCAATCTGGTTTACAAAAACTTGATCATAAGGCTAGCCATAGAAACGATTTAGCACAATTATTAAAAGAGCTTGCCGATAAGTTAAGCGACTGAACTGATGAAAAAAGAGCAAGATATTCTAAAATCTTTATTATTGAGAGAAGAATTAGAGTTACTTGATAAAATCAGCCAAAAAGTACTGTCTGAAGATCAATTCACAGAAGAAGTATCTCAGGTCTTAGGCAACGCAGTCATTCGGGCACAGAAAAAAAGTGGTCAACTGCAAAGGGCTCTATCGGCTCCAATTAGAGCGGGTGTAAAAAGCGCTTTTACTGATAACAAACAATCCATTATTGATTCGTTATTACCGATCATGGGTAAATTGATCAGGAAAACCGTTACTAACAGCATCAAACAATTTGTCAATGACATCAATCGGGCACTCGAACTCGGTTTTTCTTCCAAAGCCATTAAATGGCGTTGGCAAGCTTATAAAGCAGGCATCACCTTCCCTGAAATGATTTTTCAAAAAACTGTTAGGTATCAAGTTGAAGAAATATTCTTAATCAATAGGGAAAATGGCTTGCTCATTGAACACATTGGCAGTGATGACATGTTAAAAGATAACAATGCCATCTCAGCGATGTTGACAGCCATTCAAGATTTCATTGGTGATTCATTAAAATCATCAGAAACAGATTCACTCAACTCTGCTGAAATTGCCAATAAACAATTCATCATCACATATGGGCCGACTGCATTTTTAGCCACTGTAGTTAAAGGATCGCCAACAGAAAAATTCAAAGAACGCTTACAACAACTCATTGAGAATATTCATGCTGACTTTTCCTCTGATCTCAGTCAAGAAGACCAGTATAGGAATATAGCTGGGTTGTCAGCGTACCTAAAACCAAATTTAGTCATCAAAAACATTACAGAAGGCGAAAAAAAGATCAATTGGTGGCCATGGGTTATTGGGGTCCTATTGATAATAAGCACGTTATCCTATTGGACTTACCAACGCAAAAAAGAGTTTGATCATATCACTGAATTGACTCAATCTATTCAAGGCCTTTCTGTGAATTCGATTAATCGCAATGGTTCTGGTTTTTTAATAGAAGGATTAATAGACCCATTGGCCGACACCTCACAATTAAATGAGTTGAATATCACGCTAAAAACCAGACCATTTATATCACTCGACCCTGGAATTATAGAAAAAAGAGTGATTGCTGCCATATCCAATTTTGATGGTGTTCAAGCCATGGTTAGTGGTGATACTGTCACATTATCGGGCACACTCAAGCAATCTCAACACACCCTTTTATTGTCAAAAGCCAAAGCGATTGTCGGGATTAATAACATCGATGATCGCCTTACTATCGATAACAGTGAACAAATTCAGAGATACCTTGACAACATTAATACTGATGACAATATTATGGCAAAGGTCAGGTATAACAGCGTACAACTGTCTGGCAGCAGCAACTTTGAGCAATCAGTTCAATTAAAAACTTCACTGAGCAATCAATTCCCTCAACTCGAGATTAACGATTCACAATTAAATATTATTGATAGTACTAAACAGCTCATTTCCACAATCAATGATTTAGAAATTAATATGATAATTACTAAATCACAAGTCATTCAAAATAGCAGTGAATTTATGCTTCTTATTAAAAATTTACAATCGTTAATCAAAAGAGGCGTTAAAATAACTTTAGAAATTATTGGTCATAGTGATTGTAATGGGCGATTAAGTGATTCCTTTTCTATGAAAAGGGCTGAGATGATAAGAGGTTTGTTAATAGCTGAAGGCATTGAACCGACTCTATTGTCTACATCAATCACCCAATGTAAACAATTAGACCAACAAAAACAAGACGCCCTTATAAAAGTAACTTTCAACATTCAACAATAGAAGATGAAAATAGCAAAGAAAATCTGTCTTATTGGTCGATTTGCCGTTGGCAAAACCAGCCTAGTACAGCAATTTATCAAACAACAATTTGGTGAAAAGTATAAAACAACAGTTGGTGTCAGCATTTCGACCAAGGAAGTGGTCGTCAATGATACTGAAGTATCCTTAGTTATATGGGACATAGCTGGTTTTGAACAAGATGGCCATTACACACATTATTTGCGGGGTGTTCATGGATTGATATGGGTCTTTGATGGAACTGAACCCGAATCTTTCAATATTTTACCAACTGTAATTAAGTCATTACCAGAAATCACACAAATTCCTTCTGTGTGCTTCATCAATAAACATGACCTGAGTCACGAGTGGATTGTAAAAGATGAACACCTCAATGAATTAAAAAAATTCAATTATGCTATCATGAATACCAGTGCTAAAACGGGTGAGAATGTTGAAAATGGATTTACAAAAATCGCTCAACTATTAATCAACTGATATATTATGATACCAGAACAAGTAAGAAATTTTTTAATTAAAAGTAAAGAAGAACAAAATTGCTTTTGCCTTGCCATCAATGAAAAACTAGAAGTCATACAATATTTTGGTAAAGCCAATTTACTCGGTATTAAACCGCCAAATTATTCTCAATCTATATATGAGTTTCTTCCTGGATTATTAACAGAAACATTTACAAGCGATTTTAAAATTCCTTTTTTTAACATTACTGAAGACCATGTCTGCAATATATACTTCCTAAAACTGGCAACCATCAGTTATCTGATTTTTGTAGATAAATCTGAAATCTTCAAAATAACCAAAAAGTATCAGCAATTCGCTCATGATGACAACATATCAAAAAATAAATTTAAGAGGCTTGCTGAAGATTTAAGTGAGGCACAAAAAAAACTCAAAAAATCCAATCAAGAAAAAGCCACTTTAATCGCAATGTTATCACATGAATTGGGCACGCCTTTAACATCAATTTTAGGGTATTCTGAGGTTTTACAAAAAGACCCCAGAGACTATAAAAAAGGATTGGAAATCATAAATCGCAATGCGGTTTACCTTAAAAACATGATTGAAAACACATTAATGTTTGGTCAGTCTGAAGCCGGTGCGATTCAAACCTATATTGAATCCATTTCAATACAACAATTATTCAGTGTTTTGAAAGCAACCATTTTGCCTGCTGCCCAAAAAAAACACTTGTCATTAAATATGTTTTATAAAGGCGATGAAACCATCAATATTGATATCACACGAACCAAACAAATATTGATCAATTTACTCAATAATGCTGTTAAATATACACAAGAAGGTTCTATTGAACTCAAGTTTTCTAGGGTTGCTGATAATTATGTATTTTCTGTCATTGATACAGGCTTAGGCGTACCAATGAATTTACAAAAGGCCATTTTTAATCCTTGGGAAAGAATTGAAGAAAATAAAGAAAAGGGACTTGGTATTGGCCTCTTCATCAGTCAAAACCTATCCAAAGCCATTGGAGGGAAGTTGATATTAAAATATTCCAGCGCAGAATTTGGTTCAATTTTTCAACTCATCATTCCTGCCATTGATCAGATAGAACAACAAAAAACAGTCATGGAACTGGATTTGTCTAAATGCCGCAACAAAAACTTACTTGTTATAGATGATGATTGCGATATATTAGAATTGATTGAAGCATTACTGCATGACAGCGGCTTAAAAATATACAGTACTACAAACCTCAATAAAGCCCAAGAGATCATACAAAATAACACCATAGATATTATTCTTACCGATCTGAATTTAGGCCCAATGAAGGCTTCTTCTTTTATTCATGAGATCAGTAATATCATAGATGACACCCCTGTTATCCTTATGTCCTCTATGCCATCAAAAAAACTTCAACAAACCTTCACCAAGCAAGGTTTTAAAGCATTGATCGAAAAACCTTTAAACACCAAAAAACTATTGTCTGCAATCATTACTCATGTTTAATTCTTGCACATTTGTTGATCAAAAGTATTTGATTGTATAGTTATTAACCCCGCTTGATAATAATACCTTATTTGACAGGACATACTCCTTTCAATATTTAATATATAATATGCCCTGTCTTGTTTTAAAGCCACGATTTAGATAAAACTGATGCGACGGTTGCTGTTTCTTTTATGTGTTTTTCTCCTTCTGCGGTGCCTGATGCGACTGGACAATTCTTGTCTCTTTAAGTTTTGCCAAAGATCAACTTGATTACTTGCATCGGATAAATCGTATGCTTTTACCGTTTTGGAAAATTCGTGGTATTTTCTCAATTCATCAATCACCTTCTCTGTTACCAAATCAATAACAATACAATCATCTAAGTAACCTATCACTGGTATGTCATCAGGAATAATATCATTACTTTCAGCGAAATACTCTAATGCGGCAAGGATATATGCCTGATATTCTTTTGATAGTATCCATTGCTTATCTTGCATCATTGTCAACATTTCTGTCATTGTTTCAATACGTTGATGAAGGTAATGTGTATGCTCGATATCATTGTGATTTTGCAAAGTCCTTTCAGCTTTTTCAACAATAACATTTTCATCATTATGATGCACTTGTCTCATTAAATCATAGAAATGATGCTTCACTTTATTTGATATATTTAAGGTATATGTTGAACTCATTTTTTTTCTCCTCAATCGCTGGTTTGTTAGTGTATTATATCACTACAACACCAAAACGCCTATGTGCCAATTGTCATTAAATTTTAACGAATGACTACAAGCCTTAAGATGATGTCATCACACCACTGTAATTAATGCTAAATTGTTATTACATTAATGTCATTTTGTGTGATAATAAAATTTTTATTAAGACTTAATAACCATGAAAAAATTTCTCATAATTTCATTTATGCTATCTGTGATGACATTGTCTGCATGCCAAAAGACCGCCGATAAAAAAACACAGAATGTTAATACTAAACCAGTTCCACAAACCATAACACAACAAGAAGTGGCTCGAATTGCTTTATTAGAAGCCAAACAATTGCTAGACAATGCTCAATATGAAAAGTTGAACACTTCAAGTGCTAAAGAAATTTATCAACAAGCACAAAAACTCTATGATGAAGGCGCATTCAAAAAAGCCCAAATTAAGGCTGTTGGCGTTCGTCACAAATTAGATGATTTAAGAAAATAGAATAGGTTTCGAGGAGAGAGTTGTTAAGGGAGGAGTAGATAACCTCGAAACCTATATGAAGGGAGTTAAACCTATATTAGTAAATAAATAAAATAGACCCCGGGGAAAGAGTTGTTAAGGGAGGGTAGTAAAAAACCCCGGAATCTATCTGAAGAAGTATAAAATGAAATAAAAATACTATCTTACTTAACTTACTTACTTGCTTTGACGGCTTCTGAATCATTTAGTTCAGAATTATTTTTATTTTTTGCATTTACATCATATGGCCAGTCTCTGAATGGAAAAGGTTTATCATTGGTTTGAAATGATAAATACTTAATTAAATCAAACAAAAACAAACCAACTTCTTTGTTAAAACCTTTTAAATTGGTATTAACTTGACCCGTGATTAATAAAAATCCAAACTGGATCAATACCACAAAACAAAACACCCAAAGCGCGACCCATCCTACTAACAAAAATAAAATGGTATAAAAGATACGACTAAAAATTTCAGGATTATTACTGTCCTTTTTTGTTGCATCCTCTGCAGATTCAACCGTTGTTGAGTCAATCACTTCCGCTTCGTTCTTTTCTGTTTCTTTAGTCATTTATGACACCTCATGTATTGTTGACTTATATATACTATACAGGTTTATAGTGACCATGATAAGTGCCATTGGTCATGAGTGATTCAGAGTGAAGTCCTCGTGATCAAATCACATCAACGACTTAATAGAATGTGTAATAAATTGTCCTGAAAATTAATATTGGTAGTGAGCGTACTGTGGTTTTCACAGAGAAAATAAGGATAACTTAAAGGAAAAAAGCTATACCGATGTTGTGGAGCTGTTGGGTCAAGAATATCTCTGGCTAATAATGAGGCTTTAGTAACCGTACCGTCACCAGGCTCAAGCATTAAATGGCTATAGTTTATACCTGCCTTTGGGTTTTCAATGGCTGAGGGCTTTAATCGAGTCACAGAAACACCATTAACCTCCTCCACCAGCAATTTGGCTGGGGTCAACTCACAAGTCCCACCCATAACAACAATTTGATAAGGCACATCTTTAACAGGTACCGATAAAGACCACAAAAACCGACGCGCCCTTTCCAAGTGTTTATGGAAATAAGATTGTAACAGTTGTATGCGCTCTTGCCCTTGCTTTGAATCCTCAAAGTGAGCAAGAATACGTTTCTGAACCTTAGGGTCATAAATAGACCATTGGAAACGGCGCCAAATTTCATAATCAAAAACATCTCTATCCAAGGCTTTTCCATCGATATTGACCAGCCAATCATTGATACTGTGTGGAAACAATTGATAAATACTGGGCATGGTAACCAATACTTCAGTTGGAATTTTCCTTAAACCCACCTTTAAGCCTGTGATGAAAGATTCAACAGCACCCACTGATCCAAAATTAGGCGTGCCCAATAATACTACTTTTCGAATGTTTTTTGCACCGGATAAATTCACAGGGAAATCATTGTCATTTAGCACATCTGTTTCGCCATATCGCATATAATAGCGACTGACAAGGCCGCCCATTGAATGAGCAACCACATCTACTTTCAATGTTGGATTATTGTGATTTCGTTGAATGGTTTTGATAAACTGATGAAGCTTTTGTGCTGTTTTAACATTATCCTGTCGCCAATCATAGGTGAAAACATAAAGCCTACGGTGTAAATCTCTGACTTTTTGATCCACTGGGGTTAATTTATACCCACCATGGTTTTGTAATGTTTCAATTACAGCATGATAATAATCTGTTCCTGCGGCTTTATCGGCTATCTGAAAAGGTTCTATGCTTGATTCAACTGGCTCTAAAGTTAGTGGATTTATTTCTAAAGCCAAGTCTTTGTAATTTGAAAACAACAAATTTTTTATATTACCAAACCACAATTCCTTTAGGTTGTCACTGTCTCTGAGCTTACTGCCCATAATTCCATGTATGAGTATGGTAGGTGTTGGGGTGTCGTAATGAACATAAGTCGTTTTATATAGGTGAGATAAATCAGGTTTCAATGTTTGGGAACAGGACCCTAAACAAAAAAAAAGGGTAACCAACATCATTCTAAAGGGCACAAGTTGATTCATGATAGTAATCTCTTTAAATTGACTCAGCTTACACTGTATCACCCTTTATCAAGCTGTGGTAATTTTCAATGGAATTTTTTCTTTAACCTTTACTTTTTTAGCACGCAAATAAACAATTTCGTAACTGGCAGGCAATTTATCATCTTGACGAAAATCCTCATAAGCAGCAATAACTTTGTGTAAATATTCTGAAGCAACCAAACCCTTATGACGATTTTCATCAACATTCTGTCCACCAGAAGCTTTAATGTCTCTCATCAGTGATTGAACATCTGCATATGTTAGTGTTATGACCTCTGCATTAACAACTACCTGTTCAAAATTTTTTTTCAATAATTGATCACCAAGATCATGCAACGCTGAAAAATTATGCACTTGGAATTTGTTATTAACTGATTCACAAACCTGTTTCAATTCGAACAAGCTGGTTTCTCCTAAACAACTCATCAACAGCAATCCGCCAGGCTTCAATACACGTAAGCACTCATCAAAGACATCTGTTTCATTACTCCAATGCAACATCATGTTAGAAAAAACCACGTCAATACTGTTATCTAATAAAGGTAAATCATGAACGTCAGCCATCAAATATTCAGCTTGATCATGCGAGTCAGTTTGATTGAGCATGGACTGTGAGAAATCAATGCCTGTTATTTTAGCATTCGGCCATAATTTCAACAATTTTGACTCAGCCCAACCTGTTCCACAACCAAGATCAAGAATAGTCTGTGGATCCAAATTTGCATCTATACTGCCTTCATCTTCCAATCGTTCAAGCAAACGGATCAATACCTCTTTTTGTAAAACTGCGTTGTGTTCATAATTTTTCGCAACAGTATCAAAAGATTTTCGAATGGCTTCATATTCTAATGGCATGGAATTGTGTTAATATAAAAAAACACATTTTAACATTATGGATTGATATTCGTGCATCATTGTTTCATTTGCCGAAATAAAACTGAGCAAAAAAGCACCTACAGTTTACTTTGCGATGGTTGTTTGACTTTATTGAGCCAACCACAGTTTTCTTGTCACCAATGTGGCATTAATCTTAATACACCGCAAAACCTATGTGGGCGTTGTCAAGTCATACCACCAGCCTTTTCAGAAACACGATATGCCGCCATTTATCAACACCCAGTCGACCAATGGATTATGTCTTATAAATTTAGCAAGAACCTAAAATTATCACGGTTATTTGCTGAACTTATACACCATAAAACTGTTTCAATCCCTAAAGATTTTGTGTTAATACCTGTTCCATTGCACAATCTCAGATTAAAAAAACGCGGTTATAACCAAGCCTATGAAATAGCCATTGAAATAAGCAAATTAAGCGGGCGCAAAATAGACACTTCATTGAAACGCCACAAAAATACAGCCATGCAAGCGCAATTAAAATTGTCTGAACGCAATAAAAATGTTCGCAGTGCTTTTTCTCTAAAAAAATCACTAAAATATGAGAAATTCATTCTCGTTGATGACGTCATGACCACTGGTAATACGTTAAATGAATGCGCAAAAGTATTGAGAAAAGGTGGAGCAACAGATGTCAGGGTAGCAGTTTTTGCTAGAAAATTTTTATCTTAACCATAAAAATAGCCTGTTCAATTGTTAAAGTGGCTCATTTCTGTATTGATGGTAACATTTGTGCTTTATATCTCCACATTTAAGACGCAAAATACATGTACATGTTGTATCTGTTTATCAGTTTGAAACTTTTATAAACCTGATCAAAATTAAAAATCACCAATACACTTTAATAGCGTTCAGTACAGCCGAACAATGTTGTTTAGCCCAGTTTAATTGTGGAATTGTCATCAACTGTCAATTCCATCGCTAATTTGTACTGGAAGGTGTTTTTACAATGGTATTTTGTACTCATCCATTCAAAACTTATAATGTTTAGAGCATATATTTTTTATAAAGCTCTTTACATTTCCTTAATGCGAAAGTAACAGCACCAAGTTGTTTAAGTGTAAGTCCTGATTTATTCGCAAATTTAACCGTCTCTTGCTTGATTTTTTAAGATCCGCCACTTATCTCAAAGGTATATCAACAATTTAACAGCTATTTACTGAGTTTAAATTACAGTAATTAATCAAATTATTAAATGAACTAAAATTATAAAGAGATTTTGATTTTGAGTATTTATTTGGTTTTTGCAAGTCAACAATGTGAAAGACATCTAAATTCGCTTTGAATGCTGATTCAATTCCCTTATAAGAATCTTCATAGACGACACATTCAGATGATGACACTTGAAAAGCATCTTGTACCTTTAAATAAATTTCAGGAGATGGTTTCCCTCTTTTCACCTGATCTCCCCCAACTATCAAATCAAAATAATCAATCAATTTTGTTTTTTCTAATTTCAACTTAGCTAAATTAAAACTTGAAGAAGTGGCAACAGCCAATAGCTTGTTATCTCTCTTTAAACAATTTAAATACCTTAATACTCCAGGTTTCAACGGAATAGGTTTATTTTTTAAAGTTCTACTATATTCAAAATCCCATTTTTTAATGATATTAGAACTCTGTATGTTGTCATTACTTTCCATCAACAAGCGATTCCTATCTCTTTTATTTGCGCCAATGAAAGGCAAAAAATCATCTATTTTAGGGTTATAATTATACAATTGACCTACTTTCTTTAATGTATTAAAAGCAATTATCTCCGTATCCAATAGAAGCCCATCCATGTCAAATATATGTAATCTATAGTCTTTAATTTTAGTCATCTTCTAATTGTTCTTTAAGTTCATCAATTTCAATATTTTTTTCTCTAATTTCAGTCAGAAGCATTGATACTATCTTGTAATTAATTTCCAGTACTGCATCAATAATTTCGTCAATTTCTTTTTCGCTAAGTATTTTTAGTTGTAATAATTCTTTTTTATCTTTAGAAATTAAAGGTAACAATATTAAGAATCTATCATGTATTTTTAACTTTCTATTTTTAATAGCTTCTGAGTTTAAGTTAAATATTCTTCCTAATGTATCATCTGGATTATTAAATCTTCATGGCTATGCATGAAACTCCTGTTTCATATTGTTTTTGCTGTTTTTATTCA
>CAYGTC010000034.1:0-46167 GCA_964352735.1 uncultured Alcanivoracaceae bacterium | reverse complement strand
TTTTGCCAATGAGTAACTTATTTTTTTAACTATTCACTAAATGCACCACGGGTAAGATAAGTAAAAATAAGCCAAACAGCATCTTTAGCGATAAAGGGCTTATAATGGATTTTAAATTATTATATTGGAACATAGAATTCACCTTGTGTTATTAAATAGAAATCTCATTATGAATTTTTTATACATGATGAAAAGTGAAAAGTATGGGTAAAATGGGTAATATGGTAAAAGTGGTAAAATTAATAACCCATGGATTGCAGTAACAAAAAATTATGAAAATAATAGGTTAAACTGATGGGGTCTTAGATTGGTATAGCTGTGTCTTCGATGGCGAAATCAAATTTAACATTTTCTGTGATGGTTAGTAATCGTGTGTTGAACTCACCATCGAGTATGGTTCGGCTGGGCCCGATCCTATACTGCTGTGATACTGCCTTGAGTAATTGCGCTTCTTGGATATTGGGTGTCTGGCAATCTTTAGTGTTATTAACACTGTCCTGATTAACATAGATAGTTACAGCTGCCACAACGTGAGTTGATAAATCACATTCATAAGGCTGAAGAGGGTTAATTTTAATAGTAAGAGACCTCTGCATAACTACTGTGGCGAGTAAAAAGTGATTAAATTCACCAACAGCGTCATAAATCTTATCAATAGCGGCAGCCATTTTTTTCATAAAACCATTCAGGTACAAAATGTCCTTTTAATAAAATCGTCTAACTCAATGTTTTCCATAGATAAAATCGATTATTTTTACCGATTTGATGAAATATCTGGGCTAGTTATGCAGAGGTCTCAGTAAATGAATATGCTGGTTTTAATCATATAATGAGGCCTCTGTATAAGTTAAGCTTTCCGGTTATATTGTGCCGTTATTCAAAATCATTCATAAATATTAAGTCGTCTATTTCGTTGGCACCAATGTCTACAATGCCCTCGGGTCGATTGAGCATCAATCGATCAAATTTTCGTGGCTTGCCGTCGATGTCCATGATTAGTCCTAGTGTGTCAATTGCACTGTCATCACCCATGTCTATGGCAGGAGAGTTAACGGAGATTCTAAAATCATCATTCAATAGCGGGTCAAGGTCAATGTTGCTGCCACCATCAATGTAACCATCAATGTCTAAATCTTCAACCAAAGAAAATGACACCACTCCGTCTGTGCCTTGGATGTTTGATTGATTGTTCCAAAATAATGAGTTTACCACCTTAACATTCGCGCTTGCTATTAATGCAGTTCGGTTGTTGACAAAAGTATTGTTAATGACATTGAGATTACCTTCAATGGTGCTCAATGCGGTGGTGTTGTTAATGAATAAAGAGTTGGTGATTTGGGCTGTATTGCTTTTGGCTAAACTATCAAAGTTGAGAGATGCAGTGGAGAAACTGCCTTGATTATCGATGAATTGACAGCGATCAACGGTGAGTAAGTTCATCACAGAAGCTTGAAATTGAATTGCACTACCGAAGCTGCCAGTATTGTTGCTGAAGGTTGAGTTGGTGATGTCCATTCTGACAACTGCCTTATTTTCAGTTTGGTATTGAATTGCAGCTCCAACGCTGGCATTATTGCCATCAAATTGACAGTTATCGATGGTGGTTTCATCAATGGCAAATATGGTCACACCGCCGCCGATACTGGAATTATTGTTATCGAATCGACAGTTGGTGATTTCTAGACTGTTGGCGTTGGTTACAATCAGGCCTGCACCAGAGGGATTATCGCCGTTAATAATGGCTAAGTTGTTGATCTGTATGTCGCCATCTTCACCCAATATTTGCATGATTTTGAACATTTCTTCACCATCTAAAAGGGTTTCTTGTGCTCCAGCACCCTCAAGGATGATGCTGCCGCGAAAAAAAATGGGCATGTCTTCGCCATTGCTGACACTGTACCTGCCTGCTGCAATGTTGATGGTATCACCTGCGGTATTAATGTCACTGGCTTGAGTAATGGTTGCAACGGCTGTTGCCGGACTCAGACCATCGTTGCTGTCATCGCCTGTGAATTGATCAACATAAATGGTGATGGCAAATGAAGGTGAGAGTATAAAAAAAATCAGTAAAATTACTAAAAAAATGGTATGGTTTTTTTCATCAATTATTTCCTAAAAGTATTAAAACAACAGATTTGATTGGACAGATCAATTTAAGAGAGTCATCTTACTGAAGCATGTGTGTTGAATTTGTGAGTAATTTTGTAAAAATTAATTTCCTTGTATTAGTCTGAAGTCATTTTTTTGGTAGGCCTATAAATAGGAATTCTATCACATTAATAATACAAAGACCCAAGTAACTTGATGCAAAAAGGTCAGTGCTGGATAAAAAAGCGCTGATTCAGATATGATATTATAGAATCGAGTCTAGGGGAAAATAGCCAAGAATCTTTATCCAACTTACTTTGCTATTTTTTTCATAAAATCATTCAGGTGCAAACTGGATTTTCATGTGATTTATATAAACTTTTGTTATTAAAAGATGACATTTAATTTCTGTCGATGTGATTAAATATTCGAGCCAGGATGCTTTTTTAAGCTTTTTATCCTCATTCACGAATCGAGCAAAGGCCTCTTTTATAATGATCTTCCATGGCTGTCATTTTTATGGGTTGATGTTATAATATTAAGGCTAGGCAAATCTGAATAGCTGATCTATATGTGAGCAATGATCAAAGCCGAGCATATTGACATGGAAAACATCAATTCAAAATATTATTCAAACAAATGAAAGAAAAAAAGTTGAGTTTCTTTCGTATATAATACAAGGAGATTTTTTGACTTGTATAATTTTTAATGACAGAGGAATTTTTATGAAAAAAATAACAGCACTATTGATTGTTTTATCATCATTTTCAGCATCAGCAATGACTACTGGTGGTAATGGTTTTTTATCGAATGGTTTTCAAAATAATGGCAACCATTATCTCAGTTATAACACTGATCGAAAGATGAAAACTGGCATGAAATTTTTAACACAAGGTTTACAGGCCTATCAAGATGGTTCATTAACCGATGCAATGCAATACTTCAAAAAATCAGCTAAATTAGGCAATGAGATGTCTAAATATTTGGTTGCACTGGTACACTTTGAGCAAAAAGAATTGGTATCTGGCTATGCGTGGTTACAATTATTGGATGAACCCATTGACCACAGTGCAGAATTATTGAAAAAATTTGCAAAAACCTTAAATGAGGAACAAAAAGCCATAGCAAAAATTGAGTTGCAAGATCTTAAAAAACACTACGACAATAAACTTGGCAATCATCGCAATAAATATCTGGCAGATTTAAATAATCATAAATAAATATATTTTTTACTAATGATAATGTTCAGTATATTGTATGGTTTAAATATAAACCTCTACAATATACTGATTAATTGGTAATCAAATGGGTCATGAAATAACCACATCCCATCAACCACAAGCATAAAATAAAAGCCAATATAACTGGTCGGATTCCAGACTGTTTAAATTTGGAGACATGAGTCCCCATGCCCAATGCTGTCATGGCCATGGTCAATAAAAATGTATCTATGATGTTAATTTTTGAAACAATTGATTCTGGTATCAGTTGTAATGAATTAAAGGCAATCATGACAATAAATAAAACCGCAAACCATGGGACAACCAGTTTTGGTTTACATTTAAGATTATTGGATTTCATTTGTGTCAGGCTGAAGCCTAGTATCAATAGCATCGGAGCCAGCATAATTACTCTGGTCATCTTGACAATCACTGCTGAATCACTGGCATTGGCATCAACTGCACTGCCTGCAGCAACCACTTGAGCAACTTCGTGTACACTGCCACCCACATACAATCCGTATTGACTGGCATCCATGTTCAATAAACCTGATTTGTAAAGAACAGGATACAAAAACATAGAAATGGTACCAAACAGCACCACTGTAGCAATGGCGATGGCTGTTTTGTGTGCTTCGGACTTCAATACCTCTTCTGTAGCCAATACTGCTGCAGCGCCGCACACAGCACTTCCTGAGGCGACCAATAAAGCTGTATCGCGATCAATTTTTAGTAATTTAATTCCAATTAATACGCCTAAAATCATGGTGCTGGCAAGCATTATTGTGGCTATGATTATGCCTTCAAGACCAATGAATTGTACGTCTTGAAAAGTGATTCTGAATCCATAAAAAACGATGGCTATGCGCAGTAGGGTTTTAGCAGAGAATTGTATACCTGTGCGCCAGGCATCAGGAATGTACTGACAGATGCTGTTGGCAAGAACGATGCCCAGTAAAATCCCAATAATCAATGGGCTGATGGCAAAACTTTTAACATAATCTGTTTGGGCTATTAAAGTTGCACATACAGCTACAAAGCTTACCAGTAAGACACCATAAGTTTTATTGAGTAATGTTTTATTCATTAATTATGATAAGATTTGTTATTAACCGTGTAGTACTCTCACACGCACAGTTCCTTCTATGGATGATAACTGTGATTTCACATCGCTCACATCATTGCAGTTTACATCCATGATAACGTAGCCAATATCACCAGATGTTTGTAAATGTAAGGCTGCAATATTCATGTTCTGTGAAGCAAAAACGTGATTGATCTTTTCCAGAATACCGGGTTTGTTTGTATGAATGTGCATGATACGGCTTTGCTCACCGCTGATTTCGGGCAAGGATACCTGAGGGAAGTTAACCGCCGATGATGTGGTGCCATTATTTGAATACTTGATCAACTTTTGGCTGACTTCTTTGGCAATATTGATCTGTGCTTCTTGTGTGCTACCACCTATATGTGGAGTGATGATGACTTGGTCGTATTGTGTTAATTGTGATATGAAGGGATGCTCATTACTGCTGGGTTCTTCAGGGAAAACATCAAGGGCTGCACCAGCAATTTTATGCGAATCTAATGCTGCAATGAGGTCTTCAATGACCACAATATTGCCGCGCGATGCATTGATTAAATAACTGCCAGGTTTCATTAAATCGAATTGTGCTTTACCGATCATGTTTTCTGTTTCTGCTGTGGCTGGTACATGTAGGGTCAATACGTCAACTTTAGATAACAGCTCATTCAATGAGGTTGTGTTTTGTGCGTTACCCAGTGGTAATTTGTTTTCAATGTCGTAAAAAAATACGTGCATACCCAGTGATTCGGCCAAAATACTCAACTGTGATCCGATGTGACCAAAGCCAACAATGCCAAGTTTTTTGCCTCTGATTTCGAATGAGCTCTCTGCAGTTTTAAGCCACTGGCCTCTGTGAGCAGCCGCATTTTTTGTCGGGATACCACGCATTAAGAAAATGATCTCAGCCAAAACCAGTTCAGCAACAGAACGTGTATTAGAGAAAGGTGCGTTGAAAACTGGAATACCCAAACTTTTGGCTGAAGTTAAATTGATTTGGTTGGTGCCAATACAAAAAGTACCAATGGCCATGAGCTTTGTGCAGGAGGCAAGAATATCTTCGTCAATTTGAGTTCTGGATCTGATGCCCAGAATGTGCGTGTCTGCCAATAGGGTTTTTAACGTTTCAGGTTCTGGTGAAGTTTTGATATAGTGTACGTTGTCATATCCATCATTTCTGAAGGCTTGTTCTGCTAAAGGATGCACTCCTTCTAATAAAACTACTTTAATTTTGTCTTTACTTAATGACAGTTTACTCATAATCTTCGATAATTGAACTTTTAGAGTGGGCTATTGTAACAACTGATGAATGTAACTGAAATTATTAATGAATTAAAACACAATATTAGTGATTTGCACTATTCAATACAACCTGATGAGCTTGAGTCATATGGACAGGATTGGACGCGCTTTAATAAAGTTAAAGCATCTGCAATATTGTTCCCCAAATCGGTTGAAGAGGTGCAAAAAATAGTTAAATTATCCAATGATTTACAATTTGATATTGTCCCTTCAGGGGGAAGAACTGGTTACAGTGGTGGCGCTGTTGCAAGCAATGACGAATTTGTTGTATCACTAGAAAAGATGCGACAGATTTTATCTTTTAATCGAGATGACTGCCAAGTAACGGTACAAGCAGGTGTGATTACTGAACAGTTGCAAAATTATGCACAAGAACAAGGGTTGTTTTATCCTGTCGACTTTGCTTCCAGTGGCTCTAGCCATATTGGGGGCAATATTGCTACCAACGCTGGTGGCATTAGGGTTTTAAGGTATGGCATGACCAGAGATTATGTTCTGGGTTTGAAAGTCGTGACCGCCAGTGGTGAAGTGCTCAATTTAAACCAAGGACTGGTCAAGAATGCTACAGGTTATGATTTGCGACATTTGATGATTGGTTCAGAGGGAACACTGGGGATCATTGTTGAGGCAACCATGCAGCTGGTGCAAGTGCCAAAAACACAAAGTGTGATGCTATTGGCTTTATCATCCTTGGATGCAGTGATGCGGGTTTTCAGTTTAGCTAAAAGCCAGCTACAGCTTTCGGCTTATGAGTTTTTTACTGAAATTGCAGTTCAACATGTTTGTGCCCATCGAGGGTTAGATCACCCATTCGATCAAGCTGCTCCATGTTATGTTTTATGTGAATTCGATAATGAGCAGGGGCAATCTGAACAAGCTGTCATGGAAGTATTTGAAAAAGGCATGAAGCAGGGTGACATTATTGATGGTTTGATCAGTCAATCACTGGATCAGGTAGAGCAATTTTGGCAATACCGAGAAGGCATCAGTGAATCAATAGCTCATCATTCGCCGTATAAAAATGATATTTCGGTTAAAGTTTCCAGAGTGCCAGAGTTCATGAATCGTTTAGAGGTGATTGTCAGTCAACATTACCCAGATTTTGAATTGGTGTCATTTGGCCACATAGGTGATGGTAATTTACATCTCAATATTATTAAGCCCGAATCTTTGAGTATTGATGAGTTTAAATTGGTTTGTGAGCAAGTGAACAAACATGTTTATGGATTAATACAGGACATGCAGGGCAGTATTTCTGCTGAGCATGGTGTCGGGATGATAAAGAAACCGTTTTTACATTACTCTAGAAGTGAACAAGAATTACAGTTACTCAAAGGCATAAAGCAGGTATTTGATCCAAAAAACAGATTAAATCCTGGAAAATTGATTTAAGTCATTATTGACGATGCCAGTCATATGATGTAGATCTGGCATCGTCAATTTTAGTAAAAATTATTAAGGTGTAGCAGCACTCATGGCTTCAAGCCTTTGGTACAGTACTTGTGCTGGTAAGTAAGTTGGTATCAATTGGCCATTATCTGTGACGATATTGGGCGTGCCGTTCACGCCAATCTTACGACCTGAAACAAAGTGTTCTTCAATGGGGTTATCACATTGTTTGGGTGCTAAAACTTCGCCATTTTGTGATCTGGTCATGGCATCTTGTTTGTCAACTGCACACCATGCAGTCACGGCTTTGTTATATGAAGGGGAATTTAATCCTGCTCTAGGCCAAAAAACATAAGAAATACTAATGCCAAGATCAATGTAGTCTTTCATTTCGCTGTGTAATTTTCGACAATACCCACAATCGATATCAGTATACACGGTAATTCTGTGTTTCATTTTCTCGGGGAAAAAATCGATGCTTTTGTCTTTTCTGGCAATATCAACGATGGATTTTCGCAGGCCAGATTTACGATTTTCAGTAATATTGGCTTTACTCTCGGTCTCTATGATGTTGCCTTGTATTAAATATTTACCATCATTGGTCATGTAATAAAGGTCTTCGACTGTGGCATTTTTGAGTGTGACTTCAGAAAGGCCGTGAATTGGTGATTGTTGTGCGGTAGAAATATTGGCATTTGGTGACAGTTTTTTTATGCCTTCTGCCAGTGGGTCAAAAGTGGGTTGTGCGCAGGCAAGTGTTGTCATTGATATGAGTATGACGCTTTTTTTAAACATTGTTCTCTCCATTCTTGTTGTTGTTCAGAGTTTAGGACAATGCAAAAAAAACAGAAGTTCAAAGAAATTTCATTTTAAATGCAGGCTCGAATAATATATCGAGCCAATTTTACAAAAGAATCTTCGAATATGTCGGCATTTATTTGACTTGATCAATGATTAATTCAATTTTATCTTTACCTGCGATTGTGACATTTAATTCAGCACTTTGTAGGTCTCCAGCTTGTGCGAGGGCTTGTCCACTGAAGCTGATTCTTGCGCCGATGGTTACTTGATCAAAATCACTGAGTTTTCTTTGTGCTTGCAAATTGTTGACATCAGATAGGGAAACAGTGATGGGCCATGCCTGTTGGCCGTTTAATGGTTGTCTGACCACTGCAATGGGCATTGGCATGCCGGCTGTGGCTTTACTGTATACATACAATAGAGCCGTCTTTCCTGCCAATGAGGGTAATAACAATTCATCTATTGCAATTGAAATGTCGATCAGGTTTTTACTGACAGATTCTTCAGATGGTGTTATGTTATCAATGCCAAGTTTGCTCCTGACATCATTCAGTTGTTGTTGAAGTTGTGCCTTGGCATTTTCATCTGTAATCAGATTGCTGAGGTTACTCCACAGTTCATTGGTTTTGGCAAAATTCTTTTTCTCATAAAAGGTCATGCCCAGTAACCATAAGGCTTTTTGATTGGTTTGATCTAGGTCAACCGCTTTTTGTAATAACTCTGCTGGTTCTCCAAGAAAACTGCGGTTGTTATTAAACATAGCAATGGATTCGGCCAATTCTGTCAGTATGACGGGTTCATTGGGTGCGATTTCATTGGCCTTTCGGTAAGCGCTGACGGCTTTGGCATAATTTTTTATTGAGGATTGAGAGCGTGCATAAAGTATTTGGCCATCAAGATCATTTGGATTGGCTTGTAATCTTTCTTCTAGCCTTTTAATGGCATCTTGCATGCTCATTTGAGGTGCTTGAGATTGTGCTTGTGCTTGTGGAATATAGTCGACTGCTTGAGGGTTGCCCAGTGATAAATACAGCCCATAACTTGGCGCAATCATTAAGACCGCAATCAACAACACGAATGTACCTTGTTTGTTTTGCTTGCTCTGTAACAAAGCGGCTGACAATTGTTTTTCATGAACTTGCCTTTGTTCATCTGTCAGCGTTTGGTCCTTTAAAACAGATAACAAATACTGCTGTGTGTGTTTTTGTGTACTATTGCTGCGGCGAAATAGCCACCAAAAAATCAATAAACCTGCCAAAGAAATGAGTAAGAATGCACTGAGAAGAGAAAAATTCATGATGGCTCCCGTGTGCTGTTATCGTCTGATTTACGACCGTTTTTTCTGATGATGGTGATCACGATCACTGCTGCAACGAGTAGCACAATGAATGGCATGACCCATAAAACCAAGGTGTCGAGCCGCATGGGTGGAGAATACCTGATAAAATCGCCATAGCGCTCAACCAGGTAGTCTGTAATTTGTGTTTGATTTTGCCCTTGTTTGACCAGCTTGGCAACCTCATTACGCAAGTCTTTGGCCAGTCCGGCATCCGAATCAGCAATGTTTTGATTTTGACACACCAGACAACGCAATTCTTCTGTGAGTTGCTGATAATCCAAACGTTGTTGCTCAGTATCAAATTCATGAATGTCAATGGCCCAAGTGGCACTGCTGATCAACAAGCTTATTAGTAATAATGGTATTATGTTTCTATTCATCGTATTTTATAACTCACATTTTATACTTTGTTATCAATGGCATGAGTTCATTCTGTATGTTAATGGGGGTCAGCTCACCGATGATTTTATGTCGAATGATGCCTTGTGCATCGATTAAAAATGTTTCTGGTGCGCCGTAAACACCAAAATCAATACCTACAAGGCCTTGTTCATCGATCAGAATATCTTTATAGGGGTTGCCAAATTGATTGAGCCATGCTTTGGCTGCGGGCATCTCGTCTTTATAGTTTAAGCCATAAACCGGAATGATGTTTTGTCTGGCAAACTCAGTGATCATTGGATGTTCTACACGGCAACTTGGGCACCAGCTGGCCCATACATTCAATAAATACATTTGTCCTTTCAATGTTTCATTGGTGATGGTTTGGCCTGTCATCAATGAAGGGACACTGAATGCAGGGGCGGGTTTATCAATTTTAACTGAGGGCAGTATTCTGGTATTTTTGCCTAATCCACTGAATAACAATATAACCAGTGCTAAAAAAATCAGCAGTGGTATCAATGCTTTAATAATTTGTGACTTTTTATGGTTCATTGTGCTAAATTGGCTTCTACTCTTTGTTGTTTTAATCTTTTGGCGTGTCGAATAAAGCGTCTGTCAGTGGCCGCTAAAAATCCGCCCAACATCATTAATATACCACCGCCCCACATCCATCTGATGAATGGTTTGATGTATACCCTGACAGCCCAACCCCCTTGGTTATTGATTTGTTCGCCCAATGATATATATAAGTCACGAGTGAAACCGGGATCAATGGCTGCTTCGGTCATGGGGTTGCCGCCTCTGGCATATAAACGTTTTTGTGGTGTCATTTCAGCAACCATCTGGTTGTTTTTAGTGACAATAAAGTGACCAACATAAGCGTTGTAGTTTTCTATGGTTTTTTGTTGTACGCCTTTGAATTCGACTTGGTAGTTTTTGACTTGTTTTACTTCATTTGGGTGCATTAATGCATCAATTTCAAAATCGGTATGCTCAGTCATGGAAACACCAAATAAATAAATGGCCACGCCAAAGTGAGCCAATTGCATGCCCCATAAACCGCGTGTCAATCGAGGGTGTTGTTTGATGGAGATGATCATGGAGCACAATACCCAGAAAGCGCCAAAAACGCCAGCTGTGGCTTTGCCATTGAGTCCATCAAAAAACCACCATGATACTGCGGTCAATACGATGGCGATGATTAAGGCAGGCATCAACAATTTGATGGCTTTGGAAAATTGATCTTTTCGCCATTTCATCATTACACCAAATGGCAACAAAACCACTGCCGGTATCATCATGATAAAAAACATCAAACCAAAGTAGGGAGGTCCAATTGAAATTTTTTCGCCGTGGTTAAGGGCTTCAAAAAGTAATGGGTACAAGGTGCCCAGTAATACCATAAATGTCATGGCAATAAAAATGATCGAATTGGCCAATAACAATGTTTCTCTTGAACTCAGTTCAAAACCACCTTTGGATTTAAGTTTATGTGCTCGCAAAGCGTAGATGAATAAGGCACCGCCAGCATAGATGGCCAATAATGATAATACAAATACGCCCCGAGATGGATCGCTGGCGAATGCATGAACAGAAGTCAGAATGCCGGAGCGGACTAAAAATGTTCCCAAGACACTCAAACTGAAAGCAATAATTGCCAATAATACAGTCCAGCCTCTAAATGCATTGCGTCTTTCACTGACGGCCTGCACATGTATTAAGGCCACTGCTGCCAACCAGGGTAAAAAAGAAGCATTTTCAACCGGGTCCCAAAACCACCAGCCGCCCCAGCCCAATTCATAATATGCCCACCAACTGCCAAGTACAATGCCTAAGGTTAAAAAACCCCATGCCGCATTGCTCCAGGGACGAGACCATCGTATCCAGTTTTCATTGATACGCCCGCCCAATAAAGCTGCGACTGAAATGGCAAAGGGAACAGATAAACCGACATAACCCATGTAAAGAATGGGTGGGTGGATGATTAAGCCGATGTCTTGTAGCAGTGGATTCAGGTCATTGCCATCCAATGGCATCGGTATGGTGCGCAAAAATGGATTTGACATAAAGAATACGAAAGCGGTAAAACCCAATGAAATAATGCCTAAAATTGCCAAAACACGGGCAATTTGTTGTTGCGAAAGTGACTGAGAAAACCTGGCAACCATAGCGGTCCAGAGTGCTTGAATGGTCAACCACAATAACATGGAACCTTCATGGGCGCCCCAAGTCGCTGAAATACGGTATCTGATGGGTAAAATACTGTTTGAGTTTTGCCAGACATAAGTCACAGAAAAGTCTTGTAAAACAAATAATGCGACTAAAATCAGAAATGATGTCAGGATAAAAATGAGTTGTAAATATGCCAGTGGGCGAGCCGCTTGCATGGTGTTTCGGTGGCCAGTAAAGTAGCCATACAAGGGTAATACTGCTAACAGCAGCGATGTCATCATCCCTATGGCCAGGGTGAATTGTCCGATTTCTGCTAACATGTTTATTGGTATCCTTTGGTAGGCTTCTTGTTTTTAAGTGAAGCAGCAACCTCTGGAGGCATGTAGCTTTCATCGTGTTTGGCCAAGATTTCTTCTGCTTGGAAAATGCCATTCGTGTCTAATTGACCGATGGCGATCATACCTTGATCATCGCGAAATAAATCCGGCAACAAGCCTGTGTATTTAACTGTGATGTCTTTGGCATAGTCCGTCACTACAAACTCAACATCCAATGATGTTTGAGACTTTATGATGCTGCCTGGTTTGACCATGCCGCCAACCCTGAAGTTTCGTGCTTTTGGATAATCTCCCTGTGCGATTTCTGTTGGAGATTTATAAAACAGAATGTTCTCTTCGAAGGCGGTTAATATCAGTGCTGCCGCTGTGCTGACTCCCAATAGGATAAGGATCACAGCCATTAATCGTTTTTTTCGGGTTGGTGTCATTATTGATCTCTGTGGTACAGATAATTAAAATTGCAAAGACAGCTATTATATCTTGTATTTTTCGGTTTATACATATTAACCGTAATTGTCTTGTCAAATAGTATAAGCTTTAACCGGCAAAAATATGTGAAAACACCTCTACTGGCGCCGATGAAACTTAAATGTTGAGTGTATTATTCATCAATCAAGTTCAGAATTGGTTAAGTGAAATTTGTCATCATTTATGCACACATCTGAAAATATTAAATGTTAAAATCATCACTTCTTTAAGCAAAATATAAATACCATGAAAATTAAAGCAGCCGTAGCCTGGGAAGCAGGCAAACCATTATCTATTGAGCATATCGACATCCATGGACCTCAAAAAGGGGAGGTTTTGGTCAAAATGATTGCAACAGGAGTGTGTCATACCGATGCTTATACACTGTCTGGAGCTGATCCAGAGGGTATTTTCCCTTCGGTTCTGGGCCATGAAGGAGGGGCTGTAGTGGTCGAACTTGGTGAGGGTGTCACCAGTGTGCAAGTGGATGATCACGTGATTCCGCTTTATACACCAGAATGCAGAAAATGCAGTTACTGTTTATCAGGTAAAACCAATCTGTGTCAGGCCATCAGAGCCACTCAAGGTCAAGGATTGATGCCCGATGGCAGTAGTCGCTTATCACACAATGGAAAAACCATTTATCATTATATGGGAACATCCACTTTTGCAGAATATGCTGTGGTACCAGAAATTGCTTTGGCGAAGATCAATAAAGCTGCACCATTAGACAAAGTGTGCTTGTTGGGTTGTGGCATTACTACTGGTGTTGGGGCTGTTTTGAATACGGCGAAAGTTGAGGCTGGTTCCTCAGTTGCGGTATTTGGTCTTGGTGGCATCGGATTGGGTGTGATTCAAGGCGCTGTGATGGCAGGCGCAAAGAGGATAATAGGTGTGGACATCAACCCTGATAAATTTGCTTTTGCCAAACAAATGGGGGCTACGGAGTTTGTTAATCCAAAAGATTATGATCAACCGATTCAAGAAGTTTTGGTCGATTTGACAGATGGCGGACTTGATTACTCTTTTGAATGTGTCGGTAACGTTGATTTGATGAGATCTGCCCTTGAGTGCTGTCATAAAGGCTGGGGTGAATCTGTGATCATTGGTGTGGCTGGTGCTGGTCAGGAAATTACCACCAGGCCATTTCAGTTGGTAACAGGTCGGGTATGGCGTGGTTCAGCATTTGGAGGGGTCAGAGGCCGCACTGAATTACCTGGCTATGTTGATAATTATTTGGCAGGTAAGTTGAAAGTCGATGAATTTGTCAGCCATAACATGGGACTTGAGGACATCAATAAAGCTTTTGATTTGATGCACAAAGGTGATGGTATCCGCAGTGTAATAACCTTTGATTAAGATTATGTTAGCATTAAAAAACAGTTATAAACATTTTGCTGGAACAACAGCTTACTATCAACATCAATCCACTGTGAACAACGCGCCCATGAGTTTTGCAGTATTTTTACCTGACCAAATTGAACAGCGTCAACTGCCTGTATTGTATTGGCTATCGGGCTTGACATGTACAGAAGAGAACTTCATGATCAAAGCTGGAGCACAAAAATTAGCAGCTGAGCTGGGATTGGTGTTGGTCACTATGGATACCAGTCCAAGAAATTTAGGCATTGAAGGTGAAAATGATGGTTATGATTTCGGCTCAGGGGCGGGGTTTTATTTAAATGCTACTGAACAAGCTTGGCAACATCATTATAATATGTATGATTACGTGACCAAAGAATTGCCAGAATTGATAGAAACGCATTTCAATGTCAATGATCGAAAAAGTATATGTGGCCATTCGATGGGAGGACATGGAGCTTTGATGATTGCATTAAAAAACCCAAAGAGTTATCAAAGTGTCAGTGCTTTTTCACCGATTGTCGCCCCAACGCAATGCCCATGGGGGCAAAAAGCTTTTACTGGCTACTTGGGTAATGATCAACGTTCATGGGATTCTTACGACAGTTGTGCGTTAATAAAAAAAGCTCAGCACAAGTTACCCTTGTTGGTGGATTTTGGTAGCGATGATGAGTTCTTGGACAATCAATTGAAACCAGAATTGTTGAAAGAAGCTTGTCAAGCCAATGACCACCCTTTGGATTTAAGAATCCATGACGGTTATGATCACAGTTATTATTTTATTGCATCATACATTGATGAACATATGCGTTATCATATGGAGCATTTGTCGTGACGGATTTAACGCCTTTTCATTTGGCCATTCCTGTTGATGATTTGCAAAAGGCCAATGCCTTTTATGGTGATGTGCTGGGTTGCGAGCAGGGCCGAAGCAGCGATTGTTGGATAGATTACAATTTCTTTGGTCATCAATTGGTGTGTCACCTCAGCGATCAATCGGAGAAAAGTGCTGATCATAATCCTGTTGATGGTCAACATGTGCCTGTGCCTCATTTTGGTGTGGTTTTACACATGTCACAATGGCATGATTTAAAGGCTAAATTAATCAGTGCTGATGTCGAGTTTGTTATTGAACCTTACGTGCGTTTCGAAGGCCAGACAGGTGAGCAGGCTACCATGTTTTTATACGATCCTTGTGGCAATGCATTAGAATTTAAAGCTTTTAAAAACATGGATACAGAATTGTTTAAAAAGTGATTATCTGAATGATCATCTAAAGAAAAAGCCTAAATAAAAAATACCGACCCGTACACGTTCCATGTGTTGGGTCGGTGGAGAGAGCCGGTTAATAATGTTGGTTCTTGGCTTTAACCAACAATTGTTGGTGTTCGTTCGCCTTTTTCCTCTAAGTATCTTTTGCGCATAAATACCCGTTTAAAAGCATTTTTGATGTCTATGCCAATTCCAAATAATGAAGGCACAAACAATAAAGTAACAAAGAAAGCCATGAATACCCCAAAGGCCAATGAGATAACGATCGGTTTCAAAAACGCTGCTTGAATGGATCGTTCCAAAATCATGGGTGTTAATCCAACAATGGTTGTTACGGATGTTAACAAGATGGGTCTGAATCTGGCAACTCCAGCTTCTACAATCGCTTCTTTGGCTGACATGCCTTTTTCCATCAACTTATTGCAATAATCCATCAATACCAAGTTATCGTTCACCACCACTCCAGCTGCTGCAGCGATTCCAAAGTAACTGAAGATTGCCATGGTGGTATCCAGTGCAATATGACCAAATATGGCGCCAATATAGGCATAAGGCATGGCAATTAGGATTAAAATCGGTTTTGAATAACTCTTGAACGCTACCGCCAGTAATGCATACATGGCAAAGAAAGCAATCATATATAAGCCCATCACCTCTTTAATGAAGCGTTGTTCGCCTTCAGCTTGTCCGACTTCTCCACGGATGATGCCTGGGTAACGTTTTTCCCATTCAGGAAAGAAATTGTCATTCAAGTCTGTCATGATGTCTTCTCGAACATCTTCTTTTAGGTCAGCACTGATGCGAGCAGCGCGGTTGCCATTCCAGCGTTGAATGCTCTTAATGCCCGGCGCATACTCTAGATCTGCCACTGATAATAAGGGTAATTTTTGGCCATTGGATGTTTGTACATGGAAATTTTTCAAGCTCTCAATGGAGTAGCGTGACTCTTTTGGGTAACGAACCTTTACTCTGACATCTTGTCCATTGCGAGGCACCCTTTGTACTTCTTCACCGAAATAGGCTTGGCGAACCTGGTTGTTGATTTCTGCCAATGTTAAACCCAGTTTGGTGACGCCTGGTTTTAGGGTTAATCTGATTTCTTGTGAAGCGCCTTCCAAATTATTTCTGACGTCATACAGTGTTTCATAAGTGCGCAATTGATTCTCTAAGTCTTCAGTAGCGACCCTCAAAACATCCAAATCAGGATGTCTGATTGATAACTCTAAGCCAGGGTCATTATTACCTTGGGTGAATTGTACAGTGACTTCCTTGGCATCAGGTACATCGCCCATCAATTCCCTTAAACGTATTGAGGCTTCTTTTGCTGTCATGTCACGGACTTCAGGTGGTGCCAATTTAACGATGGCTAACACGCTGTCTCTTCTCGAGCGAGTATACCAGTTTTCTATCAATTGACCTTGTCCTTCTGTACGCTCATTGACTTCATCAACAAGTTCTTGTTCAGCTCTTTGTAATTGTGCAAGAATTTCTAGGGCGCGACTGTAAGGTGCGCCTTCAGGTAGAATCACATTGACCATTATCTCATCTGACTCAATTTCTGGCATAAAACTTTTTTTGACCCAACTGCTGCCAAATAAACCAAACCCAATGATCAAAATTCCAATAAATATACTGGCAGTAAAATAACGATAGTTCAGTGCCCACTGTCCAATTCTTCGATAATGGTTGTGAGCGAAATTAACAATACTGTCAGCAATTCTTTTTTGAAACCGACTAAAACCACCTAATGCTTTGCGAGGTTTCATGTTCGCTAGGTGAGCTGGTAAAATCAATAAAGACTCAACCAATGAAAAAGCCAGCGCAAGAATGACCACCCAAGTAATGTGACGTGTAAATTCACTGGTAGAACCGCCCAAAAACAACCATGGCATAAAGGCCATGATGGTTGTTAAAACACCAAAAATAACAGGTTTTGATACCATTTGTGCGCCAGCAATGGCTGATTTGACACCACCACCCATTTCAGTGGATTTGCTGTGAATGCCTTCACCCACCACAATGGCATCATCAACAACAATTCCGAGTACCAATAAAAAGGCAAAAGTGGATAACATATTAATCGAAACACCAACCGATGGCAGTAAAACAAACGCGCCAGCATAGGCGGTGGCAATGCCCACCGCTACCCAAATGGCGACTTTAGGCCTTAATGTTAACATCAAAACGATCAACACCAAAAATAAACCCAATACTGCTGAGCTACCTATGGTCTTCATACGCCCTTTAAAATCTACAGCATTATCTGTCCATAAAGTTAAATTAACGCCTTGAGGTAATGTTTTTTGACGTTCAGCTATCCATTTACGCATGCCGTCAGAGGCTTTGACAATATCCATGGTTTCGGTGGTCATGACTTGTAATAATACAGCTGGCTCACCATTGAGTGTAGCAAGAATGGGGTTGTCTTCAAAACCATCAATTACTTCAGCCACATCACCAACACGAATGACACCACCATCTGCGGTCTCTCTGATGATGATGTTGTTGAAGTCAGACTCTGTATCGGCTTGACTGCGGACTTTTAGTTGATAAGTGCCTACTTCAGTACGAACTGAGCCAGCTGATTGGTTTAAAGAACTGTTGCGAATAGCATTGGCAACATCTGAAAATGTTAAATTATAACGTCGAAGTGATTCTTCACCCACTTCAATGGCAATTTCTTCTTGTCTTGTTCCAAATAATTGTACGATGTTAATGGCCGGTAATTGTGCAGCTTCGCGCCTCAATGTTTCAGCTAACCTTTTGAGTTCTCGTTCTTCAAGATCTCCGTGAACGGCAACACGCATATATTCGTTACGGTTATCCCACTGTTGTACTTGTGGAGGTTCTATGTCTGTGGGAAAAGAGGAAATCGAATCAACTCTGATTTTTATATCATTCATGAATTGGGTGAAGTCAACTTTTTGTTCAGCCAAGATATAAACTTCACCACGGCCTTCAGAAGAAGAAGATCTGACCCACTCGATGGCATCCAAGTCACGTACAGATTCTTCTATGCGTGCAACAATTTGCTCTTCAACCTCTTGAGGAGCAGCACCGGGCCAGACCACTTGTATTTGTAAACCTGGAAACCTGACTTGTGGCTCCATTTCTCTTTCCATAGAAGAAAAACCTATGATTCCTGCAACAAACAAGCCAAACATGAGTAAGTTTGCTGCTACTGAGTTTCGTGCCCACCAATCTATTAAACTATTCATGAAATTCCCCTGGGATTAATTTGCTGAGATGTTTTGAGTTCTATCAAGCGCAACGACTTTCATGCCATCGAAAGGTGCGGTTAGGGTTGAGGTGACAACTTTTTCACCAGCATTGATACCGCTGTTAATCAATACAGTATCTTTGGATGTTGATAAAACGTCAACAGTGCGAATCTCTAAACGACTTTCATCATTGACCACATAAACTTTGTCATTACTGTGTAGCGCATCTCTGGGCAATGATAATGCCATTTGACTGTTAGGGCTGGCGATTTCAGCACCAACAAACATACCAACGGCAATGGGTGTATTGTTATCTGCGCCTGCACCATATGGATCTTTAACTTCTGCAATGGCATAAATTAATCGGGTCATTTCATCAATCCTGGCATTGGTTCTGACGATTCTGCCCTGCCATTTGTGGGCTTTGTTACCCACTATGGCATTAAAAGTGACAATCGGAGCATTATCGTCTTTGGCCATATAACCCAGCGGTAAATTCAACTCAGCCAATTGTGAGTCTGTAAGCGGTAATCTGACTTCTACAATATCTGTGGAAAAAACTTTGCCAATGACGGTGCCTTCAGAAACGTATTGTCCTATACCTATGTTCTTTGTTTGAACTCTGCCTTTGAATGGCACTGAAATATTGCTTCTTTGCATGTTCAATCTGGCTGCACGTAAATCTGCTTCTGCCGCTCTGATATTGGCACGTGCTTCAGCTATTTGTGGTTTATTAAGCGCAAAGTCACTGGGTTTTTGGGAAGTTTTCTTTCGATTCCATTGGTCTTTCTTAATTTTTGAATTGGCCAATTCTCTTTCAAGACTCACTTTGGCAGTTGATACTCTGGCCTCAGCACTGATGACTGCTATTTCGTAGTCTGTATCATCAATTTTAACCAGTGTGGCATTGGCATCAAATTCAGCGCCTTCTGCAAACTGATCTGAAATAGAAACAATTTGACCAGAAACCCTGGAAATGATGTCAATTTCAGTTTTGGGTTTGACTTCCCCTTGAGTCTTAACTGATAAAGTAACTTCTTCGGATTTGACTTCATCCACATAAAGCGATACTAATCGCTCTTCTGGTGGTTTTTTCTCTGGAGTTGGCTTTGCAGCAACAAGCGTTTGTACAGTAAAAATGCTTGCCGTGATGACTACTATTGGTACTAGGAGCTTAATTAACTTGCTCATGATAGAATCCTCAAAGTTTATTTTTGGTTTTAAATGATATATAGTAAAACGTATGTATTTGTTTTAAGTTACACGATTAAGGAAAATAATTTTCTGTGATAAATGTGCCTTAACCCTCTATATATTATTAGACCATATTTGGTGACAAACAATCATGAGCCATTAGTCATGAATTGAGCAATGAGTCACCAGATGAGCAGCAATTTGATTCAATGAAACACAGTAAAAAGTATTATGGATTTATTTGAAGGCAGCAAAGAACAGCCCAGAAATTTGTTACATCGAGATGGGTATGTGCAATATTTTGATGATTTTCTTGATCAAGACGTAGCTCAAACTTTCTTTGATTTATTGTTAGAAGAGATAGATTGGCATCATGATCAGGCTGTTATAATGGGCAAAACGATTACTACCAATAGAAAAGTATCTTGGTATGGGGATCAACCATTTGCCTATCATTACTCCCGAACTAAAAAAGTGGCAAAGCCTTGGACTGAAGCTTTGTTAGAGATGAAAACCACGGTGGAAAAGAAAACAGGAGAAACATTCAATGCTTGTTTATTAAATTTGTACCACGATGGATCAGAGGGAATGGCTTGGCATAGTGATGCCGAACGAGAGCTTAAAAAGTATGCCACGATAGCATCTGTCAGTTTGGGGGCTGAACGCAAATTTGCTTTTAAACACAAAAAATCTGCTGAGAAAATTGATCTGATTCTTAGAGATGGTAGTTTATTACTGATGAAAGATCAAACACAAAGCCATTGGTTGCATCGTTTACCTCCGACAACAAAGGTCAAAAATGCCAGAATCAATTTGACTTTCAGAACCATGAATCCGCAAAAGTGCCACACTTTTTGAAGTGTTGAATATCAGTAAAAGACTGAAAATAATACGGAATCAGTTATAATGTGCTTTTATTTTCTAAACTGGGCCATATGCACGATTCTATTGATTTGATTAAAAAATTGCCAAAAGCTGAACTTCATTTACACATTGAAGGCACCTTTGAACCTGAACTGATGTTTGAAATTGCACAACGTAATGGCATTGCATTGCCACATGATTCTATCGAATCTTTGAAAAAGACCTATGAGTTTGCTAATTTACAGGAGTTTCTTGATATCTATTATCAGGGGGTTAATGTACTACAAACCGAGCAAGACTTTTATGATTTGACTTGGGCATATTTATTAAAAGCCAAAGCAGATAATATTGTCCATACTGAGATTATGTACGATCCTCAATCACATACACAAAGAGGCATTGCCTTTGAAGTGGCCATCAATGGTATTAGCCGTGCTTTACAGGATGGTGAGCAAAAATTGGGTATCAGTGCTTATTTGATTTTAAGTTTATTGAGACATTTGCCTGAACAGGAATGTTTGGCTACTTTAGAGGAGGCGATACCTCACAAAGATAAGTTTATTGCCATTGGCCTGGATTCCTCAGAATTAGGACACCCACCTGAAAAATTCACCAAATTATATCAAAAAGCACAAGAGTTGGGTGTGTTGAAAGTTGCTCATGCTGGAGAGGAGGGGCCTGCAGAGTACATATGGAGTGCAATTGATGTGCTCAATGTGGATAGGATTGATCACGGTAATCGTTGTTTGGAAGACGACAAATTGGTTGAATACATTAAACACAAAGGTTTAACGCTCACCGTATGTCCTTTGTCAAATGTCAAATTACAAGTGGTCAAGGACATCAAACAGCATCCGATTAAAAAGATGCTGGACCTGAACTTAAAGGCAACAGTAAACTCCGATGATCCTGCCTATTTTGGTGGTTATGTGAATGATAATTTGTTGGCAATAACCGAGGCATTGGATCTTACACCCGATGATATCATCACATTGGTAAAAAATAGTTTTACGGGGAGTTTCTTGCCTGATGAACAAATACAGCAGCATTTATCAAGCATAGATAAATTATCTACTTGATGACAGTTTTCTGCCTAAGAGGTCAATTGAAAAAACAAGGAAACAGGCAACTAGCATCATTAGTACAGCATTGACGGTTTGTGGGTCTGCATGTAAAGCTGGTGAAATGTTATCGATGACTTTACCACTAACACTTTTCCAAGGCCATATTTTTGTTAGAGAACCCAGCATTAAGCCACTTAGGAAAAAAAGTGTTATTTGGTGATAGTGGTGCAAAAGCCATTTGATGATTCTTGAAAATGCCATCAGTCCGATGATGGCTCCAAGTGCGAAAATAATCAAAACTGTAGCATTTTTCTCTGTCACTGCTGTCAATAATGGTTGATACATACCTATCAGCAACAATATGAAACTGCCAGAAATGCCTGGTAAGATCATTGCACATATGGCAATCATACCGGCCAATAAAAAAGCCATTTGATGATCAGGAAAAGCAATTGAGGATTGCGAACCTATCCATAGTCCGCACAATAATCCAGGTACTAACCACAAATAATGTGCCAATTTTTTATTGGATATGTTTCTGATGATGATTACTGCTGAAGCGATGATCAAGCCAAAGAAAAATGACCAAGTTAAGATGGGGTGGTTTTCTATGGCGGATTTAATTGCATGAGAAAACAATACAAACGCCAAGATGATTCCGACTAACAACGGCAGGATAAAGTTTCCATCAATGACACGCCAAAAATCTTTTAATTGTCCTTTGAATAGCAGTTTTTGTGCAGTTAAATTGACGTTGGTAATGGCATTGATTAATCTTTCATAAATACCCGTTAATAAAGCGACTGTCCCGCCTGAAATGCCTGGAACTATGTCTGCTGCACCCATTGCCAGCCCTTTGGCAATGATCATTGCTGTATTAATCATCAGAACCTAAACCGGCCAATATGCATCTGAGTACACCATAATTATACTCTCCATCCAGCATGTCATAGACAGGTTTGAGTTGATTGTCCTCTAAATAACCTGCAATTTCTGCCACTTGAATAATTTCATCGATTTCAGATTGTGGCAGTCCAACAACTTCGGTTATTTTCAATGAACCAAATTTTACCGCTTCTGCCAAATGAGAATAGACTTTATTCAGATTGATATCGCGCTCAGATGCTATTTCATTGGGATTTTTGCCTTGATGAAATAGATATATGGTTTCTTTACAATTGTCGCTGAGTTTGGCATCAACTTTTTGTTGATCCGCAAAATTATTGATGACATTACAGAATTTTTCACCATATTTTTCGGCTTTAAACTCACCGACACCACTGATGTATTTGAATTGATCAGTGTCAGCTGGGCGGCTTTTGACCATTTGCAACATGGAAGCATCACTGAAAATAATATAAGGTGGGACGCCTTGTTCAGTGGCCAATTCCATTCTTAATTCTTTGAGTGCTTGCCATAAAGGCTGGTCATAGTTTTTCAGTTCGTAGTCTGGTTTTTTTTGGGTTTCAATGATTGGATTGGGTTCTTTCTTTTGTTGTTTCTTGATAAAAAACTGTTCATTGCCTTTGAGTAAATCTCTGCATTTTTCAGTCAAATTGAGGGCATTAAATTGTTCTTCATTGACATAAAGGTATTGATGGGTAATGAGTTGTCGGAATATTGAACGCCAAATGGTTTTACTGACATCCTTACCAATGCCAAAAACACTCAAGTTATTGTGGCCATTTTTTCTGATCCGTTCGTCATCTTTGCCCATTAATACATCAATCAAATACATCATGCCAAAGCTTTGTTCTGTTCGATGAACGGTTGATAAGGCTTTTTGTGCAGATTCTGTCACATCAATTTTCTCGGGTGGACTGATGCAATTGTCACAATTGCCGCAAGGGTCTTTTAACTCTTCACCAAAATAACCCAAAATAACTTGTCGCCTACAAGAACTTTGCTCGCATAAATCAATCAGTGAATCCAGTTTGTTGTGTAAGACTCTTTTGTGGGCATCTTCTGCATTTGATCCAGTGATGAATTGACGCAATAAGACAACATCCTGATAACCATATGCCATCCATGCATCTGCAGCCTGTCCATCACGTCCTGCTCTTCCTGTCTCCTGATAATAGGATTCTATGTTTTTTGGTAAGCTAAAATGGGCTACAAAGCGAACATTGGGTTTATCAATTCCCATGCCAAATGCAATGGTGGCAACAATGATGATGCTGTCCTCGACCAAAAATCTTTTTTGGTATTCAGCACGTTTTGATGCACTCATACCGGCATGGTATGGCAAGGCTACGCGTCCCTTTTTATTGAGAAAATCTGCTGTGGCTTCAACTTTTTTACGTGAGAGGCAATACACGATGCCAGAATGGGTGGAATGCTTTTTTTTGATAAAATTATGTAACTGTTGATGGCCTCCATCTCTTTCTATGATGGTATAGTTAATATTGGGACGATCAAAACTGTTAATAAAGATTTTAGGGTCTTTCAATATTAGTTGTTTAACTATCTCATTTTTGATCTTTTCATCAGCTGTCGCGGTCAAAGCAATTTTTGGTGTATCCGGGAATTCTTTGGATAATAATTTCAGTTCTTGGTACACACGTCTAAAATCATGCCCCCATTCGGATACACAGTGCGCTTCATCAATGGCAAATAAGGCGATTTTCAACTGTTTTAATAAACTCACCGTTTCTTCTTTGAGCAATCTTTCTGGTGACAAGTAGAGTAAATCCAACTCGCCAGCTAAAAATTGCTGACGAACTTCATTGTATTGTCGATTTGATTGACTTGAATTGATAAAGGCCGCTTTGATGCCCAATTGCTGCAGTGCTTCTACCTGATCTTGCATTAAAGCAATCAGTGGAGAAATGACAATTCCTGTGCCTTCAAGTATTAAAGATGGTATTTGATAACAGATTGACTTTCCACCACCTGTGGGCATTAAAACCAATACATCAGACTGTTTTTGTAAAACTGTATTGATGATTTGCTCTTGATCATGGCGGAATTCAGTGTATCCAAACACATCTTTTAGAACTTGTTTTGCTTTGTCCATAACTGTTTTTTCTTTCAAAAAATAATTATAACATTATTTTGAGAATGATGACAATTTGTAAATTTGATGAAAAATAAGTTATGATATGGCAGTCACATTTTTGCTGTCTTTCTTTATGAATTTAATCAAATCATTGTTCATCTCTGTTGCGCCAATATGGTTGTTATTTAGCTTTTATCAAGGTATTCTTTTGTGGATTGATGACCATTTGTATGTCCTGTCTTTTGGTGTCATTTTGTCGGTAACGCCATTACTGTTATTTTTACTGTATATTGTGCTGTTTAAAAAACTGGCCAGAACCAGTGAATATTTACCCAGCGTATTGTTTCCATCTGTGTTAGGTTATTTTTTAACACTTATGATGTTTTTAAAGAATAATCAGCAGTTTGCATTCTTAACCGCAATGATATTTGCAATGTCAGGGTTTCTGATCACCTTTCTTTATATTTTTTGGTATTCTAAAAACGATCGCTCTCATCTCAAATCTCTAGAAAATGGGCAAAAATTACCGATTTTCACGGTTAAAGACACTGAGGGAAGAAGTGTCTCTTCAGAACAATTTATTGGCTCAAAAACATTGATCTTTTTTTATAGAGGGAATTGGTGCCCGTTGTGTATGGCGCAAATTGATGAAGTGGTGAGGCGCTATCAGCGTTTTGAAGAAAATCAGATTGAAGTGGTTTTTATCGCACCGCAGTCAGTAGAGCATACCAAACAATTGGCTGACAAATTTCAGTTGTCATTTCAATTTTATCAAGATGAAGGTAATGCTGCAGCTGAAAAGTTGGGAATTGCTCATAAGTATGGGTTGCCCATGGGTTTTCAGGCATTGGACTATCAATCTGATAGTGTTTACCCTACTGTTTTGGCGATTAACGCACAAGGGGTGATTATTTACAACGATCAAACAAGCAATTATCGCATCAGGCCTGAGCCAGAAGAGTTACTGAATGTGTTTTTAATCTGAGGCGATTCTGAATCCCAAACTGTTCAATCTTTTACCAGCGGCCATTGCACCGCGTGCAGCAGACCGGATCTCTTCAGGCGGGTTGCCTCCACTACCTCCACGAACCACAAATTGATCGCAACCATTGGGCTCCCATGCTTGATTGTCAGATGGTGCGCCCAAGTAATTGGGGTGCCAGCAGTCTTGCGTCCATTCCCAAACGTTACCATGCATGTCATATAAACCAAAAGCGTTGGCTGCAAAATTTTCAACTTGATTCATGATGCTCATGTTTTGTACTTGGCATCCTGAACAGTTGGCTCGATTGACACCCACATCATCTCCCCATGGGTAAGCAGTGGTTGAACCTGCTCTGGCTGCATATTCCCATTCGCTTTCTGTCGGAAGTCGGTATTTTTGTGCTGTTTTTTTATTGATCCAACTGAGGTATTGCTGAGCGTCATACCAATTCACTCGCATAACGGCTTGTTGGTTTCTCCCTGTTTGTTCATCATCTGGTCTGTGTTCACAACCACCTTGAGCGTAACATTCATCCCATTGCTGGAAAGTGACCTCTGTTTGACTTATCATAAACTCCTTGATATTAACCAAATGAACAGGTTTTTCGTTATCTCGCCCTGTTTCACTGCCCATCATGAATTGCCCTGAGGGTACCACAACCATGACAGGACAAGTGTCACATGATTGTATTGTTTCACCCGGCATTTTACCTGGCCATTTTTGCTCGGATTTAAGTTGAAATAGCAATGTTTTTGTTGGCAAACCATTTATCTTTGACTGTTTGGCCTTTTGATAATCCATGATTGCATCAGTGGTCATCGCATCTATTTGACCATTGGCATTCAATTGAGAAAATTTAAGCCGAATCAATTCTGACTGTATATTACTGACCAACTGTTTTTTTGCCAAGGCAATTTCTTCAAGGCGTTTGCTGTTTTCATCTTGTTCTTTGCGTTTTTGTTCGTTTTGTTTTTGATTGTTCAGCACTTCTAACTTACTTTGTGCTTGCTGAATAAATTGTCCTTCAGGATAGTTATTGATGTACTGTTTATAGGATTCTTGTGTCTGTTTTTTTTGAGCCGATTGCCATGCTAAATCATGCTGTTTTTGGTAGTGGTTTTGAAGGTGAATCAACAATTTTTCATTAATCTCCCCAGTAATCAACCAGTCATTATTTTGTTCAAAGTCTTTGATATGATCAATGGTTTGCTGATCAGGTATGCCTGTTTGAGTAATTTCATAACCCACATGAGCTAATGCCTGTTGCGTTTTTAATACCAATTCTATTGAGGTTTTTTTTTGCGTCTGATTTTTTTGTAATGCATGTAATTGCACAGCAATTAACTTGTATATTTTTTTATCATTGAATGACCAATCAAAAATAAATAAGCAAACGCCGAAAATCACCAATAATATGAATGCTCTTTTGCCCCAATTGCTTTTTTCTTGAGCACTTAAATCTAGGGTGTTGACGACCGTTTTACTGTTTTGTTCATGACTTTTGCGCACACTGATTGGACGACTGTTGATTGTTTCATGATTCAGGTCGACATTTTTTTTGGCATAAATGGGTTGCGTTGACGCTATTTTATCTGCGATTGAAGGGGCATCATGCCATTTTTTTGACCATTGGGCCAATGATTGAGGTCGATCGTCAACTTGTAAGGCCAACCCACTATCAATAGCTGATAAAAACGGGTCACTTTCAGGGCCTGTATCAAGAGACTTAACCGTATCTTCGTTAAGTCGATTCATAATGTCGGCAGGTTTTTGACCTGTCAAACATAAATAGGAAACGGCTGCTAAAGAATAAATATCTGACCAAGGTCCAATAACTCCATCTGAGGTGTATTGCTCTAACGGAGCGTAACCAGGTGTAATTATGGTTGTGAGTTTACGACTTTTATCTCCCATGGCTTGTCGAGCAGCACCAAAATCGATCAACACTGGAGAGCCGTCTTTTCTAAATACAATGTTATCTGGTTTGATATCACGGTGTAATATACCGTGTTCGTGAACCTGCCGGAGTCCTTGTACTATTGGAGCAATAATATTTTTGAGTATGGATATGTCCATGGGTTGATTTTTTTTGACGCGATCTGTCAAACAACCACCTTGACAATATTCCATGACAATATATGCAGTACCATTGGTTTCAAAAAAACGGTACACGCGAACAATATTCGGGTGCTCGAATTTAGCCAAAGTTTTGGCTTCGTTCAAAAAAGCATTTAAACCCCATTGATAAACATCTTTTGCCGTTCCACTTTTGGCAGCAACTTGAGAATCCTGAGTCCTGACAGCATGTTCACTTGGCAAATATTCCTTGATGGCGACATGTTTTTCTAAATGTGTATCAAATGCCAAATAAGTCAAGCCAAACCCGCCTTCGCCAAGTAGCTGAACGATTTTATACTCTCTGAGCATATAATCGGCCTGTAAAACGTGTAAGTCCATATTATTTCATGATTTTTTACAAAAAATGTTATTTTATGATAACACGTTCATACTATGAAATATAGTTGAATTATTCAAGAATTATCAAGGCATAGTGTTTGTACGCTTTATTTATTAACTGAAAAATTGACCCCTCCTTAATTGTCCAAGCATGTATAATCAGAAGGGGTGTTGATTATTATTGTGGATAGTATTCAATCAATAATTGAGGTCTGTCTGATAAAATGGTTGCTTCACTGGAGAAGTATTGAATGTAATCACTTTGGTTATTGTTGTTGTTTGGGAATTCAAAAGATAACCTGAGTTGAATCATATTTGTGGCGTTTTGTATCGCTATGATGCCTTCGGTGTTTAACTCTATACTCGCGGTATCATGGTCTTGTTCTATTAAAGTGCTGCTATGGTTCACTGTTGCTGGATTATTAAAGTCTTCAGGGTCTATTTCGGGGGTGCCTGCCATACCAAATATGGGGGCAAAATAATCACTCTTCACATCGACATTGACGGTGTTATGAGCGGTATAATTTATCAATTCGCCTTTATTATTAATGAATGAGCCAGAATGGGTCCAATTAAACGGGTCATCTTGACCAATTTTAGAATTTTGCTTTAAAAGGATGCGAGCCGATTTTATTGAGTGAGCATTGATTACTTCTGGAGGTAAATGAAATGAAAGAATACTGCGATATTGAGCATTATTTGCATCATCTCCTAAGCGAATTGAACGTTGATTAAATCGATGCATTTCATCTGTAATCAGTCCATGACCAAGTTGAGATGGATTCTCGAGTATATAACCATCTTGATCAAGATGGTCATTTGTTAAGCCATTGATGGTGATATAGTTGTGAGAACAGCTGAGATCTGTGCAGCTGTCGCTTGAACTTTGATTAGGGTTATAAAAATCAGGACAATTGTCGTTTTCATCAAAATGCCCATCTCTATCAGAGTCCATACCAAATTCAAAAGGCAAGGTTCTGTTGATACCATTTAGTAACAGTGATCCAGGTGGCGTAAAAGGATTGTTATCATCAATTCCAGTGATCATTGAGCCTGCTGGTGCATTTATATTGCATGCTATGACATTTGAACCATCGCCAATATACATGACATTTCTTTGACAGTCTGCAATCAAGTTGACGGGGCTATTGTGGCCTTCACTATTCATTACGTTATCACAAACAAATTCAACGTTTTTTAAGATTGTGTTTCTTGCTGCTTTTTGTATTTTAGGTGAATCAGATAATGGATCACTCAATAGTGTCAAAGAAACCCCAATGCCAACAGTATCAGCAATTTTGACATCATGAATGAGATTATCTTTGGCATCAATAAAAATTTCTGGCTGTTTATTGTGAGGAGCATGCGAAGGAGGGGTGTTATTTACATCAGTTGCTTTGTGTGAGAATATCTGAACATATTGCCAAAGTCCGGGTCCGGTAACTGTGTTTTTGTCTAATAGACTGGTCAGGCCTGGAACGATTGAATTGTGATCAGCATTAATGACATGGCCATAACTTCGATCGGCTAAGTATTTTGGATAAGCCGCTATTGAATTATAATCACTGCCTGATCCAGCAGGGTGGGTAATATTCATGTGATCACTGGGTGAGCCGTACCAAGGGGTGAGGTCCTTAAAGGTGACATTCACAAAAGCAGTGATATAACGACCTGCATTTTGACTCGAACTGTCTCTGGACGCTTCAGCTCTCCATATATTAGGATGGCCGGTTGATTGTGATAGTCCCATTAAATCTGATGGATTTGGATTGTGTATTATTTGCCCAGTGTCATCAGTTTCCAGGAATATTGAATTATCAAGTGCACAAAAATCTCCAGGGCTGGTTTCGTTATGTTTAAAAACATTATTGACATGTATATAATTGCCATAATCAAAGGGCAATTGTTCAATACGAATAAATCTATCAAAAACAATTGTTGGGTCATTTTCCCATAATGGGTCATGCTTCATCATCATGTATTCTTTTGCAGGCTTTTTTGCAGATACGCCTACTGGCAATCCTTTATTATTTGGGCCTGAAATGCCAATGTCTTTAAACCGTAAAACAAATGGGTCATTTGCCGATTCACCTATTGTTTTGGTTAGGAAGATATTGGCATTCGGTGCGCCATATTCTAATGTCATTCCACCTGAAAGTTTGTCAACATTCTGTGTCCAAATCATTCGTGTTTTACTTAAGGTTCTGTCTGGGTCAAAGCATCCATGGGCAAGAGTATTAGGAATCAAAAGGCCATTGTTATCCGTTTTTTCTATTTGTGAACCATCCCAACCAAATTGTAATTGATAGGGGTCACTGACTTTTAGTCCGTTAACATCATACCACGCTTGACTCACACCACTGTGCACCCTGACGCTACTGTTCCACATCAGACCAGAAAGTTTCAGTTCAGATAAACGGCCTTGGGTAGATGGTTGACTCGTTAACAAGCCGCCAGTGAAATTGAGACCCTGAGCATTGGTGTCATGTATATTCGCTCGAAAATCAACCAAATCTGCATCAAGATGATTGTTATCAAGTTTAAACTCAATCAAGCCTTTGCTGATGATGCTTTCTTTTTCAGATTTGCTGTAACCCTTGATGCCGAGGCCGGGATGATTACTATGAAAGCTTAAATTTAACATGGGCCCTCCAATAATCACCCTTTCATAGTTGTGAAACCACCATAAGGCAAAAAAATCATCAACAGGACCGTTTAAACTGAGATATGGGTTGTTAGATATTCCTGATGAATTGGCTGTATACTGTTTGTGGTAGATGGTTGTTTGAGCATGTGGTGATTCTAAAAATGCAAATTTCTTTATAGAGCTATTAATAACTTGCATATTAAATTGATCCCAAGCAATGTATTTCATACCTAATTGCATAGGTGTTGACGGCATTTGCACATATAAATTTGGCGCAAAGCACTCTGCTAAATCCAGTAAAACATCTGTGATGTCATGGCCGTTTTGGATATTGCTCAGCCAATCAAATTGTATGGGGTGATTTTCGTCATATATGAATTGTCGATACCATGCGCCGCCATGTATTGAATGTATTATGATTCCATTGAGATTACCGTTATTATTGAGTGTACACTGACTTAAATCCGGAATATGTGAACTAGAAGTTGAGTTAGGTGGGTAATAAATAAAAGTACCGCCAATTTTAGTGGCTATTAATTGTATGGTATTAATGCTACCGGGATTGTTCAATGAAGCCAAATCATTATATGTGTTAACTGTTTGGCAAAATGAAAAAGGTGAATGAATCAGTATTATGATGAATCCAATAATGTTGTGCCATTTGTAATTTTTTATCATACTTATCTCTTTGTATTTATGCATTAATTGTTATAAATAGTATAAGTAAATTTTAGATTTTCAGTGAAAAACTACCGGCAAAATTGGTTGTTTTGGCTATTTTGATAAGTATGTACGGTTTATTTCGTATAAAAAAGTCTTCATATGAACCCTTATTGATAATAGGAATTTAAAAGATATAATGGCTGGTCATGGAAAGGCAATTTTTCTAAAAACATCCCATTAACTCATGGAACTGAAGTCAAATGAACATCTTATGAAAATAAGGTCGTACCTTTCAATTCAATGAGTGAATTTATCAACAGCTGCTTTAAAGTTGATGTGTTTTTGTTGTGCGATTGACATTATTGCTTTAAAGGCTTCATCAGATCTCAGGCTATCCAAATGATCATCAGCCTCCATGAATGGGATATTAAAGTAACCATAATCAACGGCTTTTTTCAGTAGTCTTAAACCGCTTTTTTTATCCCCGAGTTTAGTATAAAAACTGGCCCAGTAATACAACGCTTCTGCATCATGTACATCTGATTGTTCTAATTGCTTTAAAGCAGCAATGCCTTTTTTGTTATCGCTATCAATAATGGCAGTATAAGCCGTTGCTGTCAAACTATAAAAATCTCCAGCTTCCATGCTAATTAATCGATCAAGGTCTTCAAGGGCTTGTTGATCTTGGCCCATCTTGTGTCGAGAAAACGCATGCCATAACAGTCCAAAAGGTGCCATTTTTATGGGTTCAAAAATTTCCAAAGCTTTATTGTATTGACCAATATTAAAATAGTTAACGCCTAAAGTGTGGTATTTCATATTCTTCGGATCAATCTTGATGGCTTTATCGACCATCGACAATGAGTCCTCAAGCATGCCTGCATAACGGTAAATATAGGCTACAGAGAAAAAAGCATCGGCATGATTTGGATTGATCCTCAACATTCTTTGTGTCATTTCCAAAGCTTTGATTATTTCTCCGGTTTCTGTATAGAAAGTGGCGAGGTTTCTCAGCGCCCTCAATGAATTTGGATCAATCGATAATGCCGTCAGTAAATGTTGTTTTGCCTGAGTGAAATCTTGTTTGGAACCTAAACCATATACAGCCAGTCGATTCAGTCTGCGGCCTATTTCGAAATGACTGGCAGCAAAATCAGTCTCTAATTGAATGGCGTTTTCTAACATGGCCACTGCCATTTGATCGCCTTCAAGCGTTAATGGATAAGATAAACTGCGAAGATAATACTCGTAGGCAATGGGGTTGGAAGAAATGTTTTTATTGTTGTGCTCAAATTGTTCCTTTGTGAATCCTAAGCTCAACTTTTGAGACAGTTTATTTGCCACCTTGTCCTGTAACTCAAAAACTGTTTCATAAGTGAAGTCAAATGATTCGCGCCAAATGAGTTGATTGGAAGTTACTTCTATTAATTCACAATTGATTCTGATCACATCGTCAATTTTTAAGTAATGCCCTGTCAGTATATAATCCACATTAAGTTTTTGGGCTATGGTTAGTGGGTCCATCTTTTGACTGTTGATCTGTCGTACACTGCTTGAAGGTCGAACATTTATTTGATTGAAATAGTTAAGTTGCCCTATGATTTGATCTGCTAAAGCAAAACCAAGAAAATCAGTGTCAGGATCCGGTTTGTTATTGACCAAAGGTAAGACCGCGATCATATTGGTTTTGTTGTGAATCGGATTTGGATGATCTGTGTTTTGATTGAAATGATTGAACATAAAAACAGCGGTCATGGTCAATAATATCAACAACAATGACAGTGTCTTTATTCGAGCGCTAAATCGCTTTAGTTTGGTTTTTGTTGTGTTCTGTGTCTGTTTATTGTTGAATATTGGTGTTGTCTCATCATATTTTTGGGCAAACTGATCATCATTTATGGTTGTGAGCGGTGAATCACACCATTTTTGTGACCAAATTTGTAGGTTCCTGGGCCGATCTTTGATTTGTATGGACAAACCTTTATCTATGGCGCTTAAAAAATCTGATGACCCCAATTGCTGGTTTAAATTGATGATTTCATCATCGTGTAATCGATTCATGATATCAGGAGGGCGTTGGCCAACTAAACATAAGTAAGCCACGGCTGATAACGAATAGATGTCTGACCAGGGACCTATGTTGCCTTGTGTGCTGTATTGTTCAAGGGGAGCGTAGCCAGGTGTAACTATGGTGGTGAGATTTCGATTTCTCTTACCGATGGCCTGTCTAGCAGCGCCAAAATCGATCAGAACGGGTGTTTCATCGGCTCTAAACATGATGTTGTCGGGTTTTATGTCCCTGTGTAAAATACCATCTCCATGAATCAGTTGGAGGCCGTTTGTGATGGCGGCAATGATTCTTTTTACTTCAGTTTCAGCCAATGGTTTGTCAGCTGAAACTTTGTCAATCAAACATTGACCCTCACAGTATTCCATAACAATATAAGCGGTTCCATTGGCTTCAAAAAAACGGTGAATGGTGACGATATTGGGGTGTTTAAACTGCGCTAAAGTTTGTGCTTCGTTCAAAAATGCTTTCAGTCCCCATTGGTAGATTTTTTGTGACTCTTCGCTCTTGGCAACAATATTGCCTTTTTGGTCTCTGATGGCATGCTCACTGAGCATGTATTCTTTTATGGCAACTTGTTTTTTTAGTAGTGTGTCAAATGCAAGGTAAGTGAGGCCAAAGCCGCCTTCGCCAAGCAGTTTTTCAATGCGGTACTCTCTTATTTGATAACCAGCTTGTAAAACATGAAGGGTCATATGGTTTTAATGCATTATGAAAAAAGCTGTCGGTGACTGAATGTTCTTAGTCTCCGACAGCTTTATATATTAGCATTATTTTTGATAAAAATATGATAATTTCCCTTTTATTGGTATCGAAACCTCATATCTCTAATAAAGAAATGTCTGCTATGGCATTGAATAATCCGTTGAGTTTTTTCAATAGTGCCAAACGATTGAGTCTGATGGCAACATCTTCGCTATTGACCATGACATTTTCAAAAAAATCATCAACAGGTTGAGCCAATGATGCCAATTGCGAAAAGGCATGATCGTAGTTTTGTTGTTTTACTTGCTCATGAAATGATTGTTCAATGGCGTTGATGGCTTGTAAAAGCTGTTGTTCTTGATCTTGTTCCATTAACTTTTCATCAATCTGTTGAGCAACCGGTTCAGTGGCTTTGCGTAAAATGTTACTGGATCGTTTATTAGCAGCTGCCAGTGCCGATGCCGTTACATCTTTTTTGAATTGTCCACAAGCAACAACTCGATTATAGGCGTCATATAAATTACCCGGTTTAACTGCCAATACGGCTTCTACCACATCATGACTGAACTGTTGTTCGAGATAACTGTGCTTCAATCTTTGATTGATAAAATACTCTATGTCTTTTTGGACTTTATCGAAGTCAAGGTTTTCAATCTCAATTAAGTTCAAACATGTCTGGATCAATTGATAAATATCAATGGGCAATTGGCCTTGTTGCAATATTTTAATGACACCCAATGAAGCCCTGCGTAAAGCAAAAGGGTCTTTATTACCTGTGGGTTTTTTACCAACGGAAAAAATGCCACATAATGTGTCCATTTTATCAGCGATAGACAAGGCTTGAGCCAATGGCTCTTTGGGGATGGTGTCTCCAGAAAATGCAGGTTTGTATTGGTGACTGATGGCTGTGGCAATGGCTTGATCTTCAGTTTGTGCTGCAGCGTAATAACCACCCATAATGCCTTGTAAATCGGGAAACTCGTCAACCATATCGGTAACAAGGTCACATTTTGCTAATGTTGCCACACGATTAATCTGAGTGATATTCAAGTTCAAATCTTTGGACAGTGAAGACATGATTTTTTGAATGCGGTGACATTTATCGGCAATGGTCCCCAGTTGTTGTTCAAAAGTCATTTTTCCCAACATGGCAAATCTGGAATCCAAAGGTTGCTTCTGATCTTGCTCCCAAAAGAAACGGGCATCAGCTAAACGTGGTCTGATGACTTTTTCAAAGCCTTTAATCACTTGTTTTTCATCGCTGGATTCGATATTGGCAAGCGCAATAAAATTCGGCATCAATTGTTGATCATTGTCAAATACAGGGAAGTATTTTTGATGCTTTTGCATAGATGAAATTAATGCTTCAGGTGGTACTTTTAGAAACTCTGTATCAAAACTGCCCACTACGGCAACAGGGTATTCAACGATGGCTGTGACTTCATCCAGTAAACTGTCGTCAGTGCGTGCATGACCACCAATGGATTGTGCCACTTTCAACACTTGATCTTTGATCTGTGACTTTCTTGTTATTTGATCAACTTCAACGCGAACCTTCTTCAATTGATCAACATATGTTGCCGCTGATTCTATGCTGATTTGATCTGGGTAATGAAATCTGTGACCACGCGATGTATTGCCTGCTTTTAGACCAAACATTTCAAATGGCAGTACAGATTGGTTTTGTAGCAATATGAGCCAGTGTACTGGGCGAATAAAAGAAAAGTCATGGTCTCCCCATCGCATTGGTTTTGGTATGGGCAATCTTTTGATGCTGTTCTGGATAAATTCTGGCAATAAGTCTGCGGTTTTTTTGCCTTTTTCCTCAATGTCACATACCAACCATTCGCCTTTGTCGGTTTTCATGGTTTGCAAGTCTGAGACTTCGCGGTTGACAGATTTAGCAAAACCAATAGCAGCAGGCTTGGGATTACCTTCTCCGTCAAATGCTGCAGCCAAGGCCGGCCCTCGTCGTTGCATTTTCTTATCGGCTTGCGCTTCATCAATATCTTTAATGATAAAAGCCAATCTTCTTGGAGAGGCAAACCAGCGGCTGTTCGATTGATCAAAACCAATGTCGAGTTTTATCAATTCATCTATTACACCATTGTAAAGGCTTTCTCCTAACGTGTTCAAAGCCTTTGGTGGTAACTCTTCAGTGCCCAGTTCAAATAAAATATCACTCATGATTGTTCTCCATTCTCATGGTTCGATTGGCATCCAGGAAATCCGAGTGCCTCTCGGCTGGCATAATACATCTCGGCAACGGCTTTGGACATGGTTCTGACTCTGAGAATATATTGTTGTCGTTCCGTCACACTGATGGCTTTTCTGGCATCCAGTAAATTGAAGTAGTGTGAGGCTTTTAAGGCTTTTTCATACGCTGGTAAGGGCAGTTTTTGTTCAATTAATTGTAAGCATTCTTTTTCACAATTGCTGAAATCTTGTAAACAAATGTCCACATTGGCATGTTCAAAATTATAGGTGGATTGTTCTACTTCATTTTGGTGGAAAACATCGCCATAAGTGACCGTGCCGTTGGGTGTTTCTGCCCAAATGAGGTCATAAATGCTGTCTTTTTCTTGCAAATACATGGCCAAACGTTCTAAACCATAAGTAATTTCACCCATCACAGGCTTGCATTCCAAACCGCCTACTTGCTGAAAATAGGTGAATTGGGTGACTTCCATACCATTCAGCCAGACTTCCCAACCCAGTCCCCAGGCGCCCAATGTTGGAGATTCCCAATTGTCCTCAAGAAAGCGTATGTCATGCAATAATGTATCAATGCCCAACTCCTTTAATGACTCAAGGTACAGTTCTTGAATATTACTGGGTGAAGGTTTTAAAACCACTTGAAATTGATAGTAGTGTTGTAATCGATTGGGATTTTCTCCATATCTTCCATCAGTGGGTCTGCGACAGGGCTGTACATAAGCACTGTTCCATGGTTCTGGCCCAATGGAGCGTAAAAAAGTCGCGGGGTGAAAAGTACCTGCACCCACTTCCATATCCAGAGGCTGGACAATGACACAGCCATTTTTTGCCCAAAACTCTTGGAGTTTTAAAATGATTTCTTGAAATGTTAACATTAATGGTCCGTTGTGCAAGAAGGGCTTTATCTCAATTATCCTAAGCTTGCATGTGATTAAAACGCCAGATTATACTTGTTTTATTGGGGTAACATCAAGCAACATCAATGGGGAATGCCAAAGATAAGAAGCTGAATGTTGTTGGAGTCTTTCACTTTTCATAAAGGTGTTGATTATTCCTTACAATAAGGTGAGTGTATTGTTTATTGGCATGTAAATGAAACGATTAAATATGAAATGGTAAAATTGAGATTTTTGTTTACCTATTTTGTGTATCTTATTTGTTTCGTTTTATCAATAGGATAAAAAAATGATATGAGACATTTAAGATTTATTGACTCAGGGTCAATTGTGGAATGATGACGATTATGGTGAGTTTAATCGATTGATCTTAACGCTTTATGGTCATTTATAATGATTATTATAAACAAGGGTTGCCTTTAAATTTAATGTGTTGAATGCTGATTTTTGATGGCTAATAACGATCAAAGGTCATTATTATTGACATCTCTTATTGATTAAGGCTTAATATTCACTCTTTACAGAAATTTCTAAAAGTTGGATTGTGAATATGAATGTTTCACCAAAAGTCGCCAATTTTATTTCTCACTTTGGTGAGATGGGTAGTCGTTGGGGCATCAATCGCACTGTAGGGCAGATTTATGCCTTACTTGTTGCGACCGAAAAACCATTGAATGCAGAAGATATTTCCAGTGCTTTGAGTATTTCTCGTTCAAACACCAGCATGGCATTAAAAGAATTGCAATCATGGCGTTTAGTCGTGCCACAACATTTTCCTGGTGATCGAAAGGAGTATTATAAATCTCTGGAAAATACTTGGCAGATGGCTCAAATTATTTTTGAGGAGCGTCGTAAACGTGAGTTGGATCCAACTTTAAGCATGTTGCGTTTGGAGTTATTCAGTGAGCCAAATAGCTCAGAGGATGAATATGCGCAAGAACGTATGCAGGAAATCATGGACTTGCTTGAAACCATGAGCGAACTGTCTAACGAGTTATTGGAATTAAGTTCCAAAGATTTACAACGGTTGCGTACAATGGGACCAAAACTGAAAAAGTTCTTTAGTATTAAAGATCGTTTATTGGGCAAAGGCAAAGATTAGGGTGGTGAAGCGTCTCTCTTTTATTTTGTTGCTGTTGATAACACATGTTGTCCCAGCTGAAATAATAGAAATCACGGATTCCAACGGTAAAATCAAGTTCCGTGAAATCCCAAAGCGCGTAGTGGTGTTGAACTGGACATTGGCTGAACAATTGCTTTCTCTAGGCATTCATCCAGTTGGAATGGCAGATACTGAGGGTTATCAAAACCGCATCATAAAGCCTGTTTTGCCCGATGATGTTGTCGATGTGGGTTCTCGAATGGCACCCAAGATTGCACTGATCAAATCATTAAAACCTGATCTTATTGTGGTCGGTTATTCGCAACGGCCTTTGATTCGCACTTTATCCAATATCACAACGGTGGTTTATTTTAAGAATTTTTCACGTCGTTACCACAATGCTGAAAAAGCTGATGAGCGGTTGCTTGAGCTGGCCAAATTGTTTAATAAAAATCAACAGGCACAGAACATCATTGATGCTCGTGAAAAATCTCTAGCTGTTATGGCTGATTCATTGGTTCAGAAATGGCCAAATAATTCTGCACCTAAGATTAATGTTCTGGTGATAGATAATGAAACAGATGCTTGGTTGTTCAGTCAAAACTCTATGCCACATTATGCTTTGCGAGCATTGGGTTTAGAGTTGGCGGTTGTCAAACAACCAACTGAATTTGGTGTGCATAAAATAGCTGTCTCAGAGCTGTCTTCCGTTGATGGGTGTTTTTTATATGTGTCGTTTACAGGTTTTGACCCTTTAATGTCCACATCCTGGCAAAAAACACAAGCCGCTGAACAATCGTGTTTATTACCAATGAGCATGACATCACTATATGGTGGTGCACAATCTTTATTGTATTTGGCTGAAAACATGGTCAAAGCTTTAAAGCATTATCCTTCTCAAATATTAAACCAGCCCTAATATTTCATCAAATCGTACAAAATGGATTTTACCCCTAAAGTCCATTTGATGATGAAATGCTCCGGCAAGAAATTCTTCATTTTAACAGTCATCAATCAGTCCTTATAAATTTTGGGTTTTCATCTGTTTATTATTGGCATCTATCGTCGAGTAAATTCGTTTATTTGGTCTTGTTTTTTTGAATTTTCTTGAAATAAATAGATTCGGCACTATAATTTACACAAATTTCAGTAATTACTGAAATTACAGAATATTCAGTTTAATTTATAATTTAATTGTTTCAGTGTCCTGAAACACAGCGAGTGTATTCATGAAAAATAAGGCAGTTCATCCAATAAAATTTAACAGGGTCATTAAAACTGGGTTGTTATTGTTGGCAACTTTATTATTGACAGGTTGTGATTTTTTATTATTCGATCCCAAGGGGCCGATTGCCAGTCAGCAAAAAGATTTGATTATTTTTTCATTTGTTGTGATGATGTTGGTTGTAGTGCCAACAGTCATTATTGCTGTTGTTTTTGGCTTGAAATATCGTGCCAGTAATACCAAAAACGACTATCAACCAGACTGGGCACACTCCAATAAAGTTGAATTTGTGGTGTGGTCCATACCCATTGTTATCATTATTGTATTAGGCATCATTACCTATAAAACATCATTTTCACTGGACCCACGACAACCCATTGCCTCAGAAAAACCCACCATGCGAATACATGTGGTGGCATTGGATTGGAAGTGGTTGTTTATTTATCCCGAGCATGAAGTGGCATCAGTCAATGAGTTGGTTATTCCTGTGAACCAGCCGATTGAATTCTTGATTACTTCAGATACCGTCATGAATGCTTTTTTTGTGCCGCAATTGGGCAGCATGATTTATGCCATGGCCGGTATGGAGAACCAATTACACTTGATTGCTGATCAAGAGGGCGTTTATAGAGGCATGTCTGCAAATTACAGTGGCTTTGGCTTTTCTGGGATGAAGTTTAAAGCGCATGCATTGAATGAATCTGATTTTACTCAATGGATTGAGCAAGTGAAATCTGTTCCAGAAGTATTAACAGATACACGTTATGAACAATTAAAAGACAAAAGCAAAGACCATCCAGTTGAATACTTTTCTTTTGTTAATCCGCTTAAATTTAACCACATTATAGAACACTATACGGGAGTGCAAAATGGCAAATAAAGCGACCATCATTACTGATCCTGATCCAATTTTTGGAAAACTTACTCTAGATTCATTTGCTTTTTATGACCCGATCATCTTGACCACTTTATTGGTGGCGGTAATGATTGGAGCCGCTGTAGTCGGCGCCATTATTTATTATGGCAAGTTGCGCTATTTGTGGGATGAATGGATTAACACTGTTGATCATAAGAAGATTGGTATTATGTATATTATTGTGGCTTTTATCATGTTGATCAGAGGGTTCTCAGATGCATTGTTGATGCGTACACAACAAGCCATGGCGGTTGCTGAAGCTGAAGGATTGGGATATTTACCACCCGAACATTACGATCAGATATTCACGGCACATGGGGTTATCATGATTTTCTTTGTGGCGATGCCTTTTGTGACCGGTCTCATGAATTTAATCATGCCGTTGCAAATTGGTGCACGTGATGTGGCATTCCCATTTTTGAATTCATTGAGTTTTTGGTTATTTGTCGCTGGCGCCATGTTGGTTAATGTTTCACTGTATGTTGGTGAGTTTGCAGCCACAGGGTGGTTGGCTTATCCGCCATTATCAGGGCTTGAATACAGCCCATGGGTTGGTGTCGATTATTGGTTGTGGTCACTGCAGATCAGTGGCATAGGGACACTCTTAAGTGGCGTTAATCTTTTTGTAACAATCTTAAGAATGCGTGCTCCGGGCATGACCCTCATGAAAATGCCGGTGTTTACTTGGACCACTCTCAGTGCCAATGCTTTGATAATTTTGGCATTCCCAATTCTTACTGTGACCTTAACCTTATTGACATTAGATCGATATATCGGTACCAACTTCTTTACCAATGACTTGGGCGGTAATCAAATGATGTATGTTAACTTGATTTGGGCTTGGGGCCACCCAGAAGTGTATATTTTGGTTTTGCCAGCTTTTGGTATTTTCTCAGAAATCACAGCAACATTTTCTCGCAAGAAATTGTTTGGATATACCTCGTTAGTATGGGCTACCGTGTGCATTATGTTACTGTCTTTTGTTGTCTGGTTACATCATTTTTTCACCATGGGTGCTGGTGCCAGTGTCAATGCTTTCTTTGGCATTGCCACCATGATTATTTCCATACCAACTGGGGTAAAACTGTTTAACTGGATATTCACCATGTATAAAGGTCGGGTGCATTTTGATTCTCCGATGTGGTGGACCATGGCGTTTTTCTTGGTGTTTGCCATTGGCGGCATGACAGGTGTAATGTTGGCAATTCCTGCGGCCAACTTCGTTTTACACAACAGTGTTTTTTTAGTGGCGCATTTTCATAATGTCATCATTGGTGGTGCTTTGTTTGGTTATTTTGCTGGTTTTTCATACTGGTTTCCCAAGGCCACTGGTTTTAAATTGAACGAAAAACTTGGTAAATGGGCTTGTGTGTTGTGGACAGTTGGGTTCTTTATGGCATTTATGCCATTGTATGTATTGGGTTTTATGGGCATGACCCGGCGTATCAGTTATTACGATAATCCTGAGTGGAACATATGGTTATTGATTGCTGGAGCAGGGGCATTGGTTATTCTGATGGGCATTGGAGTACAGTTTTACCAAATCTTTGCCAGTATTCGTGATCGACATAAAAACCGTGATGTTACTGGTGATCCATGGCAAGGCCGCACTTTAGAATGGGCCACTTCATCACCGCCACCATTTTATAATTTTGCGAAAATACCACAAGTGCATGAATTAGATGCCTTTCATGACATGAAGCAACGCGGTGAGGCGCCAAAGCTGCAAGAAAAATACCACAAAATCCATATGCCTAAAAATACCTGGGCTGGTGCAGTCATTGCGGGTCTTTCATTTGTGTTTGGATTTGCTATGATTTGGCACATTTGGTGGTTGGCGACTGTGACTACAGTGGGTATGCTGGGTGCTTGGATTAGCTATTCATTTGTGCGCATTAAGGATTATTATGTGCCAGTTGAACAAGTAGAGATGATCGAACAAGCGCATTATCAACATAAAGATCATGACAGCACAGATGATCAAAAACACACCAACCTCAGTGTTGCCCTTTAACAATAGATTGGAGAAAAGACATGACTGATACAGTCGATAATGCACTCATGGATCACAATCATGATGTGGTTCACGGTGATGAGCATCACGACCACCATGACTATGGTGGTGATGTGATGCTTGGATTTTGGATATACATCATGAGTGATGTGATCCTTTTTGCGACACTTTTTGCCACTTATGCCGTGCTGAATAGCAGTTTTGCTGAGGGTTTGATGCCTAAGGATCTTTTTGATTTGAAGTTTGTATTGGTAGAAACAGCTTTACTTTTGTTCAGCAGTTTTACTTTTGGTATGGCCATGCTCGGTGCGCAGCGTAATGATGTGAAAACAACGGTTAGATGGTTAATCATCACATGTGCTTTGGGTGCTGGTTTTCTGGCCATGGAAATTTATGAATTCATGCATTTTAGTCAGCAAGGTGCGATACCACAAAGCAGTGGATATTGGTCGGCATTTTATGCCTTGATTGGAACCCATGGTTTGCATGTGTTAGGTGGATTATTGTGGATGTTGGTGTTGTTTGCGCACTTTAAACGTGATGGTTTAAGCGAGGACAACAGGGTGCGTCTGTCATGCTTGAGTTTGTTTTGGCACTTTTTGGATGTGATCTGGATTTGTGTTTTCAGTGTGGTTTATTTAATGGGAGTGATGTGATGACTCGTAATATTGATCAACAACATGGTCACGGTGGTGCAGCCCATGGCAGCATCAAAGAATATGTGATTGGACTGATTTTGTCGATAGTATTAACTTTAATACCGTTTGGATTGGTGATGAGTGGTTCTTTAGCACAACCCTTAACATTGGGTATTATTTTATTGTGTGCAGTGGCACAAATATTTGTGCAATTGGTGTTCTTTTTACACATGAACACTTCATCTGAACAAATGTGGAACACCACTTCGGCGGTCTTTATTTTACTCATCACTATAATTGTGGTGCTGGGTTCAATATGGATCATGCAGCATTTAAACCATAACATGTTAATGGGGCATTAAAATGAGTCCAACAACACTTAAAAAAGCATTGCTAATTTTCATGATGATGGCCTTTGTGGTCATTGGCATATTTATGTTTACCACAACGAAAAAATTCGGTAGTTCGGGACCGACAAAATTCAGCGAACTCGGTGGGGATTTTACAGTAGAAACGGTTAATGGCCTTGTGTCTTTATCAGATTTTCGCGATAAAATTGTGGTCTTGTATTTTGGTTTTCTGAATTGTCCAGATGTGTGCCCAACATCAATGATGACGATTAAGTCAGCATTGAAAAAGTTGCCACAAAACATCCAAGAAAAAACGCAGGTTATATTAATCAGTGTCGATCCGGATAGGGATGATACTTCTGCATTGGCTAAGTTCGCTGGACATTACAATCCTGCTTTTGTCGGTGCAACTGCTGAAAGCACAGTACTCGACCAGATAACACAACAGTATGCTGCGTATTACAGTGTTAATTCATCTGAAGATGAAGACGATTATGAAGTGAGGCATTCTTCTCGGTATTATTTGATTGATACAAACGGTCAATTGGTTGATGCCATGAGACACAGCACAACCATCAATGAATTGGCTGCAAGAATTGAATTGCTTTATCAACAAAATTATCAAGGATAAGTTCAATGCAAAATTTTATCACCACACGTCCGAATAAATTCGGTATCCTCACCGCCGGTATCTGCGCTTTGATCGCCACCATGGGGTTTGCCCGTTATTCCTTCACACCCATGATCCCTCATTTGCAAACACAATTGGGTGTTTCAGAAAGCCTGGCTGGTTGGTTAGCAGGCTGGAATTATATGGGTTATCTGACTGGCTTGTTTATGGTTTGGTTGATGCGAGATTTGCGTTTAAAAGACTTTTTTTACCGTTATGGTTTGTTTTTATCGGTGTTTACCACAGCTATAATGGCCGCTCATGACAATACTTTGATTTGGTACATCAGTCGATTTTTTGCCGGTATTTCAACGGCTTTGGGTTTTATGCTTGGCACTGGTTTGGTATTTAAATGGTTATTAAACAATGGCCATAAAAAGCATATGAATATACATTTTGCCGGGGCTGGCCTTGGTATCATTCTCAGTGCTTTGGTGGTTGAGTTGACGGTTTTAGAAATTATGAATTTGAGTTGGCGTTTGCAATGGCTGGCTTTGGCTGGTTTTGGTATGGTCTTTACCATACCGGCTTACGTTTTGATGCCATTGCCAGATAAATATGACATCGCTGCACACAAAAAAGTGGACCGAAGTAACGAACCATCCAAAAAATGGTTGGTGTTGTTAACCATGGCTTATGTTTGTGCTGGATTCAGTAATACAGCGAACGTGACTTTTACTTCGTTGATGACAGAGTATATACCTTTGGTTGGTCAAGGTACTTTGATGTGGGTGATGGTGGGCTTAGCTGCTACACCTGCGCCATTTGTTTGGCAGAAGATTGGCCGCAAAATTGGATTTCTCAATGCCATACGCGCAGCATTTGTATTGAATATGATCAGTAACTTGTTGATGGTGTTTTACGATAATTATACCGCAGTGATACTCAGTGCTTTAATCTTTGGTTTTTCATTCATGGGCATTGTTTCACTGGTGTTAAGTATTATTGGTAATAAATATGGGCATCGCAGTACGCAAATCATGGCCCAGTTGACACTGGGTTATTGTTTGGCACAAATCATTTCTCCTATCATGACTGGTGTGATTACCGAGCACAGTGGAGATTTCAGTATGGCTATTTATTTGGTAACAGCCATCATGGTCATCGGCGTGCTGTGTTTATCTTTTATGAAGCGCGAATAATGGTCATGCTTTATTGGTGATGACTTTATTGACGCGATTGGGATAACAATGACGACAAATTTCACAAGTCAATCCATAACAGCTACGGGCTGAACAATACTCTCGACCATAATAAATGATTTGTAAATGTAGGTCGTTCCATGTCGATTTTGGGAACAATTTTTTCAAGTCTTTTTCGGTTTGTGTGACGTTTTTGCCTTTGGTCAATCCCCAGCGTTGTGCGAGCCGATGAATGTGGGTGTCGACAGCAAAAGCCGGTACCCCAAAGGCTTGAGACATGACCACCGATGCGGTTTTGTGGCCAACACCAGGCAAACGTTCTAAAGCTTCAAAATCTTGAGGGACTTTACCATTATGTTCATCTATGAGCATGTGTGACAGTGTTGAAATCGCTTGGGATTTGCGCGGTGACAAGCCACAAGGTTTAATCACTTGACGAATTTTATCAACTGGTAACTGAATCATGTCGTGGGGATTATCTGCCAGTGCGAATAACCCCGGTGTTATTTTATTGACCCGCTCATCGGTGCATTGAGCAGACAAAAGTACCGCTATCAACAATGTGTAAGGGTCAATGTGATCCAGTGGTATACCTGGTTCTGGGTAGAGTTCAAAAAGGCGTGCTCTGATGTGATCGGCGCGTTGCTGTTTAAGCATAAATTTTACTGCATTGTTACCTATAAAAATTATACACCTCTTCAGTAATTATATCAGGTCAACATCAGTAGAAATGCAATAATACTCGCGATATTATGATGGACATGTCAAAACATCATACCTAACAACATCATTGGTCATGTTTAGCCCGAATATTTCATCAAATCGGTAAAAAAATCGATTTTATCTATGAAAAACAATGAGTTAGAAGATTTTTTTAAAAAGACACTTTGTACCTGAATGGTTTTATGAAAA